>JANPBY010000043.1:0-31433 GCA_031430645.1 Actinomycetes bacterium
GACGGCGCCACCGTGCGGCGACTGGCGTTCGACTGCAGTGACGGACATGAGTTTCGGCCTTCGCTCGCGGGCGGACATGATCCCCCCAGGGGGATACTATCAATCTAGCATAACCCCCCGGGGGGATATGCTTCGGCGTGCTCTGGGTGTTCCGGGGCGTCAGTGTGGGCAGGAGTCGACGTGGAGCTGGCGATGGATGACATGCAGGCGGTCGTGCTCCGAATGAAGCGGGCGCACGGTCACCTCGGAAGCGTGATCCGAATGATCGAGGACGAGGCTGACTGCGAGACGGTGCTGACCCAGCTGGCCGCGGTCAGCAAGGCGCTCGACAGGAGTGGGTTCGCGATCGTGGCCAGCGGGCTCCAGCGGTGCATGGCCGACGGTGGCGACAGCGAGGGGGTCGACGTGAGGAAGCTGGAGAAACTGTTCCTGGCCTTGGCCTGAGAGGCGCTATGAACCACCGGCAGCAGCGCTGTCCTTGGTTTTAGCGAGGCGAGCCTCCCAAGGTTGGGCGTGAGTAGGTGAGCAAGTGCGCCTCGGCTGTGGGCCACCAGTCGCGTTCGGGGAGTCGTTGGAAGCCGTGGCGCGCGTAGAGGCGGTGAGCCGGGGTGTTGTCAATGATCACGGAAAGCACAATCCGGCTGTCTCCGCGGTCGGCGGCGAGCTCACAGGCGGCGGCCATGAGAGCGTCGGCCACTCCGGTGCCGCGGGCGGCCGGCGAGACCACGAGCATGCGCAGCTCGAGCTCCCCGGCCTGGGCGACCTGCGCCCATTCGGTGCCGTACGGGCACAGGCTCACAGCGCCGACAAGCGTGCCGTCACGCAGGGCGACATACAACGGGGAGGCAGCCGCGCGATCCCCTGCCCGGCGCAGTGTCTGGATGTAGTCGGAGTCCTGCTCAAGTCCGCCACCGACGATGTAGGCGTTGACGGTGAGGTCTGCCACGAGATCGATCTCTTCAGGTCGGACCGGTCGGATCTCTAAGGCTGTCAGGGCAGGAGACGGGTCAGACACCAGTGGTCGCCCGCGGGTAGGCGATCGTCGGGTCGGTGATCACGTTGACCAGGTAAGGCAATGACGAGGCGAAGGCCCGGTCAAGGGCGGCGCCGATCTCGCCCGGTTTCGTGACCATCTCACCGTCACCACCGAGGGCCTGCACAACCTCGTCGTAGCGGGTCTGTGGCGTCAGGTCGGCGGCCACGTCATAGCCGTACAGGAACTGCATCGGGTGCTTCTCCAGCCCCCAGATCCCGTTGTTTCCCACCACCATCACGAGGGGCAGCCCGTGCCGGACCAGGGTGTCCACATCCATCAGCGAGAAGCCAGCTGCACCGTCACCCAGCAGCAGAACCACCTGGGCCGACGGTCGGGCGAGCCGTGCGGCCAAGGCATAGCCGAGACCGGTGCCCAGGCAGCCGTACGGCCCCGGGTCAAGCCAGCCACCCGGACGGCCCGGCTCGACGTACTTCCCCGCGAACGACACGAAGTCGCCCCCGTCGCCGATCACGACGGCGTCGTCGGCGAGTCGGGGGATCAGCTCGCCATAGACGCGGGCCGGGTGGATCGGGTCGCTGTCCCTGCCGAGGTCGTCGCAGTCCGCGGCAACGGCAGCGTCGGCGCGCTCCCGGAGTTCATCAACCCAGTCGGCGTACGTCGGCCGCCGCACCGACCCCGTCCAGGCAGCCGCAATTCCGTCGAGCACGAGTGACAAGTCGCCGGACGCGGTTGCAGCGAGTTCGACATGACCGGCCAGCTGCCCTGGGGAGTCGGCGAGATGCACGACCCGAGCGTGCGGGCCACCATCGCGTCCGCCGAAAGCGCCGTACCCCAGTCGGAAGTCCAGCGGTGTCCCGACCACGACGACGAGATCAGCCCGACCGAAGGCCGTCGACCGAGCGCGGGTCACGAGCAGCGGATGGCCGGGCGGGAGCAGGCCGCGGCCCATCCCGTTGGCGACGACGGGAAGGCCGGCTTTTTCGGCCAACCGGCGAGCGGCATCTTCGGCTCCGTCGGACCAGACGTCCGAGCCGAGGACCAGAACCGGGTGCCTGGCGGCGCTCAGCAGCTCGGCGATCTCTGCCAGGTCGTCGCCGTCGGGGACCCGTGCAGCAGCCGGGACGCGCGCCGGAGCGGGGACGTCAGCCCGGCTGAAGAGCTGGTCCATGGGGACGTCGAGGAACACCGGCCCGCGGTGGGCGGCCGAGGCGAGTCCGAAGGCGTCGGAGACCTGGTCACCCACCAGGTCGACGCTGCGGATCGTGGCGGCGTCCTTGGTCACCGACGCAACGAGCGGGGGATGGTCCAGTTCCTGCAAGGCGCCCGTGCCCCAACGGAACGCCGGCGCGCGGCCACCGAGGACGACCAGCGGTGAGCCGTTGAACGACGCGCTGGTGATGGCCGAGATCCCGTTGGTGACCCCAGGTCCGGCAGTGAGCACCGCCAGTCCAGGCGTGCGGGTCAGCTTGGCCGTCGCCTCGGCCGCGAACACTGCGGTCTGTTCATGGCGGACGTCGATGAGCCGCATCGGCGGGTCGGCTCTCACCGCGCCGTCATACAGCGGGAAAACATGGGCGCCAGACAAGGTGAACATCGTGTCGACGCCGTACAACTTGGCCGCAGCCACCGCGAAGTCGCCGCCGTGTCCCTCGATCCGGGGTTCGGAGCTGTCGGCGCTCATCGACGTAATCTATCGGCGAGCATCACAGGGTGGCGTTGAGCGCCTTCACCGGCATCGAGAGCTCACCGAGCAGGGCGAGGTCGTCCTGCGCCGGGCGCCCGAGGGTGGTCAGGTAGTTGCCGACGATGACGGCATTGATCCCGCCAAGCAGCCCCTCGCGGGTGCCGAGATCGCCGAGGGTGATCTCGCGTCCGCCGGCGAAGCGAAGCACGGTGCGTGGGAGCGCTAGCCGGAACGCCGCGATCGTGCGCAGCGCGTCGGCTGCTGGGAGTACGGGCTGGTCGCCGAAGGGTGTACCCGGCCGGGGATTGAGGAAGTTCAGCGGCACCTCGTGCGGGTCGAGCGAGGCCAGCTGGGCGGAGAATTCGGCGCGCTGCTCACGGGTTTCACCCATTCCGACGATGCCGCCGCAGCACACCTCCATGCCCGCCTCGTGCACCATGCGCAGGGTCTCCCACCGCTCCTCCCAGGTGTGAGTGGTGACCACCTGCGGGAAGTACGACCGGGCGGTCTCGAGGTTGTGGTTGTAGCGGTGCACGCCCATCCCAGATAGGTCGTCGACCTGCTCTTGAGTGAGCATCCCGAGGGAGGCGGCGACATTGATGCCGCAGGCCGCCTGGATTGCGGGTACGGCCTCGCGCATCTGGGCCATCAGTCGCTCGTCGGGACCACGCACCGCAGCCACGATGCAGAACTCCGTGGCGCCGGTGGCAGCCGTCTCCACGGCGGCCGCGACCAACGACGGGATGTCCAACCAGGCCGCACGCACCGGTGATGAAAAGAGCCCGGATTGCGAGCAGAAGTGGCAGTCCTCGGGGCAGCCACCCGTCTTCAACGACACGATGCCCTCGACCTCGACCTCGGGGCCGCACCAACGCATCCGCACCTCGTGGGCCAATGCCAACAGCTCGGGCACCGCCTCGTCGGGCAGCTGAAGGACCGCGAGCACCTGGGCCTCGTCGAGCCCGACTCCTCGCTCGAGAACCTGCTCGCGCGCCGCGGTGAGCAGGTCGCTCGCCCCTGCGCCCTCATCGATCACCAACGTGTCGGTCACAGATCTCCTCGGTCGGTGTGCCTGGATTGCCCGCGCGGCTGATCAGGCGGGCTCAGCGGCCTGTCGACGGAAGTCTGCCCCATCGAAGGAACCGCCGAGCTCCGGCCCCAGGCCGGCGCGCGCTGCCGCCTGAAACTCGTGGGGCAACAGTGCTGCCGCACCTTCGGCTAGTGCGCCGCTGAGTGGCCGGGCCGCAAGGGTCTCGAGGTCGCGGATGTTGCATCGGGCGGCCAGGTCGGGATCCTTCGGCCAGGACCCGATGACGACGCCGGCGAGCTCGAGGCCACGATGGGCCATCGCTTCCAGAGTCAGTGCGGTGTGGTTGAGGGTGCCGAGCGTCGGGTGGGTCACGAGCACGACCGGTGCAGCCAGCCACCTCGCCAGGTCAGCGATCGTGGTGCCTTCATCGTCGTAGCGCACCAGGAGGCCGCCTGCACCCTCCACAATCACGAGGCGGTGCGTGTCGGCGAGGGTCCGTACGACGTCGACGGCGTCGCGCAGGGCGTAGGCAGGCACTCCTGCGACGCGCGCCGCCGCGGCCGGCGCTAAGGGGTCGGGATAGCGAGCGAGCTCAACTAGGTCGAACGCGGCACCTGCCGCCGGGGCGTGATTGCCGACCAGCCGCCGTACTTCTTCTACGTCGCCAGGCTCGTCCGGCGCGACCCCGGTCTGCCCGGGCTTGACCACGGCGACCGAGGACCCGCGGGCCAGGGCGAGTGCAGCGATCGCTGCGGTCACGACCGTCTTGCCGACGCCCGTCCCGGTGCCGGTGATGACAAGGACGCTCACGGCCGGTCATCCTGGCACGTCCGCCTTGCAGGGCTCAGCGAGTGTGGGGAAACTGCGCGGTCTGGACTGTGAAACCGGACAGTTTCCCCGCACTCGATCGCGCTAGGCCGCGGAGTGGGGATCGTGGCTATGGCTGGAGTTGCTCAGCCACCGCGCCAAGTGCGTTCGCTACCTGGGCCAAGTCGTCAGAGGACAAGTCGGCGCGAGCCGTGAGCCGGAGCCGTGAAATACCGTCCGGCACCGAGGGTGGCCGGAAGCAGCCGACGCGGACGCCGTACGCAGCACACAAGGCCGTGGCTTGCATGGCAGCCTCAGGCGACCCGATCAAGACGCTGACGACGGCCGCGTCCGGAGTGCCTCGGCGAAGTCCCGCCGTCGCCGCGATTCGAGCCAGGGCGGCGGCGCGCTCCCTGGCCGCTTCGGCGAGCCAGGGTTCCTTGCCGAGGACGTCGAGTGCTGCCAGCGCGGAGGCCGCTGCGCTTGGAGCGAGCCCGGTGTCGAAGATGAACGGGCGGGCACCGTCAATCAGGTGGGCAATGACGGCGGCGGGGCCGAGGACAGCTCCGCCCTGTGCCCCCAACGCCTTCGACAGCGTCACGGTGAGCACTACGTCGGGTTCGCTCGCAAGGCCGAGTGACGCTGCAAGGCCTACCCCACCTTCTCCGACGACGCCGAGCGCGTGCGCTTCGTCGATGACGAGGGCCGCCCCGTGGCTCCGCGTGACCTCGTGCAGAGCAACCAGGGGAGCCGCCTCCCCGTTAACTGAGAAGACCGCGTCCGTGACTACGAGAGCACGGTCCTCGATGCGTTCGGAGAGGGCCGTGTGCACCGCGCCTACGTCGAGGTGTGGCACCACCACGACCCGGGCGCGTGACAGCCGGCAGGCGTCGATCACCGAGGCATGGTTCTGCGCGTCAGAAACGACGAGCGTTCCAGGCCCTGCCAAGGCCGCGACCGTGCCGAGGTTGGCGAGGTAGCCCGAGGAGAACACCAACGCGCTCGCGGTGCCGACGTGCGCGGCCAATGACGCCTCCAGCTCGGCATGCAGGTCGGTCGATCCGGTGACCAGTCTCGATCCGGTGGCCCCGGCACCCCATGTGCGGGCCGCCTCGGCGGCTGCCTCGACCACCCGGGGGTCACGGCTCAACCCCAGGTAGTCATTGGACGCCAGATCCAACAGTCCCGCTTCGGTTGAGCTGCGTGGGGAGAGGTGCCTCCGCAGACCGGCCGCGATCCGCTCGGTCTCACGTGAGGAGAGCCAGTCGAAGGCGTTCACCGCACGACCGTGTGGATTGCGGCGGTGACTGTCTCGACCAGCGTGCGCAGGTCCTCATCACCCATCGACAGGGGTGGCATCAGCACGACGACGTCGCCGAGGGGACGGACCCAGACCCCGTTGCGACGAGCCTCCTGGCACACGGCGAAGCCCGTACGTTCGCCCACGGACTCAACTTCGATGCCGGTCATCGTGCCGATCCGGCGGATCTCGCGGACGCGCTGATCGGCGGCCAGTGGTGCGGTCCACTCACCGATCAGGTCGCCGATTCGAGCCGCGCGCTCGACGGTGCCCCGGGACTCCATGAGGTCGAGGTTGGCGATCGCAGCGGCGCAGCACAAGGGGTTGGCGGTGAAGGAGTGGCCGTGGAAGAACGTTCGCCCCGAGGCCGGTGAGCCGAGGAAGGCGTCATAGACCTCCTCGGTGGCGAGTACGGCCGACAGCGGCAAGTAGCCAGCGGTCAGGCCCTTGCCGCAGGTCAACAAGTCCGGCGTGATGCCGGCGTGCTCGACAGCCCACATCCGGCCGGTACGTCCGATGCCCGTGGCCACCTCGTCCGCGATCAGCAGGGCGCCGAACTCATCGGCCAGATCTCGGCAGCCACGCAGGAAGCTCGCGTCGTGAGTGAGCATCCCACCGGCGGCTTGGACCATCGGCTCGACGACGATCGCGCACACCTGGTCGCCCTCGCGCTCAAGCAGCGCACGCAACTCCTCGAGCACGGCGGCTGCGCGCTCGGCTCTGGTCTCACCGCTGGCGAGCACTCCGGGGGAGGAGACCATCCGGGTCTCGAGCAGAATCGGTCGGTAGGTCGCGTGGAAGAGATCGATCCCACCGACACTCACCGCACCCAGGGTGTCGCCGTGATAGCCCTCAGCGAAGTGCAGGTAGAACGGCCGCTGCTGACCTCGTTGGGCCTGGGCTTGGAAGGCCATCTTGATCGCCGCCTCGACGGCGGAGGCGCCGTCCCCGGCATAGAAGACCCGGTTGAGGCCCGAGGCGGCGGTGGCCAACAATTTTTCGGCAAGGACGATCCCCGGCTCGTGAGTCAGTCCCAGATAGGTGGTGTGGTCGAGGACTTCGAGCTGGCCACGGATTGCTGCGTCGATCTCCGGCACGCGGTGGCCATGCACGTTGACCCAGAGCGAGGAGACGCCGTCGAGGTAGCGGCGGCCGTCGGTGTCCCAGAAGTACATCCCCTCAGCTCGGTCGACGACGAGCGGGTCATCCACACCCCAGGTGGACTGTTGGGTGAACGGGTGCCACACGTGCGCCAGGTCTCTCGTGACGAGATCGCGAGTGCGCGCCGTACCCGCATGGGGTGGCGAGCTCGAGGTCGGCGACGTCATCCGGTCATCCTCTCAGCGATCCGCTGGCTACCCTCGTGCGGTGCCGGACTACGCATTTCCTACAGACCCTGACGAGGTGCTGTTCACCCAGCGGCTGCGGCTGGAGCCGATGTGCGCCGACCACGCCCCGGTCCTCTTCGACCTTTGGCAGGAAGCGGAGATCTACGCCTACGTACCCGAAGACCCTCCCGTGTCCCTCGAGTGGCTCACCGAGCGCTATCGCAAGCTCGAGACCCGGCAATCTGCAGCCGGTGACCAGGCCTGGCTCCAGTGGGCCGTACGGCTGCGGCGTGACTCGACGCCTCCGACGTACATCGGTCGGATCGAGGCGACGGTCGAGCCGAGCGAGCCGACGGTGCTCGCGTGGATGCTCGGGTCGACATGGTGGCGGCAAGGATTCGCTACTGAGGCGATGACCCTGGTCATGGACCAGCTGGCGTTGGCTTGGGGTGTGACGCGGGCGTACGTCGAGATCGACGAGCGCAATGCCGCCTCGCTCGCGCTGGCGTCGCGGCTCGGCTTCGAGGAGTTCGCGCGGATCGAGGACGCCGACTTCTTCAAAGGGACAACCAGTCATGAACGACACCTGGCCCGGTCGTTGGCCGGGGGCGGGCCTCCCGCGGCTGAGTACGGTGGTTGACCGTGCCCGGGTTGAGCGAGATGGCTAAGCGCCACACCGAGTTGAGCGACGCCGAACTCGAGCGGCTCGGGCTGCTGCTGGCGGATTGGCAGCTGATCGCGGACCTGGCTTTCAGTGATCTCGTCCTGTGGCTGCCTACCTGGAACGCCTCGGGTTATGTCGCTGCCTCCCAACTGCGTCCGACGACTGGACCGACGGTCTTCACCGAGGATCTGGTCGGCACCTTCCTTCCCCGGGGCCGGCGTCCCGTCGTCGATGAGGCCCTCTCACTTGGCCGGGTCGTCAATGTGGCTAGCACTCTGGTTAGCGGGCCCGAACGGGGCATGCCCGTCCCAGTTGGGGGGAGGGTGGTCGCTGTGGTCGCCCAGCACACTCATCCTTCGGTCGATCGGGCGCGAAGCCCGTTGGAGGAGACCTACGTCGAGGTAGCCGACCGGTTGGCGGGGATGGTGGCGGAGGGAACCTTTCCGGCTGCGGGTCCCGGGCACGACCTGGAGGACTCGCCTCGCGTCGGGGACGGCTTGCTGTTGCTCGATGCTGCCGGGCTCGTCACCTTCACGAGCCCCAACGCCCTTTCGGCCTACCGTCGGCTCGGGTTAGCAGCCGATCTGGGCGGCGCATCACTGGCCCAGATCTCACGCTTTCTCAGCCCGCAGCGCGGTCCGGTGGACGAGGACCCGACGGCCATTCTCGGAGGACGTACCGCCGGCAACACCGAGGTGGAGGCCAAGGGTGCCGTCGTCGCCTTGCGCACCTTGCCGCTGCTCGAGGCCGGTCGTCGGACCGGTGCCCTCGTGTTGCTGCGTGACGTCACCGACCTGCGACGCCGTGAGCGCGAACTGGTCACGAAGGACGCCACGATCCGGGAGATCCATCACCGGGTGAAGAACAACCTGCAGACCGTGGCTGCGCTCCTGCGGCTGCAGTCCCGGCGGCTCGAGGCACCTGATGCGGTCGCTGCTTTGGCCGTGGCCGAGCGACGGGTCGCGTCGATCGCCGTGGTGCACGAGATGCTGTCGATGAGTCCGGACCCCGACGTGCCCTTCGACGAGATCTGTGACCGGCTGATGTCGATGGTGACCGAAGTGCTGGGTGCTGAGATGGGTGCCGAGGTCGTGGGTGCTGAGGTCGGGGATGGCGCTCGGGTGACCGTGCGCCGCGAGGGGACCTTCGGGGGGCTGGATGCCGAACTGGCCACGCCGCTGGCGCTTGTTCTCAACGAACTGGCCCACAATGCCGTCGAGCACGGACTGGCCGGCCGCTCGGGAACGCTGGTCATCCGTCCGAACCGCCTGGCTGCGGAGCTGGTCGTTGCAGTCGAGGATGACGGAATCGGACTGCCGAGTGACTTCGACGACCTGACGTCGGCCAAGCTGGGTCTGCAGATTGCTCGGACCTTGGTCGCTGACTTGGGCGGCCAGGTGTCCCTGAGTCGTCGAGACGGCGGGGGTACCGCGGCGGTCGTACGGCTCCCGCTGGGCTGAACGCACCCATGCGGATGAGTACCCAAAACCCCGCTAAGTAGGGGGGCAAGGGGTCCTTGCACCCTCAAAGGGCCCTCGGGGGGTTAGGCCATCCGGGCGCGGGCGCGGGCGTTGCGTCGCTTGAGGGCGCGCCGTTCGTCTTCGGAGAGCCCTCCCCACACGCCAGCGTCCTGGCCGGTCTCCAGAGCCCAGGCCAGGCAGGGCTCGATCACTTCGCATGAACGGCAGACCGCTCTGGCCTCCTCGATCTGCACCAGCGCTGGGCCAGTGTTTCCGATCGGGAAGAACAACTCGGGGTCTTCGTCGCGGCATGCGGACCGGTGGCGCCAGTCCATAACAGGTCTCCTCAGGGTCGGGCTTGTGAACGCTTTCACGAAGCAGCCCGCGGCACAAGGTCGGGGCCCTCCAGGGACGATGAGGTCCCAGTCGGATCCCGGCTCCCGAGCACCAGGCTGCTGCGACAGAACGCCTCGGACGGCCCGGGTGTTCCACGCGCCCCTCTAGCCTGGCAAAGGTCAGACCGTGCGACAAGCGTTTCCGGAAAGCAATCCCTGTCCGTTTCGGTGGCGTTCGTCACAGTCTGTGGGGATCAGCACGGTCTGCTGTCGCCTGCTCACGCTGCGTGTCAGTTGGTGGGGGCCGGATCCGGAGCAGCGTCAGAGGACCATCTGAAGTGCGCCCGGGTGCGAGCGGAAGGTGACGCTCATGCGCAGGCCGAGATGGTCGCCGTCCACCTGGTGGCTCGTTGGCCGGTCCGCCCACAACGTGAGCTCCGCGACGTCATGTAGGGCGAGGACGTCTCGCCCGTGCGGTGGTTTTCGGCCCAGCAGCAGCTGACGTACGTGCCGAAGCGTGGAAGCCGTGCCCAACCCCCGCAGGCCCAGCAGGTCCAGGCCGGTGTCGAAGGAAGCAGCCGGAGACGGGTCTACCGCCCGCCCGCCCAGGAACGTCCACGGGCGGGTGTTTTGCACGATGGCCAGGTGCAGGCCCTCGATGGGTTCCTCGCCTGGGCGAGTCAGCCGCAGCGGAGGTGCGTCTCGGTTGCCGGCGTAGAACTCGCGCACGGCCGTGGCGACATAGAGCGCCGGTGTCGACCGTCGTCCGCCCGACCGGGCCCGCTCGACGGCGGCGACCACGTCCGCGTCCAGACCCAGTCCGGCGCAAAAGGTGAACCACCGACCATCAGCTGTGCCAAGGCCGACGCTGCGGGTGCGCTTCTCGCGCAGCGCGTCCAGGATTTGGCCGGTGGCCTCGACCGGGTCGTTGGGGATCCCCAACGCTCGGGCAAAGACATTCGTGCTCCCGCCGGGGACCAGGGCCAGGGCCGGCCGGTCCGGGCCTGGTCCTCGGTTGAGGATCCCGTTGACTGCTTCATTCGCCGTGCCGTCCCCACCCAAGGCAATGACGAGTTCGAAGCCAGTTTCGGCTGCCTCTTGGGCGAGCTCGGCAGCATGCCCTCGATGGGTCGTCTCAGCCACCACGAGGTCGAGGTCGGACTTCAGCGCATGGAGAAGTACGTCGCGGGTGCGACTGGTCGTCGTCGTCGCGGCGGGGTTGACTATGAGAAGGGCACGCACGGCGGGTCAGCCTAACCAGGAACGCCGGTAGCCTCACCCGGTGCCCGATGAGCCATTGCCGTCCGCGGAGACCAAGAGCTCCCCTCCCGAGCAGGACCGCGCCGTGCGGCTGGCCGTTGCGGCGACCGCCTCCGTCGCCGGCGGACTGTTTGCCTATGCCGGCTTTCTCATCGTCGAATGGATCCTCGACCCTCCGGCCGAGCCGCTGAACGCTGCTTTGATCATCCTGTTCAGCGCCGGCTGGGGATTTGGGTTGCTGACGTGCGCTCGTGGCCTGTCTCGCCGTCAGCGTTGGGCTCGCTCACCAGTCCTGACCTCGGACCTCGTGCTGCTCGCCGTGGGCTGGGCGTTGGCTAGCGGTCAAGGAGGTGAGGTCTGGATCGGCTGGGTCGTGGTGATCCTGACCGTCGCCTGCCTCGCCTCGCTTCTACGGCCGGGGGTCGGTCAAGCTCTGCGCTGAACCGTGGAAGCGGGGACGTACTCAGCCCTCTGCGAGCAGGCCGGTGCGCAGTTGCGCGAGCGTCTTGGCCAGCAGCCGGGACACGTGCATCTGGGAGATCCCGACTTCAGCCGCGATCTCGCTTTGGGTCTTGTCGTGGAAGAACCGCAGCATCAGGATGCGCCGCGCACGGGGGTCGAGCTGGGCGAGGAGTGGCTTGAGGGACTCGCGGTACTCAACCCCGTCGAGGGCCTCGTCGTCCTCCCCAACGGTGTCCAGGAAGCCGGGGCCGGAGTCGTCGTCGGACGAGCCGCGGTCGAGCGGAACCGTCGCATAGGCGTTGGCGGACTCCAGGCCCTCAAGGACTTGCTCGTCGCTGATCCCAAGTCGCAGTGCTAACTCCGCGACGGTCGGGGCTCGGCCGAGCTGTTGGGAGAGCTCGGCAGTGGCGGTCGTCAGGTGTTGGCGCAGTTCCTGGAGGCGCCGGGGCACCCGCACGGCCCAGCCTTTGTCTCGGAAGTGCCGCTTGATCTCGCCGATGATCGTCGGCGTCGCATAGGTCGAGAACTCCACGCCGCGTTCGGTGTCGAAGCGGTCGACGGACTTGATGAGTCCGATCGTGCCGACCTGGACGAGATCGTCGTAGGGCTCCCCACGATTCACGAACCGTCTCGCAAGGTGTTGAACCAGGGGGAGATGGAGCCTCACGAGGGCATCGCGCGCGGCGGAGTCCGTGGGATCTGCGGCCAACCGCGCGAGCAGCGCCTGGCTTCGGGCGCGCTGCTCCTCCCGGGCTCCCTGTCGGACGTCGATCACACCCTTTGAGGACACAACCTCTGTGGCCACATCGTCTGCGGCGGGAGCCGCGGTCACGGTCGGATCGCCAGTGGTCACCCCGCGGCGCCTCGCCGCTTGTGCAGACGTACGGTCACGCGTCCCTCAGCATCGATGCCTGACTCGACTTCGCCGGCCAGTGCAGTGAGGACGGTCCAGGCGAAGGTGCCACGCTCGGGTTCCAGGCTGTTGCGGGTCGGTGCTGCCACGGTGATCCGAAGCGCGTCCTCGAGCATCTCGAACGTGCAGGACAGAGTTCCGGCGTCGACCACATCGGTGAGCAGCATGGCGCAGGCCTCGTCGACGGCGATCCGTAGGTCCTCGATCTCGTCGAGGGTGAAGTCCAGGCGGGCGGCGAGCCCAGCGGTGGCCGTACGAAGAACCGACAGGTAGGCCGGGTCGGCCGGCAACCTGAGCTCGACGACGTCACGAACCGTCCCAGGGCGACCAGAGTCCCCTCTAGCCCCCCACGGCCGGTGACCCAGCGGGTCAGCCACAGCACCTCTCCTTTGTTGGATCCCCCGATCCAGGAACAAATCTACTTGCACCATCGGCAGGGAGACGACGCAGCCGTAGCCTCGTGACGCGGTGGGACCGCCTAAATCTGTCGTGCGTGGGCGAGCGCGCCGGGTCAGGGGTTGTAGGCCAAAGTGGTCAGGGCATCGCCGGTCAGCCGATAGACGGTCCACTCGTCCATGCTGAAGGCACCGAGGCTACGGTAGAAGTCCAGTGCCGGTGCGTTCCAGTCGAGCACCCAACACTCCACCCGGGGATAGCCGCGTGCGGCTGCTTCGCCGGGAGCGCAAAGGCCGATTCTGTTCCACAGCAGTGCCGTGGGAAGCAGTGGGTCCGGCATGCCCATTGCTCGCTCGCTCAGCGGCGGGCGAGACGGCGACCGCTCTCGGTGCCGATTGGGGTGTAATTCTGCGCGAAGTGGTGGTAGAGGGCGGACTCGTCAGCCTGGGTGAGTTCCTCGCCTTGCAGCCGGATGTCAGGCGCTGACCTGACTTCCTCCTTGGTTGCTGTGACCTGCAGGCCCTGGGGAGTGACCTGCACGCCTGCCAGCGGCACGAAGGTGAGGTGACGGGTCAAGAGGCCTTCCTTGACGGTGCCGAACTGCGGTTCGTCTGTCTCGACGTCCACGTAGACGTCCTGGAGCTTCCCGATCCTTTCCCCGGCCTGGTCGACGAGCGCCTTGCCGAGCCAGTCGGCAACAGCCCAAGTGGCGGGGGCGTGCTCCTCAATTGGCCTGTCGGGCCTGGGCTGGTCGGTGCCTGGCTCATCCGTGCCGGGTTCAGCTGTCATGGTGCCGGTCTCCTCGGGGGTTCAAGTGCTGATTCATAGCGTGGCCAGAGTGTCTAACCGCTGTGGGTTCCTGTTGCCTTGGACCCCACAGCGGGAATCGATCAGTCCCGTACGGCGTCCTTCACAGCGTCTTTGGCGTCGCCAGCGGCGTCCTTGACATGCTCGCCAGCCTGCTTGCCCGATGCTTTGGCCTGATCTGAGCGGCCTTCATTCTCCATGGACTCGTTGTCCGTGGCGTCGCCGAACTTCTCCTTGACCTTGCCGATGGTGTCCTCGAACTTGTTCTTCATCTTGTCGGACGTGCTCATGGGTCTCCTTCCATTGATGTGACCGTTCAGGAGCCGCGTGTTAGGCATCCCGCTTGTGGTGGTTGTCGGGTGTTGGTTCAGGAGCTTCATTGCGGGCTCTCTTTGGCTTCCCGCTGATGAAGTCAAACCCGCGTCCTTTGCTGAAGACCTTCTGGAAGGTGCGGTGGTCGTCCTTGAGGAGGGTGCTTGCGTCGCTTGACATGACATCTCCGTCAGAGGTGGGATTTAGGCCCGCTGGGTTAGTACGTTTCGGTCTCCCGATTCGTTACCGCTGTCCCGCGGCGGCGTGGGGCAAAGAGCACGAGTTCCAGCACAACACCGACAACCCCGGCCACCATGAGGATGACGCCCACAACCTTGATGTCGAGTCCGTTCACGTTGGCCTCCACACCGAAATACAGGATCGCGCCGAGCGCTGCCAAAACAATTCCGGCTCCGATACCCATATCAGACGCCGCTTCGGCTGCGGCCAAAAATGGAGTACCCGCCGGGGCCGACCAGTGCGGCGGCAACGAGCAGCACAATGCCCAGGATGATCTGGCCCTGGAGGAGCTGGATCACCCCGGCGATGGCGAGGACGACTGCGATAATCCAAAGGACGAATGCCACGGTAGGGCCTCTCTCGACGTCTGTGACGACGTCATTGTCGTATGCGTCACGCCCGGGGTTTCCGTTGCGCGCCATGCTGTTCTTTGGGGTCTCGGAACCAGCAGCAGGGGGATGCCGCCCCAACGGCCGAATAGGGCCAGGAGCAGGCACCGATCACCTGTGCTCCCCGTTGGAGTTGGTCGAGGCTGACTAACGCGAACAGTGCCCACTTGCTGGGATGACCCAACTCGGCAAGACAGGCATACCCGATCCGGTGGTGGCGAAACCCCGGCTCGACATGCCGGCTGTTGAGCTCGCGGCCAATCGAGCACATCCGCAACCCCCCATCAGTCGCTCGACCAACGTCCCTGGGCCGTACAGCTAGCCCGCCGCTCCGACTGTGGTGGCGGCATCCACCTGGGCGACGGTCCCTCGATTGGCTCGGACGTCGTGGAGAAACGCCAGCTCGTCCTCGGGAGACCGGAAGGCCAGGTCCTGGGGACCACGCCGCGTCCGGCGGCAGTAGGTCTCGAAGAGGCGGGGCCAGACTTCCGAGTCACCCGGCGCGAGCACGACCTCCGAGTCCGAGCACACGTACCATCCGTGGTCGCCGTCGACTTGGTAGCGCGTGACGTGCTGCATGTCGGCTCCTCGCATTCCAGGATGGGCTAGGTTCCTTCCCTGAAATTCGGCGCTCACACCTGCAAGGACGCCAAAGCTCTCAAGTCGTCCATGCTTGAAGAGTTGCGGTCGGCGGAATCCTCGACGACCCGCGTCACCTGAAGTTCGCGACTAGTATCGGACCCGTGCGGTTGGCGGCTCGGCGGGGACGGCGAGACAGGCTTCAACGAGACTCAGGTCCTCGTGCGCTGCGATGGGGGCGGTCGTGACGATCCATGCTCGGGATCGGCCTGTGACGCGACTGCTGCTGGCGCATCAGACCGCGCACCCGGATGCGTTCGTGGAGAGTCTGGCCACAGCTGTGGCAGGCATCGGCGGCCGCGGTGTCGAGCTCCTGCTCATCGACTATGCGCACGTGGCACTCACTCCGCTACCCCGTGTCCCTGCTTCAGGTCGGGAGCCGGAGGCGGTTTCACTCGATGGGTCAGTCGCGGGCCGGGCCTTCACCTCCTCGAAGGCGGTGGCCACTGAGCGCGACGACGGATGGGATGTATGGGTGCCCGTCACGGATCAGTCAGACCGACTCGGCGTGCTGACCATGCAGTTGCCCCACTGGGACGATGAGATCGAGTTCCTGGTCACTGAACTTGGGCTTGTTGCCGCTCCGCTGTTGGCGTCCAGCGCGCAGTACACCGACCTGCCGCATCAAACGCGCCGCCGACGTGACATGGACCTGGCGGCAGAGATGCAATGGTCGCTCTTGCCCCCGCTTTCCTTCACGGCCGAAGGACTGACTATCGCCGGACTTCTCCAACCCGCCTACGAGGTCGGTGGCGACTGTTTCGACTACGCCTTCAACGCAGGATGCCTCGACCTCGCTATCCTGGACACGGTCGGCCACGGCCTGAACAGCGCCGTTCTGGCCGCCCTCATGATCGGGGCGTACCGGCATGGTCGCCGCGCACGGGACGATCTCGCCAGCCTGGCCACGCGGATCGACGCCGCAGCCCGCACCTTCCCGGGTCAGCCTGCTTTCGGAACCGCGATACTCGGTCGACTCGACACGACGACCGGCACGCTGAGTTGGATAACCTGCGGGCATCCCTTACCGGTCGTGGCGCGCAACGGTGCAATCCTGTCCCAGCCGATCGTCAAAGCTGGCCTTCCTTTGGGGATGGGTGATCTGGGGCCGGTAGTTGGGGACATCGTCGAAGTCCGCCTTCAGCCGGGAGACGGCGTGCTCCTCTACACCGACGGCGTCACCGACTCCCGCCTGCCCGACGGCACCCCATTTGGGGACGACCTGCTCGGGGACCTCTTCGCTCGAGAACACAGCGCCGGTGCCACCCCACACGAGGTGGTGCGACGCGTCATCCGCACCGCGTCTGAGCACACTGAGGGCGATCCGCGAGACGACGCGACCGTGGTCTATCTCAGCTGGCAGGGCTGAGGTCATCAAGGTTGTGGTGACCAGATCGGACTAGGGTCGAGGGCTTCCAACCCACCCCGATGAGGTGCGGCATGAGCGCTCATGACGAGCGGGTCGCTGCGTTCCACCAACTTCACGCGTCCGGCTGCTTCGTCATGCAGAATCCGTGGGATGCGGGGAACGCGCGAGTACTGGAACAGCCTGGCTTTGAAGGCTCTGGCGACGCCGAGCGCCGACTTGGCGTGGGGCTTGGGTCGCGCGGACAATCACGTCACACTTGATGAGGTCCTCGAGCACCTGCGCGTTGTCTTAGCCGCATTCACCGAAGTGAGTCCGTTCTTCTCCATGATCGGCAGGGTGGCCTCCCTGTCGCCTTCGCATCCGTAGGGCTCGACCACGGGGACACGGTCCAGATCCGGTAGAGCCGTGTCGATCACTCGAACGGCTTCCTCAATGCCCCGGGCAGATGACCTCGAGTGAGCGCGGGCGAGCTCGCCGGGTCAGGGGTTGCTCGCCAGGGTCGTCAGGGCGTCGCCGGTGAGCCGATAGACCGTCCACTCGTCCATGCCGAACGCGCCGAGGCTGCGGTAGAACTCCAGCGCCGGCTCGTTCCAGTCGAGCACCCACCACTCCACCCGGGGGTAGCCGCGAGCGGTCGCCTCTTGGGCGAGGGCAGCCAGGAGGGCCTTGCCCAGGCCGCTCCCTCGGTGCTCCGGGCGTACGAAAAGGTCCTCGAGGTAGATGCCGTGCTGGCCCTCCCACGTCGAGTACGTGACATACCAGAGCGCAAACCCGGCGAGGGTCCCGTCTGGTGCCTCGGCAACGTGTCCGAACAGCATCGGCTGCTCAGCGCACAGGGCTCGGCGCAGATCAGCGGCCGTTCCTCTGACCTCGTCCAGCGATCGTTCGTATGTCGCCAGCTCGCGAATCATCGCGTCGACGTCGTCGATGTCCTCGGGGCGGATGCTCCGGACCGTCGAGTGCTCGACCACGCTGGTCACTCCGTTCCTGACGGGCGACCGTCATCGGCCCTGTGGGGGACCATCCGGCGCGTTCGGCTGCTTTTGGGAACGCTAGACCAGAACGGCGCCACCTCGCCGTCCTTCCTGTGTCAACCCAGGTCAAGCGCCGTGCAAAAACGGTCGTTCGGTTCCGACTCTCGTGGTCGTAGCCGGGACGGCCAGGTCCGACCCCGGAAGCATCGCGGGTCGGACCTGGCCCGGCGCTCCAAGGGGCGACCGAGCAACTGATCGCCCACGGTGCGCGAGGAGTCAGGAGCTGCACACGACGACCTTGCCCAGCGCACGTCCCTCGCCGACGTGCGCGAGCGCGGCAGGAACTTCGTCGAGGGTGAACGTCCGGTCGATATGGATCCGGACCTCCCCGGCGACGCAGAGGGCGGCAAGTGGCTGGAAGTGGACTGGACCCGGGTGGACGACGAGCACCCCCATCGAGCGACCAGTGACCCGCCCGACCGCCCAACCGGCGGTGAGCACCCGCAGCAACGAGGGCACGGTCCCACCTACGCACCGATACCTACCGCCTGGTGCCAGCGCGCGGCGGTAGGCGAAGACCGATCGGTGGGCCACGAGGTCGAGGATCACGTCGTAGGGCTCATTCGTCCGGGTGAAGTCGTCGCGGCGGTAGTCGATCACCTCGTCCGCACCCACCGACCGCATGAAGTCCAGCTTCGCGGCGTTGTCGACTGCGGTGACGTGCGCACCGAGCCGCTTGGCGAGCTGGATCGCGAACGATCCTGACCCTCCACCGGCACCGTTGATCAGAACCCGGCAGCCCGCGGCGGCCCGCTCGGTGCCCTGCCCGGCGATCGCGCCCGCCTGCGGGATGGTGGATGCCTCGCTGAACGTGAGCTCGGTCGGCTTGTGGGCGAGGGCGTTCTCCGACGCCAGCGCATACTCCGCGAACCCGCCCATCAGCGCCAGGTTGTCGCCGTACACCTCGTCCCCGCGCTGGAACCGGGTCGCTCCAGCGCCTACTTCGTCGATTACGCCGGCGATGTCGGAGCCGAGCGTGCGCCGAGTCGGAGCCCGAAGCCCGCCCAGCCGCGCGTAGGCGGGGGAGCCGCGTAGGCCCTCCCAGTCGCTGAGGTTGATCGAGGTCGCGGCGACCTTCACCCGCACCTGCCCGGCGGCGGGGGAAGGCAGCGGCACGTCCTGGATGCGCAGCACATCCGGAGGCCCGTACCGGTCGTAAACGACCGCCTTCACGTCCGGCCTCCGACGCTGGGCATGGACGCAACCTAGCAAGTGCGGCGTGACCTCACCGTCTCGGTCACGTCCTACCTGTACGCCCACAGTGACGACGAAGCGAGGCCCAAAGTCCCTATCCGTGGGACCTCCTCAGGGCGAGGATGCCAACAGGACCCACGGATGAACAACGGAGGGACCGCCATGCATGACAGATACGACTACGGCATGTCTTGGGGCGGGGTCGTCCTCATGGGTCTGGTGCTGGTCCTCCTCGTTGGCCTGGCCGTCGGCCTGGTTGTCTGGCTGGTGACGCGGCCGACGAGCGCGCTTCCGACCGCCCTCCCACCTGCCGCAGGGTCGACGGCTCGCGCGATCCTGGACGAGCGGTTCGCCCGCGGTGAGATTGACGAGGACGAGTACCGACGCCGACGGGGCATACTCGACGGGGGGTGAGCCCACGAACTGGGTAGCCGCCCACTACACCGTGAGGGACGAGAAGTGGACTGTGAGCGTCGCTCTACCTGCGGAACAGAACTCTGACACTGACGACTAACGCTGCCAGCGCCAACGGGAGCCCCACGAACACGAGTAGATAGTCGCCCCAATATGGCTCGATGCCTCCGAACAACTGCATGATCATCAGGTAGGCGTACAAACCGCCGAACAGGATCGTGATCACGGCGGCTATGCGAGGCAGCCGGCGGGCGAGTGCAGCGGCCACGAAGAAGGGCACCACCAAGAACACCAAGAAGAAGTGCGGTGCATTGGCAAAGTCCTCCACCGCCAGCCCCAGATACTTCACGAGGCTGACCACGCCGATCAGGACACATAACTTCCCGAGAATCCCGGCGAACCGGTCAACCGCCGATCGAGCCGCGGCAGGGCCAGTAGTCATGGAGCCTCCTAGGCGCTCCGCCCCGTCCAATATGTGGCGCAACCCTTGCTGTGACCCAGTTCCGCGGACGAGCTAGATCGGAGTGATGTGTCGTCAACTTGTGGACAGGGGAGCCAGTCAGGTGGTGATCACAGGCTGCTGATGGTGCCGCCGTTACTGACAGTCAGTGCGGACGTTTCGTGGCAGCTCGCGGGAATGTCGCGTTGAGCGTTGTTGGTGCTGTCGTAGCTCACGTTCCATGAGTAGGACCCGGAAGCCAGTTGAGCTGCCGGTTGAGTCGCCGCGGCCGTGGTGGCCACGGTCTGTGGCGAGGTCCCTGAGACGGTGCGCGTGGTGGTGTAGATGGGGGCGTCCCCGCCGACCGCGCAGTCGACCGACGCGTAGAGGGCGAAGGAAACCGTGCCGGTGAGGTTGCCGCCCTCCGGCGCGCTGATCGTCGCGGAGTCATTCGGCACCCAGCGCTGAGCGGTCGTCATCGACGAGGCGACGGTCTGGACCGTGACGTCCTCAGCGGTTTCGGTGCAGGCAAGGTTGTGGTCCACGTTGTTGGTGTTCGGGGAGTTGCCGCTGTAAACGGCGACCCAGTGGTAGTTGCCGGGCGTTGCGGGCGCGAACTGTGGTGTCGGGCTGTTGTACGTCCCGTTGCCGGACACCGGCACGGTGGCTGAGGTGTAGACAAGCGGCCCGCACGTTGTGGCATTGGGGCCGTACAGCTTGAAGGTGATGGTGCCGCCGGCGGCTGCTCCTGCGGTGCCAGTCAGGTTGATCACCGGGTTGGCCGGCTGCGTGGCGGTGCCGCCCAGGGTCGCGGAGTCCGTCACGGCGCTGCCCAGGTACACATCGGCACCAGCCGAGGTGGAGAGCGTCGGGTTGACTAGGTTGACCGTGAAGCACTCGGTGGCCGAGGAGTCACTCGAGCTAGGGATGCCGTTGGCGGAGTCACCGCTGAAGTTGGCTCGCCAGCAGTACCGGCCGGCTGAGGTCACGTAGGCGGTCGGGGACTGCACGGTCACCGGGTAGGAGGCGCCGGACAGGTTGGTCGAACCGACCGACGTGCCACCCGTGGTGCAGAGGCCAGGGGCGTCGACCTTGCACAGCGAGAAGGCGACCGCGCCGCTTGGTGTAGCCGTGCCTCCTTGGATGTCGACCACAGCCGAGTCAGCGACAGCGAGCACGCCGGTGCCGATGGATGCTCCGGTGGGGGGCACGTTGGTCGTGGTGTCGGGGTTGGTCGAGGTGTCAGTGACGATCTTGGGGGTCGTCACAGTGGTCGAACCGCAGTTCGTGATGGGCGGTGCCGTTTTGAGGATGGTGTCCTTGTAGTCGGCCGTGTCGGAGTTGCCCGTCACGGTGCTTGGAATGGTGTTGGCAAAGGACCTGCAGGCCGTGCTGCCACCGAAGATCGTCGCGGTCAGGTCGACTGCTGCCTCACCCCTGAAGCCGTCCGTGCTGTAGGCGGCTTGGGACACCGTGGAGGTGAGCTGCACCGGCGCGCCCAAGGTCAGATTCGGGGCCGTACCGGACCAGGTCCGCAGGAACAGGTCGAGGCTGTTGCCCTGCTGGTCCCACAGGATCATGAAGTCGCCACTGCTCCGGTTGGCCCACGGGTTGCAGCTGGCGGTGAGCTGAGCGTCGGTTGCGGTGTCATACGCGCAGCCGGCCGGCGCCGGGTTCTGCATGAACTCATAGGCGATGAAGCCGCTGCCGCTGTTGGCATCGCGCTCCCACGCGAAGTACAGCCAGTCGTGGCCGGTGCTTGTGTCTCGTTCGGTGTCGAGCCAGGCGCGGCGCAAGTCGACTTGGCCATTCGGGTTCGTGAGGCCGAGCGTCGGCACGGCGTCGTTGTGGATGACCCCGATCTTGGTGGTGCTCGAGTTCAGCGGACCGAGCTCCTTGACACTGCCAAACAGGTCAGGCAGCTCGGTTGCGCCGCCATCCGGCACCACACCGTTGATGGTGTACGGGCCGTCAGCCGCTAGTGCGCTGGAGGTGTTGAGCACCGCCATCGGGATCACAAGAACCGCGATCGCGAGGCGGCGAACCCCCCACCCCCAACGGGATGGGCGCGTCGTCTGGACGTTACCGAGGGGAAGGTTCATGCCGGCTCCCAAGTCCTGCACACGCGGTCCCGCCGCGTCCAAACGACTCCGGCGGGGGATTGAGCGGTGCCCCGAATGCCGGACCGAAGCGTCGAGCGCGGCCACTATGCCGCCCTACTCACATGGCGTACATAGTCACGGTCGAGACGCCACAACCCCTGGTATCGCTCACGTGGGCGGTGGGCAACGCGGTCAGTTACAGCCGGTGACGCCATGCGATCGACAAATGCTTACTATTCGGCCCAGATCGTCGTCGCCAGCGGTTCCAGCGCCTGATCAGTTCGGACTAGCCCCCGGCGGAGGCTGGCGATCTGTGCGGTCACCCGATGGAGGATGGACTCCTCCATCGCACGCGAGACCTAGGCCTTCTTGGTCTCCCAGAAGATCTTGGCGATCTCGTCGATCTTCGTCAGGAGGTTGTCGGCGACGGCGACATCGGTCGAGCCTTTGGTGCCGCCGGCACCGGCGAGCTTGGTGGCCTCGTTGAACAGACCGTGCAACTGGGGGTAGGCCTCGAAGTGCGGGGGCTTGAAGTAGTCGGTCCACAGCACCCAGAGGTGGTGCTTCACGAGGTCGGAGCGCTCCTCCTTGACGGTGAGCGCGCGCGATCGGAACGCGGAGTCCTCGGAGGCGTTGTACTTCTCGATGGTCGCCTTGACCGACTGCGCCTCGATCCGGGCCTGGGCGGGGTCGTAGACACCGCAGGGCAGGTCGCAGTGGGCGTGAACTGTGGTGAGCATGCGAGGGTCCTTCCGGGTAATGGTGGGCTGTTCGTGACACTACCGTCGGTGAGAGGGGAGCGCGTGGGCAGGATCGGGTCGTACGGCCTGGTGGCTGTCGCCGGCCGATCAATGGAGCCCACGCTGCGCGACGGCGACCGCCTCCTGGTCCGTTGGGCTGCGGAGCCGCTGCCTGGCCGGCTCGCCGTCCTTCGGCTACCCGGTGGCCGTCCCCTGGCGGTGAAGCGATTGCTGCGGCGTGAGCCCGAGGGTTGGTGGGTCGAGCGCGACAATCCGACTGAGGGAGTCGACTCCTGGTCGGTGGGGGCGATTCCTGACGCCGATGTGCTCGGGCTTGTGGTGCGCCGCGTGTGGCCGTTGTGGCGAGGATGACCGCAGTACCTACTCCTCGGAGGCGTCCCCGTCGATCCGATCCTGTGACACCGTGGGCAGGTGGTTACTCACGATGATTCAGCCCCGGCCCGCGAGCATGATCCGGCTTTCCCGCTTCACCGCGGCGGAAAGATCGAGATCCGCTCGACTGTTGCCGTTCCCGATGACGCCGCCCTCGCGCTGGCGTACACACCAGGAGTCGGGAGAGTCTGCTCCGCGATCGCTGCCGACCCAGCGCTCGCTGACCTCTACACCTGGCGGTCCAATGTCGTGGCCGTCGTGACGGATGGCTCGGCAGTACTTGGACTCGGTGACCTCGGTCCGCTGGCGGCGCTGCCCGTCATGGAAGGGAAAGCGTTGCTGTTCAAGGAGTTCGGTGGCGTCGACGCCGTACCGATCTGCCTCGACTGCCGCGACGTGGACGAGATCGTCGAGACTGTCGTACGGCTCGCGCCGTCCTTCGGAGGCATCAACCTCGAAGACATCAGCGCGCCACGTTGCTTCGACATCGAGCGGCTCCTACAGGAGCGCCTCGACATCCCGGTCTTCCATGATGACCAGCACGGAACCGCAGTTGTCGTGACCGCTGCGTTGCGCAACGCCGCCCTGGTGGTGGGCAAGGATCTCGCGAATCTCCGGGTCGTGGTGTCCGGCGCGGGGGCTGCAGGTGTAGCTGTGACGGCGATGCTGCAACGAGCGGGTGTCGGAGACGTGGCGGTCGGGGACAGCCGGGGGATCGTCCATGCCGGTCGCGAGGACTTGAACGAGACAAAACAGGCGCTCGCCGCGACGACGAACATCTCCGGCCTCACCGGCTCGATCGTGGACGCGCTCCGGGGAGCTGATGTGTTCGTGGGTGTATCCGCCGGGCAGATCGAGGAGGCAGCCGTCGCCAGCATGGCCGAGCGCTCGATCGTCTTTGCCCTGGCGAACCCAGACCCCGAGGTCCACCCCGATGTCGCCGGTCGGCATGCCTCCGTCGTGGCCACCGGGCGCAGTGACTTCCCGAATCAGATCAATAACGTGCTGGCGTTCCCTGGGATCTTCAAGGGTGCCTTGTCAGTGGGTGCGACGCGGATCACCGAAGGAATGAAACTGGCGGCGGCGGAGGCTATCGCCGGATGCGTTGACACTCCCTCCCCGACGTCGATTGTCCCCAGTGTCTTCGACGACCGGGTCGCCCCGCGTGTTGCTGTTGGTGTCGCCGAGGCCGCTCGGGCTGAGGGCATCGCCCGGCGCTGAACAGCGGATCAAGATCGGCTAGCGTCCAGCCATGCTCGCTGTCTTCGCAGTTGCCATCGATCCAGCCGATCCGCTGTCCGGACTCGCGGTCGGGGACCGTCCTGATCCCACGCCACCCGAGGGATGGACGACGGTCGAGGTACGGGCTGCCGCTCTCAACCACCACGACCTCTGGAGCCTCAAAGGTGTCGGCCTCCCGGCCGAGCGCCTGCCGATGATCCTCGGCTGTGACGCCGCCGGCATCGACGAGGACGGCCGCGAGGTGGTCGTCCACGCGGTAATCGGCGACCCAGCGGCAGGTGGCGGCGACGAGACCCTTGACCCGAAGCGCTCGCTGTTGTCGGAGGTCCACGACGGGACGCTGGCCGAACGAGTGGCCGTACCCCGACGCAACCTGGTCGCCAAGCCGGCCGAGTTCTCCTTCGAAGAGGCAGCGTGTCTGCCGACCGCGTGGCTCACGGCCTACCGGATGCTGTTCTCGAAAGCGGGTGTCAGCGCCGGCGACACCGTGCTGGTGCAAGGTGCTGGCGGAGGGGTCGCCACGGCGGCCATCACGTTGGGCCGTGCGGCGGGGCTCCGGGTCTGGGCGACCAGCCGCGACGAAGGACGCCGCGCGCGGGCGGTGGAGCTCGGGGCTGACCAAGCATTTGAGACAGGAGCTCGGCTGCCCGAGCGGGTGGATGCGGAGATCGAGACAGTCGGTGAGGCGACGTGGAGTCACAGCCTCAAGTCGTTGCGGCCGGGCGGCCGGATCGTGGTGTCGGGAGCGACGTCCGGCCTCAACCCTCCTGCCGACCTGGCTCGCGTCTATTTTCTGCAGCTGTCGATCATCGGCTCGACGATGGGCACCCTCCAGGAGCTCGAAGGGTTGCTCGCGTTCTGCGTAGGGACGGGAACGCGCCCGCTCATCGACTCGACGTACGCCCTGGCCGACGCCCGCTCCGCCTTCGAACGACTAGCCAGCGGTGACACCTTCGGCAAGCTCGTCCTGACCGTCTGAACAGCCCCGTCGTCTTTACGCGCGACACGCCGTCATCACGCGCGATGTACCACGCTCGGCGGCCACCTTTTCGCGTGTGAAGACGCGTTCTGACCGCCCGGTATGGCCGTCGGCCGCACGCGCGGGAACCTGCGACGAGTGACGCGCGTCACAGGCGTGGAAGGGGGACTCGTGGCGGGTCGGCGGCATGGGCTGGGGCGAGCGGTGTGCGGCGCGGTCGCGCTCGTGCTCGTGCTCCTTGCCGGCTGCGGCAGCCAGGACGGCCCGTTGCCGAACCAGTCCGACGAGGCAGCCCTGGCGGCCGCAGCAAGCCCCTCGCCGGCGGTCGACCGCCTCGAGCTGCTCCGGACCTGTCCGGCCGACGCCCCGAGCTGGTTCGACGAGTTTCACTCGCCGGTGCCGGAGGGCTTAGCGGGCGAGCTGGCCCAGCGCCGCCAGCACGCGTTGCGCGACGACGAGGCCTACGTCCGACACCTCCACGGGCTGTACGACGTTGCCCTCGCCGCCGATCCGGCCGTGGCCGAGGGCAACGCCGATTGGTCGCGCCTGGACTCGTGGGGCTTCCTCGTGACGGCTGACGAAGAGCACCTGATCTGGAAGCGGCAGGAGGACGTCCAGCCCGCTGTGAACGCAGCGCGGCGCTACCTGAGCGCGCTGCCCGACGACCAGGCCGGAGAGCTCCGCGTGGACTCAGCGCACGGAGCGGTCGTCGTGCAGGTCACGCGCGACGCAGAGCAGGTGCGGGCCGAGCTCCAGGCAGAGGTCGGTGACAGCGCAGGGATCGTGGTGGAGACCATCCGCTACTCCCAGACACAGCTGAAGCGGGCGGTCCGCGCGATCGAGGAGCTCGACGGCATCCGCTTGGTCTCCATCGGCGCCGGCGGAGCCAATGGTCGGGTCGATCTCGAGGTGCGCGGCGACCTGGACGACGTCCGCCGACTCGTGTCGAACGTCGCCGAAGCCTGCATGGTGGCCATCACCGCAGCCGAACCGATCGTCACTGTCGACGGGCCGAGCGGGCTGCGTGGCGTAGAGATTCCCGGCTCCACCTGCGCGTCGGTGGACCCGGCCGCCGACCCGTCGCCGCCTGCACTGCCGCTTGTGGGCAAGGTGCAGTTCTTCATGGTCTGCGGGGACGGCTCCTCAGGTGGTGGGCTCACTGTCACCTCGTCCGCCGCGAACTTCGCGGACGTGGTCGTCGAGCTGTCTCGGCCCACCCAGACCGTCACCGGTCAGGTGTGTGCGGCCTACGCCGACCTGCCCGTGACGATCCTGGCCGATACCTCCGGGTCCACCTGGCTGCTCGAGGTGCCACTGGACGGGTGCGGCCATTACCGCGAGTCGTTCAAGGACGTGCGCGACCGGCTGACCGCCTGACGCCCCCACTTCACGCGCGAAAAGGCACCTCCGAGCGTGGTGTATCGCGCGTCAGGACGGTGTGTCGCGCGTGAAGTGGGGTCTAGTCGGAGTCGTCGTCGTCGAGGCGGGCGAGCCAGGTGGCCAGGCGCTCGACCGGCACCTCGAAGTCCGGGTTGAGGTCCACGAACTCGGCCAGCCGCCCAGCTAGCCACGCGAGGCTCACCTGCTCCTCGCCGCGGCGCGCGTCGAGCTCTTCGATGCCTCGGTCGGTGAAGTACACGGGTCCCCCTCGGACTCATAGGCGGTCTGGCGAGTCAGCTCTGCCCGATCATCAGTGGTTGCGGATCAGGCGAAGGCGTCGATGACGAGCTGGCGCTGTTCCGCCTCGTGCCGGTGGTGTGACCCCACGGCGGGTGACGACGACGCGTTGCGCGAGATCCGGGTCAATGGCCGACCGATGATCTCCGGCACCGAGAGCGCAACGAAGGTCCACGCGCCCTGGTTGGCAGGCTCCTCCTGGACCCAGCGCACCTCCTCGAGCCCGGGGTAGGTCTCAAGGGCCAGGGGCAGGGTGCGGAAGGGTAAGGGGTACAGCCGCTCGAACCGAAGGATCGCGGTGTCGGTGATGTTCTTGGCCGTCCGCTCGGCCACCAGGTCCCAATAGACCTTGCCGCTGCACAGCAGCACCTTGCGGACCCCTGCCGGGTCGACGGTCGTGTCGGTCTGCAGCGCCCGGAAGAAGCCCGAGGTGAATTCGGCCGTGGCGGAAGCAGCGGCCTTGAGCCGAAGCATCGACTTCGGCGTGAAGACGATGAGCGGGCGGTGCAGCTCGGAGTGCACCTGCCAGCGCAGTAGGTGGAAGAACGAGGCCGGCGAGGACGGCATGGCGACGGTCATGTTGTCCTCGGCGCACATCTGCAGGAAGCGCTCGACCCGGGCCGAGGAGTGGTCGGGACCCTGGCCCTCCTGCCCGTGCGGGAGCAGCAGAACCAAGGACGAACGCTGGCCCCACTTCTGCTCTCCGGAGGAGATGAACTCGTCAATGATCGTCTGAGCCCCGTTGACGAAGTCGCCGAACTGGGCCTCCCACAACACCAGGGCGTCGGGGCGGGCCACGGAGTAGCCGTACTCGAAACCGACGGCAGCGAACTCCGACAGCGGCGAGTCGTAGACATAGAGCTTGGCGCCGTCCTCATAGAGCCGCTTGAGCGGCTTGTATTGCCAGCCGGTGAGCCGGTCCACGATCACGGCGTGCCGCTGGCCGAACGTGCCGCGCCTGGAGTCCTGCCCGGCCAAACGAACCGACCGCCCCTCCGACAACAGCGAGCCGATCGCGAGCGCCTCACCCATCGCCCAGTCGATCTGGTCGGTCTCGACCATCTGGCCCCGGCGCTCCAGCTGCGGGGCCAGTCGGGCGTGGACGGTGAACCCCTCGGGCATCGACAACTGGGAGTCCACGACGCGCTTGACGACCTCGAGTGCAATGCCGGTGGGAACGTCGGCCGACGGGCTCTGGGGCACGAGCTCCTTGCGGCCTTCGCGCTCCACCGTCGCCGATTCCGCATTGAGGGCGTCGTGCTCCTCGGCGTGGGCGCGGGTCGCCTGAAAGACCTCTTCGAGCTGGGCCTGGTAGTCGCGCAGCGCTTCCTCGGCCTCTTCGACACTGATGTCGCCGCGTCCGATGAGCGCCTCGGTGTAGAGCTTGCGCACTGAGCGCTTGGCGTCGATGAGGTTGTACATGAGGGGCTGGGTCAGCGAAGGGTCGTCGGCCTCGTTGTGCCCGCGGCGGCGGTAGCAGATCATGTCGATCACGACGTCCTTGTGGAACGCCTCCCGGAACTCAAACGCCAGCCGGCCGATCCGTACGCACGCCTCCGGGTCATCTCCGTTGACGTGGAAGATCGGTGCCTGGATTGCTCGCGCCACGTCGGTGGCGTACGTCGACGTGCGGCTGTAGGCCGGCGAGGTGGTGAAGCCCACCTGGTTGTTCACCACCACGTGGATTGAGCCGCCGGTGCGATAGCCCTGCAGCTGGCTGAGCTCGAGGGTCTCGGCCACGACGCCCTGCCCGGCGAAAGCGGCGTCGCCGTGCATGAGCAGCGGGAGCACCGGGTAGTCCAGCCCACGGTCGAGCAGATCCTGCTTGGCCCGTACGTAGCCCTCGAGCACCGGGTCGACCGCCTCCAAGTGCGAGGGGTTTGCTACCAGGGAGACGGCGATCTTCGTGCCACCGGGCGCGGTATAGGAGCCCTCGGCACCCAAGTGGTACTTCACGTCGCCCGAGCCGTGCGCCTCACCAGGGTCAACGGTTCCCTCGAACTCGCGGAAGATCTGGCCGTAGGACTTGCCGACGATGTTGGCGAGCACATTGAGCCGACCGCGGTGCGGCATCCCGATGCAGACCTCGACAAGACCCGCGGTTGCTGCCTCAGCCAGCACGGCGTCGAGCAGCGCCATGACCGACTCGCCACCCTCGAGGGAGAAGCGCTTCTGTCCGACGAACTTGGTCTGCAGGAAAGTCTCGAACGCCTCGGCCGCGTTGAGCCGACGAAGGATACGCAGCTGCTCGTCACGTTCGATCTTGGCGTAGGGAACCTCGACGCGTTCTTGGATCCAGGCACGCTGGTCGGGGTCTTGGATGTGCATGTATTCGATACCGATGGTGCGGCAATAGGAGTTGCGAAGGATGCCGAGGATTTCACGCAGCTTGGCAATGGGGCGTCCGCCGAAACCGCCGGTGGCGAACTCGCGATCGAGGTCCCACAGGGTCAACCCGTGCGAGACCACGTCGAGGTCGGGGTGCCGGCGCTGTCGGTACTCCAGTGGGTCGATGTCGGCCATCAGGTGGCCGCGCACCCGATAGGCGTGGATCAGCTCCTGGACCCGGGCGCCCTTGGTGACGTCGTCCTCGTGGGAGGCGCTGATGTCTTGCACCCAGCGAACCGGCTCGTACGGGACCCGCAAGGAGGCGAAGATCTCGTCGTAGAACTCGTCCTCGCCCAGCAGCAGCTGGTGGATCCGACGCAGGAAGTCTCCCGATTGGGCGCCCTGGATGATGCGATGGTCGTACGTCGAAGTCAGTGTCAGCGTTTTAGAGATCGCGTTACGCGCCAACGTTTCCTGCGAGGCGCCCTGCCATTCCGCCGGATACTCCAAGGCGCCGACCCCGACAATGGCACCCTGTCCTTGCATCAACCGCGGGACCGAGTGAACGGTCCCGATCGTGCCCGGATTGGTGAGGCTGATCGTCGTACCAGCAAAGTCGTCCACGACCAGCTTGCCAGCCCGAGCCTTGCGCACCAGGTCTTCGTAGGAGGACCAGAACTGCGCGAAGTCCATGGTGTCGACGGCCTTGATGCAGGGAACGAGGAGCTGTCGGCTGCCGTCGGGCTTGGTCTGGTCGATGGCCAATCCGAGGTTGATGTGCTCGGGCTTCACGAGGCTGGGTTTGCCGTCGACCTCGGCGTAGGAGGAATTCATCTCGGGCAGCGCTGCTGCGGCGCGAACGACCGCCCAGCCCAGCACGTGGGTGAAGGACACCTTGCCGCCGCGGGAGCGGGACAGGTGGTTGTTGATGACGACTCTGTTGTCGATCAGCAGCTTGGCGGGCACCGCGCGAACCGACGTCGCCGTCGGCACCGTGAGGGAGCTCTCCATGTTGGTGACCACACGTGCGGCCGGGCCGCGCAGCGGCGTGGTCTCGCTCCCGCCGGCCCCGAGGCTGGACGGCGCCGCCGTACTGGGCAGGGTCGGTGCCGCAGTGGCTGTCGGTTCGGGGGTGACCGCCCCGGGCGCGGGTTGCTTAGGGGCGGGCGGCTCCTGCTCAGGTTGCGCCGGGGGTGGCTCGGTCGCAACCGGAACTGCTCGGGGGAGGCTCATGTCAGCGGGCTGGTAGTCGGCGAAGAAGTCCCACCACGCCTTGTCGACCGACTCGGGGTCGGCGAGATAGGCCTGATAGAGCTCGTCGACCAGCCACTCATTGGGGCCGAATGCGGTCATCGGTGTCTGGGGGTGAGCCGTCACAAACCCTCAGACTAGACCCGCTCCGCAGCACTGATCGTGCGGGTTTCGCCCTTGTGCCGGAGGCTTGGCCCTATGCCCTCCCTCAGCGGACGCACGGCCCTGGTCACGGGCGGTAGCCGCGGGATCGGATTTGCTGTTGCGGAGGGGCTCGCCTCCGCTGGTGCCCGCGTCGTCGTGGTGGGCCGGAGCCCTGAGGGTGCTGAAAGCAGTGCGGCTGCCCTGCGCCGGCGGGGCGCTGATGCGCTGGGCGTCGCGTGCGACGTGTCTGATCTCGATGCCGTGTCGGCACTGCCGGAACGGCTCGGGGAGTACGGCTCCGTGGATGTGCTCGTCACGGCTGCAGGGGTGATGAGTGAGCGCACGGCCAAAACCTTGCGTACCTCGTCCGAGGAGTGGAGGCGGGTGCTCTCGACCAACCTCGACGGCACCTGGGCGGCCATGGCCGCCTTCGGCCCCGGCATGGTCGAGCGCCGATGGGGGCGGATCATCACGCTGAGCGCGTGCTTGGGCCGGTTCAGCGGTCCGGGCACCAACGGTGGCCTCGCCGCCTACCGGGTCTCCAAGGCCGGTGTGAACGCACTCACGAGAAACCTGGCCCACGAGGTGGGGCTCGGGAGTCGGGGCGTGCTGGTGGACGCGGTCTGCCCCGGGCACTGCCGCACGGACATGGGCGGTCCGGAGGCGCCGCGCTCGGCCGAGCATGGCGCTGACACGGTCGTCTGGCTGGCGACCCGCGAGAGCCGTACGTCTTCCAATGACGCGCAGGCGACTGGGCTCCTGTGGGAAGACCGCTCTGTCGTCCCTTGGTGAGGCCGTGGGTCAGGCGTTGAACGGGTCTAGGAAGGCGACGACCAGCTCGCCGATGGTGGGCAGGTGGTAGCCGCCCTCCTGGACGTGCACCGTCGGCAGTCCCAGGTTGGCGAGGCGGTCGCCCGCCCCGGCGTATCCCTGCGTCGAGACCTGGAGTGGGCTTTCGGGATCATGGAGCGCCGCATCCACCCCGAGCGAGACGACCAAAGCCGACGCGCCGTACGCCGTGACCGCGTCGCATAACCGGTCGATAGCGCCTAGCCAGGACTGGTCGCCCGAACCGGGGGCGAGCGGCAGGTTGAGGGTGGCGCC
>JANPBY010000044.1:0-6691 GCA_031430645.1 Actinomycetes bacterium
TGCTGGCTGGGCACGGGCAAAGGCGCAGCAACGGGGGGTCAGTTTGGCTCGCTGCTCAGTCGCCTGGCCTTTCGAGGCGGCGCGCGACCCGCTTCGTGGCGCAGCTTCGAGAACTGTCCAAAAGGGAGGGCTCCGGAGGCCTGTGATGTCTCGGGTTGGTCCGGACAGTTCGGATGTCCGAGGTTAGTCCGGACGTTTGGGCTTGGGTCGTCGGCCGCGGGGTCGGCCGTTGCTGTAGTAGGTGCGGCCGGGTTCGAGGTGGATGGTGCTGATGTGCTTGCCGCGGTGGTCAAAGACGTTGATGGTTCGCCCGGCGCGGATGGCGGTGATCGTGGTGCCGGCGTTCTCGGCTCCGAGTTGGACGGTGGTCCCGGTGATCTTGCAATTGCCGTTGGCCGCGACACGTCGGTGGTAGGCCTTGACCCGGTCTGAGTCGTCGGGTTGGGCTGGGTCAGGTGGTCGGGGTGGGACCGCGACTGGTCCCGCGGACAGGGCCTGGGCCGGGGTGCGCATCTGCAGGCCTTGGTGGGGTCGCTCGGCGAACTGCTCATCGAAGCTGTCGAGCAGCCGTTGGGCGTCGGCGAGGGACTGGGGTGGGTCTTGGGCGCGTAGCCAGCGTTGCAGGGTCTGGTGGGCTCGCTCGTTCTTGCCCTGGGTCTGGGGGTGGTCCGGTCGTCCGGTGACGGGACGGCAGCCCAGGTCCATCAGCTTGGTGACCAGCTTGGTGCGGCGACCGATCCGTTCCTGGTTGAAGGCCGCCCCGTTGTCGGTCAGAACCCGGCAGGGCACCTGAAACCGGTCGATGCCGGCCTGGATGACTGTGATCGCGTCTTTGGCTCGCTCGCCAGGAGCGGCGCGGGTGGCGATCGGGAACCGAGTCTTGTCGTCAGTGACCTGCAGGACGGTGAACACGGTGCCGTCAGCCAGCGGCCACTCGAACCCGTCCAGCTGCCAGCACTCATGCACCGCGGCGGCCTCGAAGCGACGCCAGCTGGTCTTCGGGCGCTTGCCCGGTTGCGGAACGACCATGCCACGTCGGGTGAAGATCCGCGCCAGCGTCGAAGCAGCCGGCGCCGCGATGCCCAGCGTCAGCAGCCGGTGCCGCACGGTGAGCGGGCCGTGATCCCAGCCGGTGTCAGCCAGTTCCTTGCGGATCGCCACCGCGAGCTCCTCGACCGCAATCGGGACCGCCTGCGGATGCCGGGCCGGAGCCGAGCGTGGCCGCGGCAGCATCGCCGCAACCGACCCCTCACCACGAGCACGGGTCCAGATCTCGTAGAACTGCGAACGGGACACGCTGTGCTCGACACAGAAGCGAGTCACCGCACCGCGAGGAGCCTCCTCGGGCCAGGAGACGATGAGGGCACGCACGTCCACCGGAACCACCTTGTCTGCCATGAACGCTCAACGCGCCACGGCCACTCAGTGTCCGGACCAACCCGAGACAGAACTGTCCGATCGAACAGAAGTCAGGACAAGGGCTCCGGAGGCCCCGGGGTGCCCCCTTTCGGACAGTTCCGCGGTGCCGGTGCCGATTGCTGGGCTATTGGAGGTCGGGGAGGTCAGACCGCCCAATAACCCATCATTCGCGAAGGAAGAAGCCAGCCGAGGTCGAACGCATCGCCGGCTCGCGTAACCGGCGGCCTGACCCCCGTTGCTGCGCCTTGGCCTGAGACCCAGCCACCTCTAGCGGGAGGCGAGGGGCATGCCGCGAAAACGCGGTCGTAGGGTCGAGGCATGGGAACGGCGGTCGACAACGGGATGCGCCGTGCCCTGGCCCGCGCCAGAGACGGCAAGTCCCTCGACGCGACCGAGGCCGAGGTGCTGCTCGGCGCGCGGGGTGAGGACCTCGACCGGCTGCTCGACGCTGCCGGGAGGGTCCGCGACTCCGGACTCGCAGCGGCCGGACGCTCTGGCCTGGTGACGTACTCCCGGAAGGTGTTCATCCCGCTCACTCGATTGTGCCGGGACCGTTGCCACTACTGCACGTTCGCGACCACGCCCGCGAGGCTGGCCGCCGACGGCGAGAGCCTGTTCCTGGCTCCCGACGAGGTCGTCGACCTGGCACGACGCGGCGCGGCACTGGGGTGCAAGGAAGCCCTGTTCACCCTCGGCGACCGCCCTGAGGATCGGTGGCCCGAGGCGCGCAGCTGGCTCGAGGCCCACGGCTACGACTCCACGCTTGGCTATCTCCGCGCCATGGCGATCCGGGTGCTCGAGGAGACCGGCCTGCTGCCCCACCTCAACCCGGGCGTGCTCACCTGGGACGAGCTCCAGCGGCTGAAGCCGGTGGCGCCCTCGATGGGCATGATGCTCGAGACCATGTCGACGCGGCTGTGGGCCGAGCCCGGACAGCCCCATTTCGGCTCGCCCGACAAGGAGCCCGCCGTCCGCCTGCGGGTCCTAGAGGACGCCGGGCGCAGCTCGGTCCCTTTCACGACCGGCATCCTCGTGGGCATCGGCGAGACCGCTACCGAGCGCGTCGAGGCGCTGCTGGCGATCCGTGCCTGTGCCCGACGTCACGGGCACGTGCAGGAAGTCATCGTCCAGAACTTCCGGGCCAAGGAACGCACCCCGATGCGCACCGTCCCCGACTTCGCGGTCGAGGAGTATGTCGCGACCGTGGCCGTCGCTCGGCTGCTGCTCGGCCCCCGGATGCGCCTCCAGGTCCCGCCCAACCTCTCCGACCCCACCGAGCTCGGGCTGCTCCTGCGGGCCGGTGTCGACGACTGGGGCGGGGTCTCGCCGCTTACGCCGGACCACGTCAACCCCGAGCGTCCCTGGCCGGCCCTCGACGACCTGACGCGGCTGACCGCCGAGGCCGGCTTCACCCTCGTCGAGCGACTGACCGCGCACCCGGAGTACGTGCTTTCGCCCGAGCCCTGGCTCGACCCGCGAGTACGCCCGCACGTCGCTGCTCTGGCCGACGCGGTGACCGGCCTCGGGGTCGCGGGTCGCTGCCCCGCAGGTTTGCCGTGGCAGGAGCCCGACCCGGACTGGGGGAGTGTCGCCGCCGGCCGGGTCGGCCTGCACCTGGAGGTCGACACCATCGGGCGGTCCGCTGACCGGAGGTCGGACTTCGACGCGGTCTATGGCGACTGGGATGCGGTCGGTGAGCAGGTGGACTCCGTCAACCGGCGCCAGCCCGTACGCCTGCCGGTGGGTTCGCCCGACGTGGCCGCAGCGCTTCGGCTGGCCCAGGACGACCCGGCTGGCCTGACCGACGCCGGCTATCTCGCGCTGATGACGGCGACCGGAAGCGACCTCGACGCGGTCTGCGCGCTGGCCGACGACGTACGCCGTGCGACAGTCGGTGACGACGTCACCTTCGTCGTCAACCGCAACATCAACTTCACCAATGTCTGCTACACCGGCTGCCGGTTTTGCGCCTTCGCCCAGCGGCGCACCGACGCCGACGCCTACACCCTCTCCCTCGAGCAGGTCGCCGACCGGGCGGAGGAGGCCTGGGTGCTCGGCGCCACCGAGGTCTGCATGCAGGGCGGCATCCACCCCGACCTGCCGGGAACGGCCTACTTCGAGCTAGCCCGGGCGGTGAAAGCTCGCGTCCCCGAGATGCACGTGCACGCGTTCAGCCCGATGGAGGTCGTCAACGGCGCCTCGCGCACCGGGCTGTCCTACCGCGAGTTCCTCATCGAGGCCAAGGCCGCAGGCCTGGACTCGGTCCCCGGAACGGCAGCGGAGATCCTCGACGACGACGTGCGGTGGGTGCTGACGAAGGGCAAGCTGCCGGCTGCGGCATGGGTCGAGATCATCCGAACGGCGCACAAGGTCGGTCTGCCGAGCAGCGCGACGATGATGTACGGCCACGTCGACGCCCCTCATCACTGGGTGGCCCACCTGCGGGTGCTGGCTCGGCTGCAGGACGAGACGGGCGGCTTCACTGAGTTCGTACCTTTGCCGTTCGTGCACACCAGCGCGCCGGTCTACCTCGCCGGTCTGGCTCGACCAGGCCCGACGGTCGAGGAGAACCGGGCCGTCCACGCGGTGGCCAGGTTGCTGCTGCACGGTCGCATCGACCACGTGCAGACGTCGTGGGTGAAGCTCGGCGTCGAGGGCAGCCGGCTGATGCTCACGGGTGGTGCTGACGACCTAGGCGGCACCCTCATGGAGGAGACGATCAGCCGGATGGCCGGGTCCCTTCACGGCTCGGCCAAGACGGTCGAGGAGCTCACGGCGATCGCCGCCGGGATCGGTCGGCCGGTGCGTCAAAGGACCACGACGTACGGCGTTCCGGCGCCCGGGCCAGCGTCACTCCCGCTGTCCGTTGCTTGACCTGGGGGCTGCTTCCTGGGCTCGTTTGGTTACTCTTCGTGTGCACATCGTTACGAAGTTTGCAGGATTAGGACCGGCCAACCACTTGACGTAGCCGCGTGACTCCCCTGTAATTCCACCCATGTCGTTTGCGATACCGCAAGGACGGCCTGAACGTCAGGGTCAAGAACGTCAGGGTCGAACATTTCCGGGTCGAGGAGGGCACGCGATGAGCGTGGTTGTGCCGATGCAGGCGTCGTCGATAGAAGGGCTTGACCTGACCGGGGGCGGCTTCCCTCGTCATGAATCCCTGGCCGGGGTACCCGCCACAGCCGAGGCCGTGGCGGCCATGGTCGACCCCATCGAAGCCGAACTCAGCTGGCAGGAGCGGGCGCTCTGCGCGCAGACCGACCCGGAATCCTTCTTCCCGGAGAAGGGCGGGTCGACCCGTGAGGCCAAGAAGGTCTGCATCGGCTGCGAGGTGCGCCCCGAGTGCCTTGAGTACGCCCTCGGGCACGACGAGCGTTTCGGTATCTGGGGCGGGTTGTCCGAGCGGGAGCGGCGTCGTCTCAAGAAGGCCGCTGTTTGATCCGGACGGGTTGGCGAGAGGGTCAGGGCACCTCGCGTAAGGTCTGAGCCCCGTGTCGACCTCGTCCGAAGATCTCCCCGCCACCCGGCCCGAGGGCGACCTTGGCACGGAGGAGGTCGGCCCCTGGGGCTCATGGGTTGACGAGGAGCCCATCGACCGGGCGGAGCAGGCTGCCGAGCTCGCGCTGTTGGAGGCTCGGCTCACCCGACACGACGTGACCGCGGTGATCGTCGCCCATGACGGTGCCCGGTGGCTCCCGTTCTGCCTGGCCGCGATGGCCGACCTCGAGCGGCCACCACGCCGGGTCGTGGCCGTCGATACCGGTTCTTCAGACGCCACGACGCAGGTCCTCGCCGAATCCCTGGGCTCGGCCAGCGTCCTTGAGCTGCCGAGGGGCACCGGCTTCGGGGCCGCCGTAGAGCATGCAGTCGAGGCACTGGCTGGTGCTCCAGGTTTGCCCTCCGCTGACGCACAGGCCCCGATCATCGAGTGGCTCTGGCTGCTCCACGACGACTGCGCCCCGGAACCGAAGGCGCTGCACGCCCTCCTTGTCGCGGCCGAGCTCGTGCCGACGGCTGGCGTCATCGGCCCCAAAGTCAGAGGCTGGAAGGACGGTCGGCTTCTTCTTGAGCTTGGCGTGAGCATCGGGCGTGGTGGCCGTCGTGAGACCTACCTGGAGGCCGGCGAGACCGACCAGGGTCAGCACGACCAGCGGCGCGACGTGCTCGCGGTCGGGTCGGCGGGGATGCTGGTTCGTCGCGATGTCTGGGACGACCTTGGCGGCTTCGCCAGCGACCTCCCGCTCTTTCGCGACGACTTGGACTTCGGCTGGCGCGCTCGTCGGGCTGGCCACCGCGTGGTCGTTGCACCCGAGGCGGTGGTGCACCACGCTGAGGCCGCAGCACATGGAAGGCGGGTCCCCGACGCCGCAGGAGGGTCGGTCCGCCGCGCGGATCGGCGGTCTGCGCTCCTGGTTCTGCTCGGCAATCTTCCGGTCAGGGCGTTGCCCTGGGCCGTACTCCGCCTGACCCTCGGCTCGGTGGTGCGAGCGCTCGCGCTGCTCGTGGGCAAGGCGCCGGGGGAAGCGGCAGAAGAGCTGGGTGCCTGGGCGTCGGTGATCGGGCGACCGGACCGGGTGCGGCGTGCTCGGCGGATGCGTTCCGGGTCGTTGACCGAGCCCTGGGACTCCGTCCGGCCCTTCCTCGCTCCCACGGGTCTGCACGTGCGCCATGGCTTCGAAGCCCTGGTCGGCGCGGCCGGCTCGGGCGTGGCCGTCACCAGCGGCGCCGGCAGCGCTGTCGAGTCCGGCCCGGTCGGTGACGAGTCTGAGGCGATGGGACCGCCCGGTGGCGGCCTGGTCAGCCGGGCGCTGCACCGTCCCGCGACCTGGCTCGGACTTGGTTTGTTTCTCGCCACCGTGCTCGCGTGGCGGGGCTTGGTGTTCGGCAGCCCCCTGCAGGGAGGCGCGCTCCTGCCGGCACCGCCGGGGGCGAGTGACCTTTGGAGCCGCTTCGCCGAACCTTGGCACTCCGTCGGTGTCGGCTCGAGTCTGGACGCTCCACCGTGGATTGCCGCGACGGCTGCCGCGTCTGTGGCGACCCTGGGTCGGCCGGGTGCCTTGGTCTCCTTGCTGTTCCTCTCTGCGGTCCCGCTGGCCGGGCTCAGCGCCTACGCGCAGCTTCGACGGCTCACGGGGTCCCGACGCCTCCGGCTCTGGGGAAGCGCCGGCTACGCACTGCTGCCGGCGGTCACCGGCAGCGTGGCCGCGGGCCGCCTCGGCACCACCGTGGTCGCCTGGCTGCTCCCGCTTCTCGTCCTGGCCGGCTGGCG
>JANPBY010000045.1:0-2900 GCA_031430645.1 Actinomycetes bacterium
CCACAACCTGCGGGATGTCGACGTCGACATCCCGCTCGGCGTGCTCGTCGTCCTGACGGGGGTTGCCGGCTCCGGCAAGAGCTCGCTCATCCAGGACTCGGTGTCCGGGCGGGACGGCGTGGTGACGGTCGACCAGGGCGCGATTCGCGGGTCCCGGCGGAGCAACCCAGCGACGTACACCGGTCTCCTCGATCCGATTCGCAAGGCGTTCGCGAAGGCGAACGGCGTGAAGCCGGCGCTGTTTAGCGCCAACTCCGAGGGTGCCTGCCCGAACTGCAACGGCGCAGGCGTCATCTACACGGACCTGGCGATGATGGCCGGCGTCGCCGTGCCCTGCGAAGTGTGCGAAGGGAAGCGCTTCGAGCCGTCGGTGCTCGACTACACGTTCGGCGGCAGGGACATCAGCGAGGTGCTCGCGATGTCGGTGGGCGAGGCGGCGGAGTTCTTCGGCGATGGCCCCGCGAAAACCCCTGCGGCACATGCCATCCTGACCCGACTGGTCGACGTCGGCCTGGGCTATCTCACGTTGGGACAGCCGCTTCCGACGCTGTCAGGTGGCGAGCGGCAACGGCTCAAGCTGGCTACGCACCTGGGCGAAAAGGGCGGCGTTTTTGTGCTTGATGAGCCGACCAGCGGCCTTCACCTGGCCGATGTCGAGCAGCTGCTCGGCCTGCTCGACCGGCTCGTCGACGCAGGCAAGTCGGTCATCGTGATCGAGCACCACCAGGCAGTCATGGCGCACGCTGACTGGATCATCGACCTCGGTCCGGGTGCTGGCCATGACGGCGGCCGGATCGTGTTCGAGGGGACCCCCGCCGACCTCGTTGCAGCACCCGCCACGCTCACAGGTGAGTACCTTGCTGCCTACGTCAGCAGCTGACAGGCGATTCCGTGGACCTCAACGAAACGGCGTGAGTGGTATGCGCCGTAGGCCTTTTGCAGTGACAGCCGCACGGCAGCCGGCGATGAGCCCCTCGGGGCGCTAGCCACCTTCCTGGACGGGGGACGCAGCGGTGGGAATAGGCCAATACCGGAGAGCGGCCGCGACGCCTAGAACCTCAAGCACGATGAGCGCGATCGCGGCAAGCTTCCGATGGCGCACGACCTGATCCTCGACCTGCGCGTTAGGTCTAGCTAGGACGGGATGAGCCAAGTCGAAGATCAGCGCGGTCCTTGGGGAGGGTAGCTAAAGCGTGCTCCCGCCACGCTTTCGGTACTCGCGCGCTTGGGCGTCCCCGAAGGTGGGGTGCTTGGCGCTGGCCCTGCCGTTCCACCACGAGAAACCGGCGATCGCGATCAGGATGACCGCACCCGCGATCCACTCTTTCAAGCCGGGCGCTCCGCCCATGGGCCACCTCCGGGTGCATGAACTCCCTCCGAGCGTACGCCCAACTTCCCGCCCAAGCGTGTGCGAATTCAAGACCTTGGCGAGCAGATCGGCAGATGGCCGCGGCGAGTGTGAGGTCACGACCGCATCTGTACGGGCCTTGTGAACCCGTCCCCCATGCTTGAAGCCTCGGCCGGAAGTCACAAGGGCAACCCGCCGAGTCGGTGCCGTACTACCCGCCGGCGCAGGGTCGGTGAGGCCACCACCTCGTAGCCGGCGTCGAGGAAGACTTGCAGCAGCCCGACCGATGCCTCGTCCCAGATCACGGTCTTCCCCTCGGCCGGCTCGGTCGGGTAGCCCTCCAGGACGTGGGCGCCCACCTGCCCGCCGTATTCGACGGTGGCGGCGGCAAGCTCGTACATCAGCCCCTGCCGCCGGAAGCCCTTGCGCACGACGAAGCAGGTGACCGACCAGACGCCGTGGAGTCCCGGGTCCATCCGCATCCACGGCTGCTTCCGGCTCCACAGCCTCGGGTAGTTCTCTCGGGGCTCGACCGCGACCCAGCCGGCAGGCTCGCCGTCGAGGTACCCGATCAGGCCGGACGTGGATCCGTCGGTGCCGCAACCGGTCTGCTCCAACTGGGCGGCGTCCCGCTGCTCCTGCGTGGTGTCGCGCCAGATCCAGCCTGGGGTCTTAAGCGCCTGGCAGCGGCACTTGCGGGCGCCACCGGTGTCGAACACCGCCTCGACGTCCTCGGTCGTTGCCTCGTTGGCCGGTCGCCAGGTGAACTCGGGCACACCGCAGCCTAGCCCGGATCGGTCAGGAGGTCCCCGACGAATCGGGGTGCGAGAGGACGGAAGTGCCTGTCCTGTAGGGGAAACTTGGGGGCTAGTCGGATGACGCTCCGCCGGAGCCTCGGAAGTGGAACGGCGCCGACACATCACCTGAGGCATGACCATCGGGTGCTACCCAATACCGCCACTAGCGACTCCAACCGAATGCGAACGGCCCGCCCTGGAGATCGCGGATCACCTCGATGTCGCGACGCGCGTTGGTCCGGTCACCGCAGATGAGTTGCGGACCGCGTCGGAGATCTTCCTGACCAATACCGCCGGTGGCATCATGCTCGTCGCCTATCGGTAGCACTGACAGCGAGATCCCGCTGAACCCTTTGCCGGCTCATTCGTCAGAAGGCGAGGCAGAACGAACGCGGTGGAACAATCCCGGTGGGAGTGGCCAAGCCTCTGTTGAGTCACGCCGCGGTGGACGCCGCCAGGCAACAGTTCGTTAGCAGGTCAGCAACGGCAGGCACTTAGCGAGTCAATCCGGCGACGTCCCAGACGCCACGACCACACAAGCCCCAGCGACCAGCAGAGGTGCACCACCGGGCACGTAGCGTGCGCCTCCAAGGTGATGAGCTGACGTTCGCCCCACGCCCGCGGTGACGCTGTTGGTGACTGTTGGGAGGAACCCAGCTGGGGTGCACGGTGAGGCCTCGTGCAGTTCGATCATCGAGAACCGGTGGTGTGGCGCCGCAGCCGTTCACGGTCTGACGCGGCGCTCCAGCAGTTCC
>JANPBY010000046.1:0-6881 GCA_031430645.1 Actinomycetes bacterium
AAGGTCGGCGTCGGCGAAGGGGTAGTACCCGACAGGGGTGCCGTAGCCGTCGTCGATGGTGGAGGTCAGGGCGCAGGCCCAGGACGCCTCCCAATCCAGGTCAGTGAGGTCGCACGTGCTCGCCTCGGGGCACGGGTCCCGGAGGTCGGAGTGAGATGCGAACATGTGACTGATTCTAGAGCATGGCACCGACAGAACGCAAGGAGTTTGTGGACCGAATCTTCAATCACCCCAACGGTTCCACTCAGAGCAGAATGAGTCGGGGGTCATCCACAAACCAGACCCTGAAGCGGAGCGCGACGTTGCCCGGGAGCACCCAAAGCACGACTTCCCGGGGCTTTTCTTGACTGATTCCAGATTATGGGTACAGACTCCAGGGGTGCCCCTCACGTTGGAACTCGAGCAGCTGCTACGCGGGGCTGATCTGCGGGTGACTCGACCTCGGGTGGCGGTGCTGAACGCCGTCTACGCCCATCCGCACGCGGATACGGACTTGATCATCGGCGTTGTCCGGGACGATCTCGGCGAAGTTTCCACCCAGGCTGTCTACGACGTACTTCGTGCCCTGACTTCCGCTGGCCTCGTGCGGCGCATTGAGCCGTCTGGCTCAGTGGCCCGCTACGAGTCGAGGGTCGCGGACAACCACCATCACCTCATCTGCCGGTCGTGCAGCGCCATCGTTGATATCGACTGCGCCGTCGGTGACACGCCCTGCCTCACCGCATCCCTCGACCACGGCTACGCGATCGACGAAGCCGAGGTCGTCTACTGGGGCCGGTGCCCCACATGCTCGACGGCCAACAGCTCTTGACCCAATCCGCTGATCCCACAAAACACCGATTCGCTCGGTACCGGAAGGATTCCCGTGTCTGACAGCCATGATGCAGTCGTCGGTGACATGAATGAGGAGACCGCTGCGATCTGCCCGGTCGTCCATGCAAGCGGAGGTACGTCGAACCGAGACTGGTGGCCGAACCACCTAGACGTGAGCGTCCTGCACGCGAATTCCCCCATGAGCGACCCCATGGGCGCGGACTTCGACTACGCCGAAGCGTTCAAGACCCTCGACCTGGCCGCCGTGAAGCGCGACATCGAGGACCTCATGACGACGTCGCAGGACTGGTGGCCGGCCGACTACGGCCACTACGGCGCGTTCTTCATCCGGATGACCTGGCACAGCGCCGGCACGTACCGCATCAGCGACGGCCGCGGTGGTGCGGGCTCCGGCCAGCAGCGCTTCGCGCCGCTGAACAGCTGGCCGGACAACGGAAACCTCGACAAGGCACGCCGCCTGCTCTGGCCCGTGAAGCAAAAGTACGGCAACAAGCTGTCGTGGGCCGACCTCATGGTTCTGACCGGCAACTGCGCCCTGGAGTCCATGGGCTTCGAGACCTTCGGCTTCGGCGGCGGCCGCGCCGACGTGTGGGAGCCGGAGGACGTCAACTGGGGCGCCGAGGCGGAGTGGCTCGGTGACGCGCGCTACACCGGCGACCGCGAACTCAAGAACCCGCTCGGCGCCGTACAGATGGGCCTCATCTACGTCAACCCCGAAGGCCCGAACGGCGAGCCGAGCGCTCTCGCCTCGGCCAGGGACATCCGCGAGACGTTCGCCCGGATGGCCATGAACGACGAGGAGACCGTCGCCCTCATCGCCGGCGGTCACACCTTTGGCAAGACCCACGGTGCGGCCGACCCGAGCGAGTACGTCGGTCGTGAGCCGGAGGCGGCGTCGCTGGCGGAGCAGGGCCTCGGCTGGAAGAACTCCTTCGGCACCGGCAATGGTGGAGCCGCAATCACCAGCGGGCTCGAGGGCACCTGGACGCCGACGCCGACCACCTGGGACAACAGCTATTTCGAGACGCTGTTCGCCTACGACTGGGACCTGGTCAAGAGTCCAGCAGGGGCCTTCCAGTGGATCCCCACGGACCCGGCCGCAGCCACCACCGTCGCTGACGCCCACGACCCCACGAAGACGCACCCCCCGGTCATGCTCACCACGGACCTGGCGCTGCGGATGGACCCGATCTACGGCCCAATCTCGCGTCGCTTCCTGGCGAACCCGCAAGAGTTCGCGGACGTTTTCGCCCGGGCCTGGTTCAAGCTGACGCACCGAGACATGGGGCCGATCGCCCGCTACCTCGGCCCGGAGGTTCCCTCCGAAGAACTGATCTGGCAGGACCCCGTACCCGCGGTCACGCACGAGCTGGTCGGTGCGGACGAAGTCGCCGCACTCAAGGACACGATCCTCGCATCGGGGCTGTCAATCTCCCAGCTGGTCTCGACCGCCTGGGCATCGGCGTCGACGTTCCGTGGCACCGACAAGCGGGGCGGCGCCAACGGCGCTCGCGTTCGGCTGGCGCCGCAGAGCGGCTGGGACGTCAACAATCCTGCCGAGCTCGCGACAGTGCTGAGAACCCTCGAAGGCATCCAGGCCGAGTTCAACGCAGCACACGTCGGTGGAAAGCAGATCTCGCTGGCCGACCTGATCGTGCTCGGTGGATGTGCAGCAGTCGAGCGCGCGGCGATGAACGGCGGGGTCGACGTCCAGGTCCCGTTCACGCCGGGTCGCGCGGACGCGTCGCAGGAACAGACCGACGTCGAATCCTTCGCCGTCCTCGAGCCGACTGCGGACGGGTTCCGCAACTACGGCGGCAAGGGCGACGAGAAGCCGGCGGAGTTCCTGCTGGTCGACAAGGCCCGGCTGCTCACGCTGACCGCCCCCGAGCTGACCGTGCTCGTCGGCGGCCTGCGGGTGCTGAACGCGAACTACGACAAGTCCGCGCTCGGCGTCTTCACCTCCCAGCCGGAGGCCCTGACCAACGACTTCTTCGTCAACCTGCTCGCCGTCGGCACGACGTGGCACGCGACGTCCGAGGCCGAGGACACCTTTGAGGGCCGCGACCGCACAACGGGCGCAGCCAAGTGGACCGGAAGCCGGGTCGACCTCGTCTTCGGGTCGAACTCGGTGCTCAGGGCTCTTGCGGAGGTCTACGCCAGCGACGACTCGCAGGACAAGTTCGTACGTGACTTCGTCGCCGCGTGGGACAAGGTCATGACTCTGGATCGCTTCGACCTCGCCTGAACCGACGAGTTAGCTAGCGGTCCAATAGCCAGGCCCTGCCACGAGAGCGGCCGCCCCCACCAGACCGGCCTGGCGGCCGAGCGTGGACACCCGAACTGTGAGGGTGTCCACGTAGGGCATCCGGGCGTGCTCGGCCAGCGCCTGGCTCAGCGGGTCGAGGACCAGGGCCCCGGCCTCGACCAAGCCGCCTCCGACGACGAAGGCCCGAACGTCGAGCAGGTTCGCCACCGTCGCGATGGCCACGCCCACCGCACGCCCGGCCCTGCCCAGAGCCGCCGCAGCCACGGGGTCTCCACCCTGTGCGGCCAGCGTCAGTGTGAGACCCGATTCCTCGGACCCGGCGGCTGGCAGCCAACCCTGGGCCTTCGCCCATCGCACCGTGGATGGTCCGCTGGCGACTGCCTCCAGGCAGCCGCGCCCCCCGCACGCGCACGATGGACCGTCCGGCTCGACGACGACGTGGCCGATGTGGCCGGCGTTGCCTGTACCTCCGTCGACGACTCGCCCCTCGAGCACGAGGCCGCCGCCGACTCCGGTCGACACAACGATCCCGACGAGGTCGGTCTCTCCGCGGCCGGCGCCTCGCCAGTGCTCGGCGATCGCGAAGCAGACTGCGTCGTTGTGGAGCCGGACGGGCACACCGCGGTACGCCTCCGTGACGCGCATCCGGAGGGCAAAACCGTTCCAGGCAGGGATGTTGAGCGGTGATACCACTCCGGCGGGCCACTGCATCGGCCCACCACAACCGATACCCACCCCGGCGATGTCCACGCCCTGACGGGCGTCTTCGAGCAACGCGCGGACCGTCGCCCACAGCAGGTCGCCTTCGCCCTCGTCGAAGGCCGGCGTGGGCACGCGCAAGTCGGTGAGCACCTCACCCTCGGGTGAGACCAAGCCGGCAGCCAGTTTGGTGCCACCGACGTCGAGGGCCAGCACCGGCCGACTATCCAGCGGGATCATGTCGGTGGGTCGGCCGGAGAGCCCAGGACGAGCAGTGATGTGGTGAACGCGTGGACGTGGTTGCGCCCACCCACGGGACCGATCTCGCCGTTGGCGAAGAAGCCTCCGACGCGGCGGGTCCCGAGACCGGCACGGACGGTCAGCACGTCATGGTCCGCGGCGCCGAACATCGACTCACCGCGGTTGTTCCCGGAGAAAAGCAGCGCACCCGCGGCGTCGAGATCGTTGACCAGCCGAAATCTCGCGAGCGCCGCGAGCAGATCGGTCGATGCGGCTTCGGCGTCGCGGACGTGGAAGCGGACGGTTCGACCGACTTCGACGACGTCGCCGACCGCGATGGCGCCACGGGAGTCGTCGGCCCCCACCAGGCCGCGGATGAGGAAGTCGCCCTGGGTGTGCTCCTCGGCGTACTCGTCCATGGCGATCCCCAGCTGAAGTCCCGAGGCCGCTCGCAGCTGATCATCAGGCTCGAGGGAGCCGACGACCTCACGGAGCTTGTCGAGCGCCGGCCGACCCGCGAGGGTCAGCACCAGGTTGCCCTCGGCCGAGGTGACGGTCATCGTCGGACCCACCGGACGGCACCCCTGACTGACGAGGGCCTGCACGCTCGCTCCTCCCGAGATCAGGAGACCGACCGCACCCCGGCTCACGACGCGGCCGTCGACGAGCATGCGTGTACCGCCGGGGCCGGACAGACCCGTTGCCACGCCCCCCACGAGCGGCAGACCGGGCAGAGTCTCGTTGCTGCGACTGACGAATCCATCAACTGGGAAAGTCCAGGGATCCACCAACAGCACGCCCACTGAGGCATCGTCCATCTCGGGCATGCCGACGACGGTCATCGCCGTGTCCGTGCGGATGACCTCGAGGTGGAACGAACGGAGTCGGAGTTCGGGCGCCGAGGCCACCCACACACTCACAGCCGGCTGACCCTCGACGGCCTGGCCGGCGCCCATCACCCCATCCGCTGAACAGCCGATCACCGTGCCGGCTCCGGTGAGCTCCCCAGCGGCAACCAGGGCTGTCGCCGCATCATCGGGCTCCAGCCCACTCACGAATACGCAGGCAAGGTCGGGAGTGGCCCCACTCAGCGGGAGGCATGCCTCGGTGACGGCGAGCTCGACGCCGCGCGCGTGATCGGCCCCGATCGCCAGACCGTCCCCGCATCGCGCCACGAGGACCATCCAACTCCCTCCCCTCGGGTCCGCCTGATGCGGGTTCGCTGCGAGCGTCGTACGTTCGTGGGGTGGATCCTTCGATCGAGACCGGGCTCGACGCCCCAGCCGACCTCCCCCGAACCCTTGGCGCCCTGCGCGCGTCGGGTCATGAACAGCGCAGCGTCAAGGAAGAGATCCGGGCGAACCTGCTCGATCGACTCCAAAGCGGTGAGGACCCGTTCCCCGGGATCGTCGGTTTTGACGACACGGTGCGACCCGATCTCGAGCGCGCGCTGCTCGCTGGGCACGACCTGGTCCTGCTCGGCGAACGCGGCCAGGGCAAGACCCGACTGATCCGGTCCCTGGTGGGACTTCTGGACCCATGGACCCCTGTGCTCGAGGGCTCAGAACTGAATGAGCACCCGTTCTCTCCACTCACACCCTGGGGCCGTCGACAGATCGCCGAGCACGGCGACTCCGCACCCGTCGCGTGGCTGGCCCGCGCCGATCGGTATGGCGAGAAGCTCGCAACGCCGGACACCAGCGTCGGTGACCTGATCGGAGACGTGGACCCGATCAAGGTCGCCGAAGGCCGCACCCTCGGCGACCCCGAGACGGTTCACTACGGCCTCGTCCCCCGCACCAACCGCGGGATCTTCGCCGTCAACGAGCTCCCCGACCTGGCCGAGCGCATCCAAGTGGCGCTGCTCAACGTGCTCGAGGAGCGCGACATCCAGGTGCGGGGCTACCGCCTGCGGCTGCCGCTCGACCTGCTGCTCGTGGCCAGCGCCAACCCCGAGGACTACACCAACCGTGGGCGCATCATCACCCCGCTGAAGGACCGCTTCGGTGCAGAAATCCGGACCCACTACCCGCTGCGCCTGGCTGACGAGATCACCTTGGTGCGCCAGGAGGCCGAGCTCGTCGCGGTCGTTCCCGAACACCTCGTCGAGGTTGTCGCCCGGTTCACCCGAGCGGTCCGCGAGTCCCCAGCGGTCGACACCCGGTCCGGGGTCTCGGCGCGGTTCGGCGTCGCGGCCATCGAGACGATCGCAGCGTCCGCCTTGCGCCGGTCTGCGATCACCGGCGAGTCCCCCGCGGTGGCAAGGGTGTGTGACCTCCCGTCAGTCGTTGCCACGATCCGGGGCAAGGTCGAGTTCGAGGTCAGTGAAGAAGGTCGTGAGATCGAGGTGCTCGAGCACCTCCTCCGGCGGGCCCTGGCCGAGACGTTTCGGGCGCGGCTCGGCGGCGCCGACCTCGCGGCAGTTTCGGCCCGATTCGAGGACGGTGGCACCGTCGAGACCGGAGACCTGGTCACTGCTGCCCAGTTGCTGGAGCGGGTGGGTGCGGTCGAGGGTCTCGGTGCCTTGGTGACCCGACTCGGGGACGACTCCACCGAGCCGGGAGTCGTTGCGGCGGCTGTCGAACTAGCCCTCGAGGGCCTCTACCTCAACCGGCGGATCTCCAAGGACAGCGTGCCCGGTCGTACGGTCTACGGCGGCGGCTGAGGTGTCTCGCTCGGCCTACCTCTACGGCCGCTACGACAACGGGCCGGACCCGCTCGCGCCGCCGTACGACGTGGCCGAAGCCATCGATGCCCTGGGCGAGGACGTGCTTGCCGGAGCTTCCCCGGCAGACGCATTGCGCGACCTCCTCGATCGGGGCACCGACGGCCTGCGGGG
>JANPBY010000047.1:0-1665 GCA_031430645.1 Actinomycetes bacterium
GAACGCGGCCGCCTGCGCAAAGGACATGCTGTCAGGCACCCGGGCACTGTCGAGAACGAGCCCTACCGCGCCGAGCAGGAACGACAGCCCGACGAATACGCCGAATGCTCCCCGCACGCCGAACCCTGCCTTCAGCAGCAAATGGTGGAAATGGTCGGTATCTGCCGTGAAAGGCGACACGCCACGCGTGATGCGGCGCAGCGTGCTCCAGATCAACTCGTAAAGCGGCATGGCGACGAACCACAGCACCGTCACCGGCGCCGTGGCCGAACGCGCGTCCTGCGAGACATTGATACACAGCCAGGCCAGGACGAAACCGAGCAATGTGCTGCCGGCATCGCCCATGAAACATCTGACTGACCGGTTGTAACCAGCGGGAAGGTTGAACACGAGGAATGCACAAACCGGGGCTGCCGTCAGGACGCTGATGGCCTGGACGAGCCCGAGGCCGTCACGACCGGCGACATAGGCGATGCCGACCAACGCGAGCAGGGCCGTGGCCCCGGCGAGCCCGTCCATGCCGTCGAGCATGTTGAACGCGTTGACGGCGCCCATGACCAGCAGGACCGTCAACAGCAGCGCGCCTGCCTTGCCCAGTGTGATCTCGGCACCCCCGAAAGGTGAGCCCAGGTTCTGGACCAGCACCCCGGAACCCACGCAGATCAGCACGGCGGCGGCCGCCTGCACCGGCAGGCGAGCCCAAGGGGATATGTCGAATCGGTCGTCGAGCAAGCCAATCGTCACCAGCAAGGCGCAGGTGGCGAAGAAAACGGCCGATGGCTGAGACGAGAGAGGCACCATGCCACTGCCGACCAGCAGGCCCAGCAGCATTGCGAGGCCGCCGATGATCGGCACTTCGCCGTGGTGCGTCTTCCGACCCCCCGGCTTGTCGACCAGATCGACGGCAATCGCGAGCGGACGCAGCGCGATGATGGCGACGAGCGAAACGCAAAAACTCGTCAAGGCGGAGAGAACAAGGTCCAGCACGGACGATCCTCGAAGGCGAGCCCCGACGGTAAGTGGCCTGGCCAAATCTCGGCGCGGCCCATCGGTAAAATGTTGTTGCTGTATAGCACAAATTGAACTTAACCGGTTACCGCCAACGGGTGTGTGCGGCCGGTCACGAAGCCTCTAACGTTCAGGCGGCAGAATGGTTGACTCGAGCGTCGCCCAGGCCCGGGCACCGGGCCCTCGTCATCGAAGACCGGGCGGCCGCTTCCAATATTCGAGGATTTTTTCCGGAAACCGAGACAGGAGCCGCGGGTAGCTCGTCGGGATTCCGGCCTCGCGGCACGCGCGGCGGATTTCGCGAGTGATCCGCCAGGTGCTCATCAGACCTTGAGTGCTTGCACCACCATGGCGCATCCGCACGAGCACCCTCGGCAGGTACGCGAACTTCACTTTCGGGCTCCCCAGCACCTTTGCAGTCCAGGCAAAGTCGCCCGCGATCCGGTACCCCACGTCGAAGCCACCGAATCGCTCGAACAGCGACCGGCGGACGAACATCGACGGATGGGCCGGCATGAAGCCGCGTGCAAGGCGATCGCGGGTGAACCCGGCCGAGCGATAGAACCGGACGACGGTTTGCAGGTCGTCGGGGCGCACGAGCACCACGTCGCCGAACACCACATCGGCGCCTGTCGATTGGAACGCGTCCGCCACGTC
>JANPBY010000048.1:0-11540 GCA_031430645.1 Actinomycetes bacterium
CCGCAAAGCGCCCCCACCACAGGAGACCTGCCTTCGTCACCAGGACAGCACCCACACGGTGTCCGCACGAACCCCCGCACCGGCAGTCCACCGCACGCTTGATCACCTTTACGCCTCCGGGAGCCGAATCGACTTCTTTCACAGCGGCGGCGAGGGCGGCAACGTACTCGGCCGAGGCGCCGTTCGTATCGCGGGGCATGATCGGGGTTTGCCCAGGGCTCGTCATGCCGTCACCGTACGACGGAAACTGTCGGTGCGGGGATCACCCCTAAGGGGCTCCAGGTCCCAGCCCGCGGGCTGAGCCCCGCGCCTCACGGAACTCGGGGCTCGCAGGGTGTTTGGCGTCCCTGGTGGAGAGGCGGCCCGAGTCTGACCCCGGCGGAGTCGAGGCCGGAAACCGGTTCGCTGACAAAGTCAGGGTTAGTCAGAGACGGTCTCCCGTCGCAAGCCGCCGGGCGGTACTGCGGGCTCGTTCATCGGCCAGAGCCGAGCCATATCTGCGGACCATCGTTCCGCCTGTCCAACCCATGAGGCGCTCAACGTCCTGTTCCGAGGCGCCAGCGTCTAGCAGCGCATGGGTGGCGGCATGCCGAAGTTGGTGTGGGTGGATGTCAGCGACCCCGGCCGCCCCGCATCGGCGGCGAAGCATCTCGGCAACACCGCCGCCGCTCAGTCGGTAGTCCCCTGAACCGTCGGCGCGGGTGGACAGGAACAGTGCGTCGGTTGTTGGCGCCCCCGGATGGCGCGCTCGCACTCTGAGCAACCGGGAGAGCGCGAGGGCGGTCTTTGGTGACACCGCGACCCTGCGGCTGCGGCCACCCTTCGAGCGCCGGACCAGCGCCTCGCCGACCGCGACATCGACGTCGGTGAGATCCAGTCCGATCGCTTCGCTTCGACGCAGCCCCGCGTCGGCTAGGAGGCGAATGAGGGCCGTGTCTCGGCGATCGAGAAAGGATGACCCGGTTGCCGTGGCCAAGATGGCCCGGATCTCAGCGTCGGGCGGGATTTCGACTAGGGGCGGTTCGACGCGAGGTCGCGGTACTCCGTCCACGGGGTTCTGCGTGACTCCGGCGTCTCCCTCGGCCTGGAGCCATCGGAACCACAGTCCCAGTGCTTTGAGGCGCACCGATCGCGTCGCCGGGCTGAGTCCCGACTCGGTCATGGATCGGAGCCATCCCTCGATGTGGCGCCGGGTCACCTGACCGGGCTCGGTGACATCAGGGTGCTCGGCGTGGATGAACGCGACGAACTGGTTCGCGGCCCGCAGGTACACGGTGCGCGTGCTCTCGGTGACATGCCCAGAACGGAGGTGTAGTTCCCAGTCCTCCATCCAGGGCGCGAACCCGCCGGTCATAGGCTGCACTTGAACTCCGATGCTCTTGCGAGGGCGCGCTTCTTCCCATCAGGTTATCAACACAAGGAGCACTGTGCATAACGCATTGACATCGGCTGGGCCTCGATAGAATGACTATTTCCGCAGGTCAGAGACGTGTCATGGCTCTCACTGGCGAGCGAACCCTCCCCGACATCTGGCACGAGAACTACTGGTTCAGACGACACGAGATCGTCTACCTCACGCTGGCCGAGCGCCTGACCGCGGTGACAAGAAGAGTTCTCGACGCGGGGTGTGGTGAGGGGTACGGCTCCGCTCTGCTCGGCCACTCGACCGGTGGCACGGTCGTCGGGCTGGACTACGACTTCCTTACGCTGGCGCACGCGCGGCAGGCGTACCCGGGCATAGCAACAGTCCAGGGCAACCTCGTGGCTGTGCCATTCGGTGACGCCACTGTCGGAGCGGTAGTCAGCCTCCAGGTGGTCGAGCACCTCTGGGACCAGCCCGGCTTCGTCGCCGAGTGCGCGCGGGTCACCCGACCCGGCGGGTGGGTCGCCCTGTCAACGCCGAACCGACTCACCTTCTCCCCCGGGGTCGGGCGCGGGGAGAGGCCGCTGAACCCGTTTCACAGCAACGAGTTCGACGCCGACGAGCTGGTCGACCTCGTGACCAGAGCCGGTCTGACGGACCCCGAGCTGCTCGGCCTCAGGAACGGACCGCGACTCTCGGACTGGGAAGCGGACCACGGCTCTGTGGTCGCAGCTCAGCTCGCGCAGCCGCACGAGACCTGGCCCGACGACCTGGTCCGGCTCGTCCGGTCGTTGACGGCCGAGGACTTCGTGCTCACGCCAGAAGATGTCGAGACCTCCCTCGACCTCCTGGTCGTCGCCCGAAAGCCAGCAACCGAGGCGGGGCTGTGAACGACGAGCCGGTCGGAACCTGCTGCATCGTCCTGCACTCTCACCTCCCCTGGCTGCTACATCACGGGGCCTGGCCGGTCGGCGAGGAATGGCTCCACCAGGCCTGGGCGTCGTCCTATCTGCCGCTCATGGAGTTGCTCGGGCGGTTGGCCTCCGAAGGGCGACGAGACCTGCTCACTCTTGGGTTGACGCCGGTGCTCGCAGCCCAGCTGGACGACCCCTTTGCCCTACGGGAGTTCCACACCTGGCTCGGCTTCTGGCGCACGCGGGCCGAGGACCTGGCGACCAGCCCGGGGACAGCAGGAGAGCTGGGGCGGCAGGAGGTCCGCGCAGCGACGACGGCGCTGGACCTCTTTGAGGCGACGTGGAGCAGCGGTGCGTCGGCGGTGTTGCGCCCACTCCTCGACACCGGCGTCGTGGAGCTGCTCGGCGGCCCGGCCACACACCCCTTCCAACCGCTCCTGGACCCGAGGGTGGCCCGCTTTGCACTGGGCACGGGCCTCGACGACGCGCAGCTCCGGCTCGGAAGCAGGCCACGAGGCATCTGGGCTCCCGAGTGCGGCTACCGACCGGGGCTCGAGGACCTCTATTCCTCCGCCGGCGTCAGTCACCTGCTCGTCGACGGGCCCACCCTGCTCGGCGCCCACGCCAGCACCGCCGATGCCTGGACCCTCGGCGACAGCGACGTCGTGGCCTTCGGCCGCGACCTCGAGGTGACCTACCGCGTCTGGTCCCCGCGCCGCGGCTACCCCGGCGGCCCCTGGTACCGCGACTTCCACTCCTTCGACCCGGACTCCGGCTTCCGGCTCTCGCGAGTGACCTCGACTCGCACGACTCCAGAAAACAAGGCGCCCTACGACTCGGACCGCGCCCAGGCGGCGGTCGAGCAGGACGCCGCTGACTTCGTCGAGACCGTCCGTCGGCGGTTGGAGGCCCACCGGGCCGCACGCGACGGACGACCCGGAGTCGTCGTCGTCGCCTACGACACCGAGCTGTTCGGGCACTGGTGGCACGAGGGGCCGCAGTTCCTCGAACGGGTGTTGCGGGACCTGCCGGCAGCCGGCGTACGGCTGACGACGCTGACCGGTGCCATCGACGCCGGGCACGTGGCCGGACGGGTGGACCCCGGGCCGGGTTCGTGGGGGTCGGGCAAGGACTGGCGGGTGTGGGACGGGGCTGCGGTGTCCGACCTCGTCGCCTCCAACGCCGAGGTGCAGCACCGGCTCCTCGACCTCGTGGACAGCGCCAAGCCGCTCGCCGAGGACGGACGCCGCCCCGACCTCGACCAGCTCGCCCGCAACGCCCTGCTGACCCTGGCCAGCGACTGGCCCTTCATGGTGAGCCACGACAGCGCAGTCGGCTACGCCCGTGAACGCGCGGCTGGCCATCGGGCCGCCTTCGATGCGCTCGCCCGGCGGGTCACCTCGGGCGACCGGCCGGCGGCCGTACGGCTGGCCGAACGCCAGCGACTGACCGACGGGCCATTCGGGCACCTCGACGCCCGGCTGCTCACGTAACCTTCGACCGCGATGCGCATCCTCGTCCTCTCCTGGGAGTACCCCCCGCTCGTCTATGGCGGCCTGGGGCGCCATGTGCATGCCTTGGCCGAAGCGCAGGCCGCAGCCGGCCACGTGGTGGCCGTCGTCACCCAGGCCGTCGAGGGAGCGCCTGCGGACTCGATCGTGAACGGCGTGCGCGTCGTCCGGGTCGCGCCCGACCCGCCCGCTCTGCCCATGAGCGACCTGCTCGCCTGGGTCATGGCCTTCGAGCACGCCCTGACCCGCGCCGCGCTGCGCGTCGCCGAGGAGCTTCGACCCGAAGTCGTGCACGGGCACGACTGGCTCGTCGCGCACACCACAACCGCGGTGAAGGAGGCCTACGGAATCCCGTTGGTCGCGACCGTCCACGCCACCGAAGCCGGCCGGCACCAGGGGTGGCTGCCGACGCCGCTGAGCAAAGCCGTGCACACCGTCGAGTGGTGGCTCACCTTTGAGGCGCGCCGCGTCATCACCTGCTCGTCACACATGCGTTGGGAGGTGACGCGGCTCTTCGACCTGCCGCCGGACTCTGTCGACGTGATCCCCAACGGGATCGACCTCGGCCGGTGGTCGGTGCCGCCCGAGGCGGTCGCCGCGGCCCGGAAGACGTACGGCTCCGACGGCCCGTTGCTCGTCTTCACCGGGCGCCTCGAATGGGAGAAGGGCTGCCACACCCTGCTCGACGCGCTGCCCCGGCTTCGCCGAAGGCACCCCGGCCTCCGGCTGGTCGTCGCCGGCGACGGTTCCCAGGGCGCGGAGCTGCGCGCCCATGCGAAGCGACTGCGGCTCGGCCGCTCGGCGACATTCCTCGGCTGGGTGCCGCCCGAGGACCTCGCGGTGCTCGCCGCCGCTGCCGACGTCGCGGTGGTCCCCTCGATCTATGAACCGTTCGGGTTGGTCGCCCTGGAGGCTGCCGCCGCTGGCACCCCACTGGTGGTGGGTAACACCGGCGGCCTCCGGGAGTTCGTTGAGCATGGCATCACCGGGCTGCGCTTCACCCCCGACGACCGGGCTGGCCTCGCAGATGCCGTGACAGCCCTGCTCTCCGACGAGGTGCTGGCGCGCCGGATTGCGCGTGCTGCCCGAGCGGTGCTCGCGCGCGACTACACGTGGGAAGGCATCGCCGCGCGGACCGTGGAGGTCTACGCCCGTGCCGTACGCGAAGAGCGCACCCTGCAAGCCGACCTGGGACTGCGCGTTGGGCAGCCGCTCCGGCTGGTCGTGCGAGACGGCAACCTCCTGGCCGATCGCTGACCCGGATCGGATGCCCGGAAACTGCCCGGTTGCGAGCCTCAGACCGGGCCGTTTCCCACCACTCGCCGAGCCGCCGCCCCACTGCCCCGATGGACGTCAGACCCGGATGCCCTCCACGAAGGCGATCACATCCGCGGCGACTCGTTCCGGTTGTTCCCAGAGGACGAGGTGGCCGACGCCCTCGTACACGATGAAGCGTGAACCCGAGATCTCGGTCGCGAGGGCCACCTGATCCTCTCTGCCGAGCAACTCGTCGCGGTCGCCCCAAAGGATCAGGGTCGGAGCCGAGATCGTCCCCGTCTCGGTCGGTGGCCGTGCCGCAGCCAGCCCGGCGAGGCTGCTCCGCCACACGTCGGCCGGGATGCGTGCGGCCTCGCGGACCCGGTCCTCGTAGTACCACCCAGGCACCTCGTGGCAGAGCCGGAAGCCCGCGAGGAACTGCCTGGCCCAGGCCTCGTCGACGGGGTCGGTGAGCTGGTCGAGCTCGTCAGCGAACTGCGGTCGGCCTTGCAGGCTCCGCGGTGAGCCGATGAGGACGAGCGCCGCCGCCCGGTCAGGGCTGTGGACGGCGACTTGCTGAGCTAGGTATCCGCCACTCGAGGAACCCACGAGAACGGCGGACGACAGGCCGATCGCGTCCATGAACGCCTCGACGTCCGCTCCGAGTGACTCGAGGTCGTACCCCGTAGCGGGCTTGTCAGCGTCGCCATGGCCCCGCTGGTCCATCGCCACCACGTGCCAGGAATGAGGCAGCATCGTTGTCAGCCGGTCGAAGGACCGCAGTGACTCACCCCACGCGTGCAAGAGAAGAATTGCGGGGCCTGACCGATCGCCCCACTCCACGAACGGAAGGGAGACCGCCGTGCTGAGGTCGACGCGGTGGACGCCCGGCTCCAGAGTCACCACGTCATCGTCGGCGTCGGGCTCGTGAGAGGAGCAGCGAAACCCCTCATATAAGCTGTGCTGAGGGCGGCGTCCGGGCTGCGGCGAGCAGGGCGCCGACGTGTACCTCTGTCGTGTCGACCAGGGGCAGGTCAGTGAGCTCGGCGAGGTCCAACAACCCGAACTCCGTGCAGGCCAAGAGAACCGCCTCGCAACCAGCAGCGGCTAGGTCAGCGATCACCCGGGCGAAGGTCTGCCGTGAGGCTTCAGCCACGGCGCCTCGCACGAGTTCGTCATAGACGATGCGATGCACCTCAGCCCGGTCCTCCGGCGACGGGGTCGACACCTCGAGCCCATGGGCACGTAGCCCGTCGGAGTAGAACGGCGCCTCCATCGTGTACGCCGTACCGAGCAACCCGACTCCCTTGAAACCGCCTGCGATACAGACCTCGGCCGTAGCGTCGACGAGATGGACGAGCGCGACGTCCTCCGGCAGGACCGCTGCCACAGCTTGCGCGACGATATGCATGGTGTTGGCCGCGATGCCGATGACCGCAGCCCCGGACGCCACCAGGCCTTGAGCCGCCGCCGCCAAGACTGCGCCAGCGGCCTCCCAGTCGCCTGATCGCTGAAGCGGGACCATCTCGGCGAAGTCGATCGAGTGCAGCAGGACCACCGGCTGCCGGAAGGCATCAGACAAATCCCGGTCCCTCACCCGCTCATTCAGCAGCCGGTAATAGAGAGCCGTCGACTCCCAGGACATCCCGCCGATGATCCCGATCGCTCGCATTCCCCGACCTTATGCGCGCCCGTGGGCCGCGGCGCGGGCTGTTTTGGCCGCGATGTCGGCGAGGGCGATGCGCTTGGACTCGGTCGCTGCATAGACCTCGCGACGATCCTTGAGGACCTTGCCGGGGATACCGCCGACGATCGAGTACGGAGGTATGTCCCCGCGCACCACCGTATGTGCCGCAAGCACGCAGCCCTCCCCTACGATCGATCCCCGGAGCACCGTTGCCTTGGTGCCGATCCAGCAGTCCGGCCCGATCCGGACCGGCGACTTCACGATGCCCTGGTCCTTGATGGGCACCGTGACGTCTTCGTAGACGTGGTCGAAATCGCAGACATACACCCAGTCCGCGATGATCGTGGTGTCGCCGATCTCGATGTCGAGGTAGCAGTTCACCGTGTTGTCGCGACCTAGGACCACCTTGTCGCCGACTCGCAGCGTGCCCTCATGTGCACGGAGTCGGTTCTCGTCGCCCAGGTGCACCCACCGACCGAGCACAAGCCGGCCATACCCCGGCCGGGCATAGAGCTCGACGCGGCGCCCGATGAAGACGAAGCCCTCGGTGACGATGTGCGGGTTCCGAAGGCGTAGCAGTAAGAACCGCCAGTACCGCACGAGGTAGAAGCCGGACCACGCCCGGTTGCGGACGACCCATCGCAGGCTGGACCAGGTCAGAAATTGAGCCTGCCGCGAGTCTCGGGGCGGAAGCCGTCGAACACGTCGGAACACAGGCCGGAGGCTACCCCGGGAGGCAGGTGCCGACGGCATTGTCTACGGCTTGGTGCCGGTCACACAGACGTTGTAGAAGAGCTCGTCCGGCACGACCTTGCTCAACACCTTCTCGTCAAGCGCCGAGAGCCGCAGCCAGCCCTGATAGGCGAACATCGCCCAGTTCCAGCCCAGCGAACCCGGCCGGACGGCTGCCTCAAACGTGCGCACCGGCCACCCGAACCACGACGCTGTCAGCTCCTCAGTGACTGTTCGCACGTCCACCGCCCCGGCGCGCAAGCACAGCCGGGCCAAAGCATCCGGGTCGAAGGTGTGGATGTCGACGACCGCCTCAAGGGCTGCTGCCGCCGATGATGCCTCGAGCTCGGCGTCCGTACGGCCGTACCTCTCCCGCAGCGGCCCTACTCGCGTCGCCCGCGTCGCCGCCCACCAGGTCGCCCGTGACAGCTTGCGCGCGACCCAGTCGCCGCGCTGCGTCGGCTCACCCGCGAAGACAAAGCGACCGCCGGGCTTGAGGACCCGCAGCACCTCGCGCAGCGCCAGCTCGACATCGGGGATGTGGTGCAGCACCGCGTGCCCGACCACCAGGTCAAAGGTCGCGTCTTCGTAAGGCAGCGCCTCTGCATCCGCGACACGACCCTCGACGGAGAAGCCCAGCGACTCGGCGTTGCGCTCCGCTGCCGCCACCATCCCCGGGCTGATGTCTGTCACGTGCCCCTCGTCGAGCACCCCCGCCTGCTTGAGGTTGAGGAGAAAGAAGCCAGTGCCGCACCCGAGCTCGAGGGCGCGGACGTACGGCCACCCGTCAGCGCCCGCGACGTGGATGAACCGCTCGCTCGCGTAGTCGATGCACCGCTGGTCATAAGAGATCGACCACTTGTCGTCGTAGGTCGAGGCTTCCCAGTCGTGATAGAGCACGTTGGCGAGCTTGGGGTCGTCGTAGGCCGCCCGCACTTGCTCGGGTGTCGCTGTCACGGGTGGCGTCAGCGCCCCACGAAATCGGCCTTGCCCGGCCCGTGCTCGACGAAGGACGCCATGCCCGTCGCACGATCTTCGGTGGCGAACAAGGCAGTGAACTGCGCGCGTTCGATCGCGAGCCCGGTGTCGAGGTCGACCTCGAGCCCGCGGTCGACGGCCTCCTTCGCGGCTTGGAGGGCGTACGGCGGTCCGGCGGCGAGCTGTCGGGCCAGCGCCATCGCCTCGGTATAGACGTCGTCGGGGGCGACGACCTTGTCGGCGAGACCGATGCGAAGCGCTTCTTCGGCACCGACGAAGCGGCCCGTGAAGATCAGCTCCTTGGCCCGGGCCGGTCCCACCAGCCGCGGGAGCCGCTGGGTGCCCCCGGCCCCCGGGATGATGCCGAGCAGGATCTCCGGTTGGCCGAGCTTGGCGTTGTCACCGACGATGCGTAGGTCGCAGCACAGGGCGAGCTCGCATCCGCCGCCGAGGGCATAGCCCGTGACGGCAGCGATGGTCGGTTTGGGAATGCGTGCCACGGCGGTGAACGCCGACTGAAGGGCGACCGAACGATCGACCGCCTCTTGGTAGTCCCAGCCGACCATCTCCTTGACGTCCGCCCCGGCTGCAAAGACCTTCGGTCCGCCGTAGACCACGACCGCGCGGACGTCCTTGCGGTCGGTCGCCTCGCTGGCCGCGGCCTTGATCCCGGATTGCACGAGTACCGAAAGCGCGTTCATGGGCGGGCGATCGAGCCGGATCGTGCCGACTCCGTCGGAGATCTCCAGACGTACGTGCTCATTCATCGCTACCGACTCGGTGCTGGCCGTGTTCACGCCGTGCAGCGTAGTCGGCGGGCTGCGGGCACCCGACTCCGGCAGGATGGGCAGGTGATTGAGCACCAAGACGTGTCAGCAGAAGTGCCGGGGTCGGGTGCGGCCCCTGCTCGGCCATGGCCAGGCCGATGGGCTCCGCTGGGAGTCACGGTCGACGATGAAGGCGTCAATGTCGCCCTGTGGGCCAGCCAGGCCGAACGCGTCGAGATCTGTCTGTTCGATGACGAGGGCGCTGAGGAGCGGATCCCACTCGACGAACAGACCTTCCACACCTGGCATGGCTATCTCCCAGGTGTGCGTGCGGGCCAGCGGTACGGCTTCCGGGTCCATGGGCCGTGGAACCCTGCGGCCGGCCAGCGGTTCAACCCGGCCAAGCTCCTGGCCGACCCGTACGCGCGAGCTGTGGACGGGCGCCTGACCTACGACGCTGCCGTCTTCGGTCACGTCCTTGGCGGGTCGCCCGACATCCGCGACGACCGCGACTCCGCACCATTCGTCCCCCGATCGGTCGTGGTCCGTGACGACTTCGACTGGGGCGACGACGCAGCCCCCCGCACCGAGTGGGACGACACGATCATCTACGAGGCCCACGTGCGCGGCCTCACGATGCGGCACCCCGACGTGCCCGAACACCAGCGCGGCACCTACGCGGGCCTCGCCCACCCCGCGGTGGTCAACCATCTCGCCTGGTTGGGCGTCACGGCGATCGAGCTGTTGCCGGTTCACCACTTCATCACCGAAGAGCACCTCGCCCGAGAGGGGCACGTGAACTACTGGGGCTACAACTCCCTCGGCTATTTCGCTCCGGAGGCGGTGTATTCCTCCAGCGGTTCGCTGGGCGGTCAGGTCAACGAGTTCAAGTCGATGGTCAAGACCCTGCACGCCGCCGGGCTCGAGGTCATCCTCGACGTCGTCTACAACCACACGGCCGAGGGCGGGGCCGGGGGGCCAACACTCGCTTTTCGGGGCTTAGGGAACGAGTCGTACTACAAGCTCGCCGGCGACCGCCGCGGCTACGCCGACTACACCGGCTGCGGCAACACTCTCGACCTCTCCCACCCCCACGTGCTCCAGCTCGTCATGGACTCGTTGCGGTATTGGGTCCAGGAGATGCACGTCGACGGCTTCCGCTTCGACCTGGCATCGGCCCTGGCCCGGTCTCTGCACGACGTCGACATGTTGAGCGGGTTCCTCACCACCATTCAGCAGGATCCCGTGCTGTCACAGGTGAAGCTCATCGCTGAACCCTGGGACGTCGGCGACGGCGGTTACCAGGTTGGCGAGTTCCCTCCCCTGTGGTCGGAATGGAACGACCAGTACCGCGACACCGTCCGCGACTTCTGGCGCGGTTCGACGGGCGAGCTGCGTGGACTCGGCTACCGCCTGTCGGGATCCTCGGATCTCTATGCCGATGACGGCCGACGACCGTTTTCCTCGGTGAACTTCGTCACCGCCCACGACGGGTTCACGATGCGCGACCTGGTCACCTACAACGACAAGCACAACGAGGCCAACGGCGAGGACAACCGCGACGGGACCGACAACAACCGCTCGTGGAACCACGGGGTCGAGGGCGAGACCGACGACGAGGTCGTTCAGGCCGAGCGCCGCCGAACCCTACGCAGCATGCTGGCGACGCTGTTGCTGTCGACCGGTGTCCCCATGCTGATGGCCGGGGATGAGATGGGGCGCACCCAGCGCGGCAGCAACAACGCCTACTGCCAGGACAACGAGATCTCCTGGGTCGACTGGTCCCTTGCGCCGTGGCAGGTCGACTTGCTCGAGTTTGCCCGTCTTGTCCTCGGCATTCGACGGGACAACCCCGCGCTGCGCCACCGCCACTTCTTCGAAGGCCGACCGTCGACCGAGGGCGGCGCCAAGGACCTGGCCTGGTTCGGCCCGGACGGCTCGGAACTCACAGACGCCGACTGGTGGGAGCCACACGCCCGCGCCCTCGGGATGTACGTCGGCGGCGACGGCATCAAGGCACGGACCGCCCGGGGTGAACCCATCACCGGGGCGTCCTTCCTGCTCCTGCTGCACGCGGGCAGCGAACCGATGGCGTTCCATCTCCCTGGGACGCCTTGGGCCACGGGCTACCGGTCGCTGCTCGACACAGCGCATGAGCAACCGGCGTCGTCCGACCGTACAGACCTCCCCGGCGAGCTCGTCTGGATGTCCCCGCGCAGCGTCGTACTCCTCGAAGCCCTCGGCCACCCCCGCTGTGTGTGACGTTGCGTACGCGACACGCGGCGTGTGGGGTACAAAACGTCACACTCGGCGGGGGTTGCGGGGGAGGGG
>JANPBY010000049.1:0-28170 GCA_031430645.1 Actinomycetes bacterium
GGCGCAACGCTCTGGGAGCGTTGGCGATCGCGGGGTACGTCGCTTCGCGGCCGGCCCGTCGGGTGGAACTGGCACGGTTGAGCAGACGAGAGTTGCGGCTGTCCCTCCTCGCTGGCGGATTCCTCGCACTGCACTTCGCGACCTGGCTCCCGTCCCTGCGCCTCACCTCGGTCGCCTCGTCCATGGCCTTGGTCTGTCTCCAGCCCGTGTGGGTCGTCGTCTTCGCCCGATGCCGCGGCCAGCAGATTCCCGGGCTGGCTTGGCTCGGAATCGCGATCGCCTTCGGCGGAGTGCTGCTGCTCACTGGGGTGGACGCCGGCCGCGGTGGCGATGTACTCCTGGGTGACCTCCTCGCGCTGGTCGGCGGGATGGCGGCGGCGGCGTACGTCACCGTCGGGGCCGAGGTCCGGCGGACGGTGAGCACCAGCCCGTACACCTTGCTCTGCTACTCGACCTGCTCGGTCCTGCTCGCGCTCTGCTGTGTCGTGGCTGGGGCGCCCTTCACTGGATACTCCGGCGCGGACTGGGGCCGCATCGTCGTGCTCACGATCCTCGCCCAACTGCTCGGGCACACCCTCGCCAACGTGGTGCTGCGGACGACCTCGCCCACTGTCGTGTCCTTAGCGATCCTCCTTGAGGTGCCAGGCTCGATCATCATCGCGGCGTTGCTCGTGGGACAAGAGCCGCCGCTCGCTGTCCTCCCCGCTGTCGCCCTGATGCTCGCCGGGATCGCCCTGGTCATCCGGGCCCAGGGCTCGGAGGGACCGGAGCCGGAGCCCCCCGGCTGAGGTCTATTCACCAATTCCGGATACGGTGCCCCGCATGGCCGACCGTCCGCTTCGTCCCCGTCGTTCCTGCTTGGCCGTCCCGGGCAGCAGCCTGAAGATGATCGACAAGGCAAGGGGTCTGCCCGCGGACCAGGTGTTCCTCGACCTAGAGGACGCCTGCGCCCCTCTCGCCAAGCCCGAGGCGCGCGGCACGATTGTCGCCGCCCTCAACGAGGGGGGCTGGGGCGACAAGACCCGAGTCGTACGGGTCAACGACTGGACGACGCACTGGACCTACCGCGACGTGATCCAGGTGGTGGAAGGCGCCGGGGCCAATCTGGACTGCATCATGTTGCCCAAGGTGCAGACCGCCCAACAGGTCGTCGCCCTCGACCTGCTGCTCACCCAGATCGAGAAGACGATGGGCTACGAGGTCGGGCGGATCGGCATTGAGGCGCAGATCGAGAACGCGCGAGGGCTGATCGAGGTGGACGCGATCGCCAAGGCGTCGCCGCGTGTGGAGGCGATCATCTTCGGGCCGGCCGACTTCATGGCCAGCATCAACATGAAGTCGCTCGTCGTGGGGGAGCAGCCGCCGGGCTATGACGTCGGTGACGCCTATCACCACATCCTGATGTCAATTCTGATGGCCGCCCGGGCCAACGAGAAACAGGCCATCGACGGGCCGTACCTGCAGATCCGCGACGTCGAAGGTTTCACGCGTGTCGCCGGTCGGTCGGCCGCCCTGGGCTTTGACGGGAAGTGGGCCCTGCACCCGGGCCAGATCGAGGCGGCCAACGAGACGTACTCCCCACGCCAGGAGGACTACGACCACGCCGAGCTGATCCTGGATGCCTACGACTACTACACGTCCTCCGCCGGTGGCGCCCGCGGCGCGGCGATGCTCGGCGACGAGATGATCGACGAGGCGTCGCGCAAGATGGCGCTCGTCATCGCCGCCAAGGGCCGCGCCGCCGCGATGAGCCGCACGGAGGCCTTCACACCCCCCGAGTAGTCCGCGGCAAGAGTCAGCGCGGCTCCAGCTCAAGGTTGAACGCGTGCATGATTGCTCGCGCGAGCAATGGCTCCTGCTCGGCCAGCAGATAGCCGACCACCCGCCCGAGCTCATCGGCGGGAATGGTCAGGAGGTTGTCGCAACTGATCACCGACTCCTCGTCGAGACCGTTCATGCGACCGACCGGGACCTCTGTCGCCAGGCCGAGCACCCTGCTCGTGACGGGTGCGACGGTGACCTTGCGCAGGCGTGGGCGTACGGACTCTCTGGTGAGGACAACCGCTGGGCGGGTCTTGTCGAGTCGGACGAGGTAGATCGGTCGCATCAGTCCAGCTCCGGCCGCGCTTGCTGTGCCGACCACTGGGCCAAGGCCAGCATGTCCTCGTCATCGCCGTGCTCGATCAGTTTCACGATGTCTCGCTCGTCCAACACTCGGCGGCGCTCTCGTTCGAGAGCGCGAGCCACAACAGCGGCGCGGCTGGAACCCCTCCCGGCGACCACTTGCTCGTCGACGAAGTCCACCAGGTCCTCGGGTAGGCGTACGGCGATCTGACGGCGCATCCCAAAACGGTATCGAACTGGGATGCGCTTGGGCAATACCCGGTTGTGGGACTTCATGCCGTGAACGTTCCCGGGCGCGGCTGGACCCAGGCGGGGAGCGAGTAGCCGTCGTCCCAGGGGAACCGACCTGCAGGGTCGTCCCAGGTGAGCTGGAGGACCGGGACCGAGGCCTCGTCGGGGCGCTGGTAGTGCCTGTTGGCTCCGAAGACGATCGCCCCAGGGTTCGGTGACTCCTCGACCGTGACGCGGTGCTCCAGCTGCGAGAAGGTGATGAGCTCGCCGGGCACAAGGTGTCGCCCCTCGCGAACCTCGCCGGCCAGCTCGTTGAGCATCTCGAAGGCATAATCGTGGTGGATTCCCAAGAGCAAGAACTCGGGATGCCGCAGCCCGAACAGGCCGACGGTGTAGGTGAGGGATGCGCGCTCGCCTCGCGTGTGCCAAGGACGTGCTCGAGGTGAACACCGTGCTGCCGGATGTTTTGGGTCACCAGCTGGTCCATCTGGTCGAGCCAGGCGGCGATCTGCGGATCCGTGGTTGTCATGCGACCTCCTTAGGTGTTGGGGGAGCCGACGCTAGGAAGCGCCTCCCCCAGAACCGGGCCCGTCATCCACAGCACGGAGTTGTCCACAGCAAAGCGCGGGCGCGCGACGCCCTGAGGGGGCACGTACGATCGCGTGAACCGGCTCGCACGGGCCGCCGACGAAGGAGCGACGTACGCCATGGGGCGCCTTGCGCACACCGAGGGACTGACGGATCTGCAACGCGAGATCCTCAAGACCGTCAAGGATTTCGTCAATGCCGAGGTCATCCCGAATGCCCAGGAGCTCGAGCACTCTGACACCTATCCGACGGAGATCGTCGAGGGGCTCAAGGAGATGGGCGTCTTCGGGTTGATGATCCCCGAGGAGTACGGCGGGCTGGGCGAGTCGCTGCTGACGTACGCCCTGTGCGTCGAGGAGATCGCCCGAGGCTGGATGAGCGTCAGTGGCATCATCAACACCCACTTCATCGTCGCCTACATGCTGAAGCAGCACGGGACTGAGGAGCAGAAGCAGCATTTCCTGCCGCGGATGGCGGCCGGCGAGGTGCGCGGTGCGTTCTCGATGTCCGAGCCCGGCTGCGGATCCGACGTTGCCGCCATCACGAGCAAAGCCGTGCGTGACGGGGAGTCGTACGTCCTGGACGGCCAGAAGATGTGGCTCACCAATGGGGGTACATCAACCCTGGTAGCGGTCCTCATGAAGACCGACGAGGGTTCGGACTCGGTCTATCGGAACATGACGACCTTCCTCGTCGAGAAGCCGGCGGGCTTCGGTGAGGTGTGCCCGGGGCTGACGATCCCGGGGAAGATCGACAAGATGGGCTACAAGGGCGTGGACACCACGGAGCTGGTGATGACGGGGCTGCGGCTCGACGCCGACGCGGTACTTGGGGGAGCGCCCGGCCGCGGTTTCTACCAGATGATGGATGGCGTCGAGGTGGGCCGAGTCAACGTGGCGGCGCGCGCCTGCGGGGTGGCGCAGCGAGCGTTCGAGCTAGGGATTTCCTATGCCCAGCAACGGTCGACGTTCGGCAAACCGATCGCGGAGCACCAGGCTGTGCTGTTTCGGCTCGCTGAGATGGCGACCAAGGTTGAGGCTGCGCACCAGATGATGGTGATGGCTGCGCGCAAGAAGGACTCCGGCGAGCGCAATGACATTGAGGCCGGCATGGCCAAGTACCTCGCAAGTGAGTACTGCAAGGAGGTCGTCGAGGACTCCTTCCGGATCCACGGTGGCTACGGCTACTCCAAGGAGTACGAGATCGAGCGCCTCTATCGCGAGGCCCCGATGTTGCTCATCGGTGAGGGCACGGCCGACATCCAGAAGATGATCATCGGCCGACGGCTGTTGGAGGACTACAAGCTCTGACCTGGCCGCGCTAGGCGCGCTGGATGCCCTCACGGTCAAACGTCATGGCGCGCTGCAGCGCTGCAGCACGCAGGGCTTGCGGGATCTCCACAGGGCCGCCGAGGCTGCCCGCATTGATGCCGGCTTGGGCCGCTTCCTCGATAATCCCACCGGTGAGACTCGCCAGGTCGACATTGCGGTGGAACACCAGCACCCCGTGGTTCGCCAGAAGTACGGCTGGCACTCCTGGCACAACGGCGGACCGGATGTTGGCCACCGCCTCGTCGGATCCCCGGGGGCCGTATCCGGCGACCGGGACGCCAGTGGGCAGCCCGAACATCGCCAAGGCCTCGTTCCAGCAGCCGATCGGACGGTGAGCCACGGCAAAGGCCGTGGCGTACGGCGAGTGCGTGTGCAGCACGCACCCCACCTCGGCCCGGTCGGCGTACATCGCTGTGTGCATCGCAACGACCGCGCCTTGGATCGGCGGCAGGTTGCCCTCGAGCAGGGTCCCATCCAGTCCGATGCGAACGACGGCTTCGCGAGGGTGGTTGTGCAACGACGGAGCGGCTGTGAAATAGATCTCCTCCGCGCCCGGCACCCGGATGCTGACGTTGCCGTGGCCATTCGTGGAGATCGCCCCGCTCGCGATCACCCGCGCCGCGGCGTCGATCACCTGGTCGACCAGGTCGTTGTCCATGCGCATTCCCGTCGATAGGCAGCCCTTGCAGAGCCCGACGCTAGCGATCGCCGAGGCATCGCGTCGTGAAACCAGTTCTGACCAGGCGAGAGCCCCCCGAACGGGGGATGCCTTCTCCCGTCCCGGGGACGAGGATCGTGAGTCGTCGACGATTGGTGAGGTGCGGGGTGAGGCAGGTGCCGGGCGTGCCGATTCGTGCCGGGCGTCCTGAGGGGCGCCGCTTGGGGCCCGGCCTCGGGGTACTGGTTCTCGCTCTTGCGGGCAGCCTTGGCGGGATGGTCCTCGTTGCCCCACCCGCGGCGGCCATAGCCACCGGCATCGTCGCCTTCTACAGCATGGACGAGTCACTGGGTTCCACGGTCTTGACCGACAGCAGTGGGGGCGGGCGCTACGGCACCATCGGGTCGGAGGTCACGTCGGGCGTTCTGTTCGACGGCGCTACCGCCCAACGCTTCGCCACTCATTTGCCGTCCGAGCAGACCGAGATCCCTGGCCACGTCGACCTGGTCCCGAACACGACGGCCTTCAACCCCGACGCGGGGGATTTCTCGTTCACCATCCGATATCGGACCACGTTCTCCTTCGGCAACATCGTGCAGAAGGGCCAGGGCACCGCAACTGGCGGCTACTGGAAGTTCGAGGCGCCCGGCGGGATCCCCACGTGCCTGTTCCGGGGCGGAAACGGGGCCTCGCGCACCGGGTACTCCTCGACCTCGATCGCGGACGGGCAGTGGCACACGGTGACGTGTAACCGCACCTCGACCTATGTGGAGATGTACGTCGACGGGGTACGCACCAGCACACTCACTGGGTCGACCGGGACCATCGCCAACAGCTGGGCGCTGTCCATCGGCGGCAAGTCGGATTGCGATGGCTTGATCACGACGTGTGACTACTTCGCGGGCGACATCGACTACCTGAAGATCCTCAAGGGCACCGGTAGCTCGACGAACCAGCTCCCGGATGCGGTGATCACCGCGAACTGCGCGGGGCTGCTCTGCGCCCTGTCCGGGGCCGGTTCGACCGACGCCGACGGAGCGATCCAGAACTACGCGTGGGAATTCGGGGATGGGCAGGTGCTCGACGCGGGAAGCGTGAAAACGACGTCCCACGCCTACGTATCCGCCGGTTCCTACACGGTGCGGCTGACGGTCACCGATGACCGCGGGGGGGTCGATACCACGACCCGACAAGTGACCGTGGCGCCGATTCCGGAGAAACTCTCCTTCGTGGGCCAGTCGACGGCCAACGCCAACGCGGTGACCCAGGCGGTGGTCGTGCCCAGCGCCGTCCAGGCGGGTGACACCCTGCTGATGTTCTTGAGCACCAACACTCATGCGACCACGGGGGCGCCTGCAGGTGTTGTTGGGTGGAATCAACTTGATCGGGTGGATGGCGGCTACGCGACCACCACCGTCTGGTCGAAGACCGCAGCGGCCGGAGATGCGGGAACCACCGTACGGATTGGGCTGAGCGGCCAGTCAAAGGGCAACTTCGTCGTCGCCGCCTACCGCGGCGTCGATTCGAGTCAGCCGGTTACCGCCTTCGCTCGGGCGTCGGACCCTGCCAGCTCGGCGATCCGGATCACTCCGAGCGCGACGGTCTCCGCGGTCCAGAGCTGGGGGGTGTCGTACTGGGTGCACGGTGACGCGACCTCAACCCTGCTCACGCCGCCGTCGTCGGTGACCGTACGCAGCAACAGCTCACAGACGGGTGGGGGTCGGGTCACCGGTCTCCTTGCGGACTCGTCGGCCTCGCTCCCGACGGGATCGTACGGCGGACTGGCCGCGACGGGCGCTGCGGCGAGCACCACGACGACCACGTGGACTGTGGTGCTGCAGCCGCAGCAAGCAGGGAACGTGCCGCCGCAGGCGCAGCTAGCCGTGAGCTGTACGGGGCTGACCTGCATCAACTCGGCAGCCGGCTCCACAGATCCGGATGGCTCGATCGCCAACTACGCATTCGCCTTCGGAGATGGGACGAGTTCGAACGGAACGAGCTCCAGCCGGACCCGCACCTATTCCACTGCGGGCACCTACACCGTGACCCTCACGGTGACCGACAACCGCGGAGCCGCTGCGAGTGCGACGCGCACGGTGACCGTGGCCGCGATCCCCGACGCCATCACCTACGTCGGGCAGGCCACCGCGAACGCGAACGCCACCACGCACCTGGTCGATATCCCCGGTGCTGTTCAGCCCGGCGACGCACTGCTGCTGTTCTTCAGCGAAGCCGCACTGAGCACAGTGCCCGCCCCCTCGGGGGTGACTGGGTGGAGCCAGGTCAGCTCGATTGACGGTGGCAGCGCGCGTACGGTCGTGTGGCGGAAGATCGCGGGCGCCTCCGATGCCGACAGCACAGTCCTCATCACTTTGTCGGCGCAGACCAAGGCCAACCTCGTCATCGTCGCCTACCGAGGTGTGAGCGCCACCGCGCCGGTCCTCGGGTTTTCTCGAACAGGGACCACGGCCTCGAGTGCGACGCGCACCACACCGCTCGCCGCCAATGCCACCGGCGGGGTGTGGGCTCTCTCCTACTGGGCGCACCGGGACAGCTCGACCGACACGCTCATCCCTCCGGCCGGGGTTCAGGTTCGCAGCAACAGCTCGCAAACTGGCGGCGGCAGGGTGGCTACCTTGCTCGCCGATAGCGGAGGGCAAGTGCCTCCCCAGCCGTACGGCGGGCTTGCCGCCACCGCGGCGTCTTTGAGTACCTCCGCCACGATGTGGACGTTGCTGCTGGCTCCCGAAGACTGATCCCCTCCGCCAAGATGTTCGCATGCGGATCGCCCTCGTCAGCCCCGACCAGATGGACATGGCTGCCGTCGGCCTCGCTGACGTACTCATGGACTCTGTAGCAGGTGGTGCCAGCGTCGGCTTCCTCGATCCGCTCTCCCGACTGGTCGCCGAGCGGTGGTGGACCGAGACCTTGTCCGCCCCTGGGAACCGGACCTGGGTGGCGCGCGACGAGGACGATTCGATCATTGGGTGCGTGTTGTTGTCGTTGGCACCGTTGGAGAACGCTGACCACCGGGCCGAGGTTCGTAAGCTGCTCGTCCATCGCCGAGCGCGTGGCCAGGGTGTGGGCCGGGCCCTCTTGGCGAAGGTGGAGCTGGACGCCAGCGCCCTCGGACGGACACTGCTGCTCCTGGACACCGAGTCCGGCAGTCCAGCTGAGGCGCTCTACCTAGCTTCCGGGTGGCTGCCGTACGGCCTAGTCCCGGACCACGCGCGTGTTCCGAGCGGCGAAATGGCCGAGACAACTTTCATGCTCAAGAACCTCGCGGTCTAGCTCCTGGAGTCAGGCGCCACCAGCGAGGTACGCCTGACGACGTGTCTCGTCGTACGCCCACTCGCTTCCGTGGGCTGCCGGTTCGGGGTGCCCTTCGACCTGATCTTCGGGGTCGACGCGGGACTCATCGAGCAGCCTTTCGACGGGAAGGGCGAAGGGGTTGGGTGACTCCCCCCCCGGCTCTGCCTCGTAGTCCATGGTCTGAGCATGACGTGCGACCACGAGAGCGGGCAATAGCCGCTCCCTTGTGGAGCCCTTGAGTCAGGATATGAACGTGAACCTTGATGTGGACCTCGACACCGTCAAGACGTGGGGACTCATTCTCGGGATCGGCCTGCCAATTCTCGGCGTCGTTCTTGCGCTGATCGTGAAGTCCGTCGTGATGAAGGTCCTGTTTCTCGTGGTCTTCGTCGGACTTGGGTTCGCTATCTGGACGCAGCGCGCCGCGTTGCTCGAGTACGCCGACACCTGTGCGGGCAAGGCGATGTTTTTCGGCGTCCAGGTGACGATTCCGCAGCCAGTTCAGGATTCCTGCGACGCCACACTTGGTGGCTGAGGCCAAGGTGGGCCAGGCCGCGCGCTTCCGGCGCCAGGCCACGGCTTGCGCAGAACTCGGCTCGCCGCTCTACGGAGCCCTCCTCATGCGGGCAGCGGACGACCTCGAGGCCCGCGGCGTGACCGCAGAGATCCTTGCTGGCTATGAGGATGCACGACCCGGTGCGGCGGTCGCTTTGCGGCTCACCGGAGCCGTACATCGCCTCGTTCTGTCGCGCCAAGCGCCGGAGTTGGCGCTCAACTACCCCAGCGTCGGAGGCACCTACGCCGCTGGGGATCAGGCGACCGACGATGCATTGTGGTGGGCATTCCGAGAGCTCCTTGTGGAGCATCGTGAGGCCGTATGCGAGGCCCTCACCCGCCCACCACAAACGAACGAGACCGGCCGCTCGCTCCCACTCATGGGGGCGCTCGCGGTGATCAGCGAGCGCTCACGTGGCCGGCCGGTGCGGCTGGTCGAGATCGGAGCCAGCGCCGGTCTCAATCTCCGCGCGGAGGCCCTCGCGCCGCTCCACCGACCCGAGGACCTCGCCGGGCTGCCCAAGGGCAGGCCGTACGTTGTCACCGACCGGCTCGGTTGCGACCTCGACCCCCTAGACCCGAGCATCACCGAGGGGCGGCTGACGTTGAGCTCCTATGTCTGGCCGGACGACCTGGTGCGCTTCGAGCGGCTGCGTGGCGCGCTTGAGATCGCTGCGCGGGTTCCTGCGGTTGTGAGACGTACGTCTGCCGCAGTCCTTTTGCGCAGTGTCGAGCTGGCCCCCGGGCACGTGACGGTTCTCTGGCACAGCGTGATGTGGCAGTACCTCCCGGAGGAGGAACGCCAAGCGGTGCTCATCGAACGCGACCGGCTGGCCGCTTCGGCCAGCGACGACATGCCCTTCGCGCACGTGAGCTTCGAGCCCGACGCGCCGTCTGACGCCGTCTTCGCCGTACGGCTTCGCTGGAGCACCGGCGGTCTGGCCACCGACGAATTGCTCGGCACCGCACCACCGCACGGCGTTCCGGTCACCTGGAAGGGGGAGGCTGGGGCTTGACCCGCAGGCGGGGGAGCGGGACCGTCGGATCCGTGGAGTGCCGATGAGGTCAGCGCCGCAGTGCCCCCGTTGTGCTGGCACGATCCGCGCACCGAGCCTGATGTCGAGTGACTGGCTGTGCGAGATCCACGGCGCTGTGCTGCCCTACCAGCGGCCGACTCTGCCCAGCGATGGAGCCCTGCGTCACGTGGTTGCCTCCTCGCGGGTCCCGGTGTGGCTGCCGTGGCCGCTGCCGGCCGGGTGGCTCGTGACGGGGGCGACGTACGCCGGGGACGACCGCACCGGTGGTCGCGCGACGGTGCTCGCGTGCAGCGGCCCCGCGCCCTTCGGCGGGGTGGGCGAGCTGGTGCTCGTAGCCGAGGATCTCGGGGTTGGGCTTGGCGCCCGCTTCGCTGGCCTTCCGGGGCCGGACCCCGGTGAGGGAGTCGCAACCCAGCCCCCTGGCGCTCGCGTTGAGGCGGCCGGTTGGCCGACGCCCCTGTGGTCGCTGGGGGAGGACCCCGACCTGGCCCACGATCGGGCCGCGTGGGTGGGCGAGGCCGGCGGCGCCTGGCTCTGGATCGTCGCCTGGCCGGAGACCGCAGACCTGCTTCTTCACGACGGCCTCAGCCTGATCGACCTGCGCGATCCCGCGTTTGCTCTCGACCTCCCGTTCGGCGCACTCTCCCCCCGCCTCGCCAACTAACCCTGCGTCCGACCAACCGAGCGCTATAGACCACGTTTCGTCGGACGCGTGGGGGGTGTGGGTAGGGACCGTAGGCTCGTCCGCACATGCGCATCGACCTGCACACCCATTCCACGGCCAGTGACGGCACTGACCGTCCGGCTGAGCTCGTGCGCGCCGCGGCCGCCGCGGGGCTGACGACGGTCGCGCTCACAGACCATGACACCTTCGCTGGCATCGACGAGGCGCTCAGGGCCGGTACGGCTCAAGGCATCGACGTCGTGCCTGGTGTCGAGATCTCGTGTGCCATCAATGGGATTTCGTTGCACCTGCTCGGCTACTGGCCCGACCGCAGCCACCCCGAACTAGCCGCTGAGCTGCTGCTCAACCGCGACGACCGCATCCCTCGGGCCAAAGAAATCGTGCGCCGATTGGCCGCGGCCGGGCACCCGATCACGTGGGCCGACGTCGAGCAGCACGTGGCTGAAGGCGCGACCGTCGGCCGACCGCACATCGCCGACACCCTGGTCAGCGCCGGAGTCGTACCCGACCGTGATGCGGCCTTCGCCGACCTGCTCAGCGACAGATCTCCCTTCTACGCAACGCATCACGCCACGGACCCGGTGGAGGCGATCCGTCTGGTCGCCGCCGCGGGTGGGGTCACCGTCTTCGCCCACCCGGGTGCTGGCAAGCGCGGCCGACTCGTTGACGACGATGTGGTCGAGCAGCTGGCCGCCGCCGGCCTCGGAGGTCTGGAGGTGGACCACCCCGACCACGACGACGCGGCGCGCGCCCACTACGGCTCGCTCGCCCAGAGGTACGGGCTGCTGGTGACCGGGTCGAGCGACTACCACGGCACGGGCAAGCTCCAGGGGCTCGGCGAGCACACGACTGACCCCGAGGTGTTCGTCGCCCTCCGGGCGCGCGCGAAGTTCGTGGGCTGAGATGGCCGAGCAGTTGGGCCTCGAGGGCATGCCCACTCGGCTGTTTTCCGCCTATCCCACTCGGCTGACAACCTGGCTGGACTGCCCGCGGCGCTATCGGATGGCGTACCTCGATCGCCCCACCCCCGGCAAGGGAGCACCCTGGGCGCACACCAGTGTTGGCGCCGCTGTGCACACCGCCCTGAAGCGGTGGTACGACCTTCCGCCAGACGTACGGACTCCCGAAGCAGCCGGTGACTTGGTCGAGGAGTGCTGGCTCACCGATGGTTTCCGCGACGACGCCCAGTGCGACGCCTGGCGCGTGAGATCGCGAGCGATGGTGGAGCAGTACGTCACCGGCCTCGACCCGCACGACGAGCCGCGTGGCGTCGAACGCACCGTTGCCCTGCGCACCGACACCCTCGCCGTCAGCGGCCGCGTCGACCGCATCGACGAGCGCCCAGTCGATGAACTCAATGACGACTCCCCCAACGTCCGAGGAAGTGAGGGTTATACGCCACCGTTGGTCGGACGCAACGAGGCTGACACCGAGCTCGTGGTCGTCGACTACAAGACCGGGCGCTGGGTCCCGGACACCGATGAGGCGCGCGGGTCACTGGCCCTGGCCCTGTATGCCCTCGGCGCCGAGCGGACGTTGCGCCGGCCCTGTAAGACAGTCGAGCTGCATCACCTGCCGAGCAAGACCGTGGTCCGTTGGGTCCACACCGAGGAGTCGCTCACCCGGCATCTGCGGCGGGCCGAGGCCATCGGCGCGGAGGCGGCGGCTGCCGAGGTCGAGTGGAAAGGCGGGCTGTCAGACCGGCCCGATGACTGGGCGGGGACCTTCCCGCCGCGGCCGGGCTCGTTGTGCGCCTGGTGCGACTTTGCTCGGCACTGTCCCGAGGGCCGCGCGGTCGCTCCGACCAAGGCACCCTGGGCGGCCCTGAGCGACTGAGCCGTACGGACCGAGTCAGACGACGGCGTGCTCGATGGCCCAAGAATCGAGGCGGGCCAGCCAGCCGTCGGCACCGATCTCGATGTAGGTCTCCCGAGCGGCAGCAAGCAGCGGCCCGGCTTCGGCCGCCCGCCCCTGGCCGGTGAGCCAGCGGCCAAGGTCCTCCTGGGCCTGGGCGCGCATGCCTTTCGCGCCGAAGGCTTCCAGAGCTGCGATCCCCGTGCGCAGCTCGTTCTCGACCGCGGCCGGGTCGTCGCCGCGCAGCGCCGACACCAGACCTCGCAGCCAGTGCCACTCGGCCCCGACGGCCGGCGATACGAGCGCGGTGGCGGCTCTCTCGACGGGAGCGAGCAGAAGTTCGGCGCGCGCCAGGTCACCGGCAGCCACCGCTGCGAGCACCATGGGCGGCCAGAACACCATGAAGTCGTCGTCGATGCCCATGGCCGAGAGCACGCGCGGCAACGAGGCCTCCGCGAGCCCGGCGGCCCGCTCGTTGTCCCCGGAGCGCATCGAGTGGAACATCGCCATGTCCGACCAGATCGCGATCTCGCCCTCGTGCCCGGTCGCGCCGAGATCCGGGAGCTCGGCCAGCGGCTCACCGCGCGCATCGGCGACCCGGTTCTCCAAGGCCCTGAGGAACAAGCGGAGCACGGGCAGCGAGATCCAGGAGCGAGCGTCCTCGATGACCTCAGCGGCCTCTCGCAGACGCCCGGACATCCACAGCGCAATGGTGAGGTTGATGGCGGTGTAGTCCATGAACCCGACGATCCCCGACCGGCGCGCGACCTCGAGGCCCTCGCGTGCCGCAGCCTCGGCGTCGACGAGGTCGCGGCTGGCCTGCTGAGCCGCCAGGTTGTTGAGCGACTGGGAGAGCACGGCAGGATAGTCGTGGTCACGGCAGATTCGGGCCGCCGCCTCGTTGAGGGCCCGCTGGGTCTCGGGTGCACCCGTGTTTCCGTAGCCGGTGCCCAGTGCAAGCAGCGCCTGAGCAATGTGCTCGGGGTCGCCCGATGCTTCGGCGCACCTCAGGCGGCGCTCGGCAATCTCCCAGGCCAACTCGGGGTCGCCGAGGTCGGCGTAGGCACGCCCCAGCCCAATGGCGAGCTTGATCAAGGCCTTGTCGGCGCCGTCGACATCCTGCAGGGCGTCCCAGCGGGGGCGGGCCACATTGATCGCACCGGCCGGATCCAGCAGGAGTGTCGCGCTGTCACCCGCCAGACCGGCCGCGTACCCCGCGTCGATGGGCCGGTCGAGGTCGTCGAACAGCGTGATGGCGGTGGTGGCGAGGTCGCGCGAGGCTGTGTAGTCGCCCGCGCTGGAGGCTGCCTCTGCGGTGGCGAGGGTCAGGCGCGCCCGATCCGCCGGAAGGACAGTGCGCTCGAGCGCCGAGCCGAACAGCCGGCGAGCCTCAGCCATCGACCCCAGCGCCCGCGAGCGGTGTCCTGCTTTCTCGAGCAGTGCGCTCGCCCGTGCATTGAGCTCGTCCATGTCGCCGTCGCCCGAGGCCGAGGAGTCCACGGCATCGATGAGGTGCTGGCCGATGACCATGGCGAGGTCGCCGTCGGCGTCGGAGAGCCCGCTCATGTACGCCGCGACGGCGAGGTGACGGGACTTCCGGTCCCGACGGGACTGGGTGCCGTAGACGACCTGGCGGACCACGGACTGCACGAACCGGAACTGTCCACGGTCGGCCGCGAACCGGTCTTGCTGAACAGCAAGGATCTCCTTGCGCTGCAGGGACTCCAGACATCCGTCGAGCAAGATTTGGTCGTTGCCCAGTGCCACCAAGCCCTCCCGCGTGAACACGGCACCGAGCACGCTGGCGTCGGCCACGACCCGACGCTCGTCCGACGAGAGCGCGTCCACCCGGGCGGCGACGAGCGCCTGCAGCGACGCCGGCGCGCCTATCCCGGCGAGGTCGATCACGGCGCCGTCCGCAGGAACGTAGCGGCCCTCGCGCGGCACCACCGCGTCCCGGTCGATGAGGGCGCGCACGGTCTCGACAGCGAACAGTGGAACGCCCTCGGCTCGTGCCACCAGCGCCCTACGGCTCTCGTCGGACAGCCCGTCGACGAGGCCGTCGACCAGGCGGGCCATAGCGTCGTCGTCGAGGGGGTCGAGCCGGATCACCGACGTACGTCTGCCGCCGAGGTCGGGCCGACGCGCCAGCAGCTCAGGTCTGGCCAGGGCGAGCACGAAGATCGCCGATTGCGCGTTCGCGAGCAGGTGCTCGAGGAAGTCGAGCATCCCGTCGTCGGCGTGCTGAGTGTCGTCGACGACCAGCACCACCGAGCCAGAGTCCGCACCCACGCGCTCGAACCACGTCGTCCAGGCAATGAACAGCTCGGGGCGGGTGAAGTCGCCGGTTGCTCCGGCGCGGATCAGGGCAGCCAAGCGCGGCCGCAGCCAGTCGCGCTCTTCGAGGTCGGGCACGAAGGCGGCCAGCCCGTCGTCAAGCTTCGCGGCGACGACTGCGCCCGAGTCGCCCTCGGTCAGGTCTAGCCGCGCCCGCACGGCCTCCGCGAGCGGCCAGAAGGCGACCGCATCGCCGTAGGACAGGCAGCGGCCGCGATGCCAACGCGTGGTGGTCGACAGTCCGTCGGCGTACTTCTCGAACTCCCAGGCCATCCGGGACTTGCCCACTCCAGCCTCACCGTCGAGCACGACGAGGCGCGGGCGCTCGGACTCCTCGGTGGAGTGGAAGAGCTCTTTGAGTAGCCGCACTTCGTGGTTGCGCCCCGTGAGTGGTGCCTCAAGTCCGTCGACCCGCTGGGCGCCACCGACCTCGGCGACCACCGCGCGCGCCGCGTGAAGGCGCATCGGTTCCGCCTTGCCCTTGAGCGCGTGCTCGCCGGTGTCCTCATAGGCGATGGCTGCCGCAGTTAGTGAGCGAGTGGCCTCGTCGACGTAGACGCAGCCCGGCTCGGCGGCGCTCTGGACGCGGGCCGCGGTGTTGACGGCGTCGCCGGCCACCATCCCTTCGGCCGTCGCACCCACCGTGACTGCCACCTCACCGGTCACGACACCGACCCGCAGGGCGAGACCGGGCGCGCCCACGTCCTCACCGATCCCGGCCACGACGGAGGTGAGCTCGAGCCCGGCTCGGACGGCGCGCTCGGCGTCGTCCTCGTGGGCCGTGGGGACGCCCCACACGGCCATCACCGCATCGCCGATGAACTTCTCGACCGTGCCGCCGTAGCGCCCGATCACCGTCCGGCACTCAGCGAAGTAGCGCGAGAGCAGCTCGCGCACCTCCTCGGCGTCGCGGCTCTCGGACAGCGGCGTGAAGCCGACCAGGTCACCGAAGAGCACGGAGGTGATCCGACGTTCAGCGACCGGGGCGGGTGAGGCGGACGACGACCGCCCGGGCGCTGGCCCCGGGTCCAAAGGAGTGCCGCACTCGCCGCAGAACCGCCCGCTATCTGCGGCCGCGCCACAAGACGGACAACTGCGGACCTGGGCGGACGCACCACACTCGCGACAGAACTTGCTTCCGTCGGGCATCTCGGCTGAACAGCCGGCGCAAACGATCACACGACACTTTAGCCGGGCCTCGGCCGACAGAGTGGCGGTTCGGCGGGCTAGAGGGTGTCGAGCTCGAACCAGACGGCCTTGCCCGAGGAGTGCCCGTCCCATCCCCAGCGGTCGGCCAGGCTGGCGACCAGAAACAGGCCACGGCCAGACTCCGACGTGAGGGCACCGACGTCGGTCTGCGTTGCGAGCACCGGAGGGTCCGATGCACCGTCGTGGACCTCGACTCGCAGCGCGGGGCCACGTGTGGTCGCTCGCAGGGCCAGCGGTGGTTGGGCATGCCGGATCGCATTGGTCACGAGTTCGCTGACCAGCAGGACAGGTACGGCGTGGTCGTCAGCCGTGGTCGGCGTGCCACCATCAGCTAGGTAGCCGCGCAGGAGCCGTCGCGCGACCGCGACCTGTCCCGGATCGGCGCTCAGCGCCGCATGCAATTCCACGACGAGCCTCTCGCTCCCCCCCGTCGTACTCCCCTGAGAACTAGGTTACGCCGCGGAATCCGCCTCGGCCCAGAACTCGCCCAAAAGGGTGGCGGTGGTGTCGGGCGCCTCAGCCGCCGGGGAGTGACCGGATCCAGGTACGACGCGCCGCTGCGCCCCGAGGCGTTCGGCCATCTCGGCCTGCACGGCCGGCAGCCAGGCGTCGTCCCACTCGCCGTACATCACCAGCACCGGTGTGGCCTGCGCGGCAAGCTCGACGGTCCGATCCGGTGCAGTGGTGAGCTGTCGGGCGAAGGTCGCGAGGCTGCGCGGGTCGTTCGCTACGAACCTGCTGCGCAGGAAGGCGGCGAGGTTGGCGTCGTCGGGCAGGTGCAAGCCCTTGGCCGCGTCGTAGGCGACCTTGGCATCCCACACCTGCTCGATCGGCATGGACTCAAGTGCGGCTGCGAAGACCTCGGCGAGCTGGGCGGCCTCACCGCCGACGCCGGACGGTCCGGACGACAGGAGCGTCAGGGAGGCGAAGGCGCCGGGGTCGCTGAGAACAGCCTCCCTCGCCACGAGCCCCCCGAAGGAGTGCCCGACGAGATGGACCGGCCCGGCCTGCCAGGGGGCGATGATGGCGAGCAGGTCCTGGGCGAGCTCGGCGAGGGCGTAGGACTCGGCCGGATCATCGGGTGACCCTGGGGTCTCGTGCTGTCCACGCTGGTCGTAGGTGACGACCCGCCAGCCGGCAGCGGACAGGGGCAGGAGGACCGCGACAAAGTCCTCCTTGCTGCCCGTGAACCCGGGCACGAGCACCGCGGTGCCCCTGGACTCAGCCTCGGCTGGCTCGAGTACCCACCCAGCAAAACGCCCCCGCGCGGTGTCGAGCGGGGCGGTGCGGGTGCCCTCGGGAGGAGCGAGGAACGGTGGAGTGCTCACAGGGGGCAGAATAGGTTGCGCACCACCACCCATTGACGCCCAGCCCCCTCGGGACCTGTGACCGCTGTGACCACCACCCTCGCCGTCGTCAACCAGAAGGGCGGCGTCGCGAAGACCACCACCGTGGTCTCCCTCGGCAGTGCCCTCACCGAGCTCGGCCATCGGGTGCTCCTGGTCGACCTCGATCCACAGGCCTGTCTATCGTTCTCGGTCGGGCTCGACCCAGAGGCTCTGGAGCTGTCGATCCACGACGTGTTTCTAGGCCGGGTCGCGGCTGGTCTCGTCGTGCGCACGACGGCAGACGGCGTCGACGTCCTTCCAGCCACCATCGACTTGGCCGGGGCCGAGGCGCACCTGCTCATGCGCACCGGCCGTGAGTACGTCTTGTCGGAGGCGCTCGAGGACCTGCTTCCGTCCTACGACTTCGTGCTCCTCGACTGCAGTCCCTCGCTCGGGGTGCTCACCCTCAACGCGCTCACGGCTGCAGACGCCGTAGTCATCCCGTTGCAGTGCGAAACTCTGTCGCATCGTGGGGTCGGGCATCTGCTCGACACCGTCCGCGAGGTTCAGAAGCGCACAAACCGGGAGCTCGAAGTTCTTGGCGTGCTGCCAACCATGTTTGACAGTCGTACCAACCACTCACGTGCCGTCCTCGCCGATGTCAGCGTGCGCTACGGCCTCGAGGTGCTCGAGCCGCCGATCCCCAAGTCGGTGCGGTTCGCCGAAGCACCCGCGATTGGCCGGTCCGTGCTCGCCACCGCGCGTACGTCCAAGGGGGCCGAGGCCTACCGCGAGCACGCGCGCCGGCTGGTCGAACGCTTCTCACCTGTCGAGGTCGGCGCGTGACTCGTAGCTCAGAGGTCGGGTTCGACCGGATCAAGCCACGCGCAGTTGCCCCCGAGCCGGATCCCGTCGTGACCGAGATGCCGACCGACCACGCCGGGCGTCAGGCGCTGTGGAGCGACGTCGTGGAGCCACCATCTTTTGGGTCCGTGACCATTGCTTGTTCGTCCTGTGAGCAGACCAGCATCCTCGGCCTACGCGCAGCTGGACGGGCCGCGTTGCCGTCGCTGCACCTGCCGTTCATCCGCGGGGAGCACTTCTCCTGGATGCGTTGCCCGGCCTGCGGCCGCCGTACGTGGGTGCGCCCAGGGATCCGGTTCTGATGCGAGGGCAGGCTTCCAGCTGATCTTGAGAGTTGCACGACCGTTGCGGCGTGTCGCCGTACATCTCTCACGATCAGCGCGAAGTCACTCCGCCGGGGTTGGGCTGACTGCTGCGCCCTTGCCTTTGCCTCGGCCACCCCGGCGGCGGCGTCGACCGGGTGGGCCCTCGGCGCCGCCCGTGGAGCCGTTGCTGCCCTGGGTGCTGTTTTCCGAGTCGGCGGCTGTCGACGAGGGTCCCGCGGTCGTTGAGCCATTTGCCGACGCATCCACCGGGGCTCCGCCGCGGGTGCGGGTGCGTGAACCTGAGGAGCGGGTGCGTGGCGGTCGAGCAGCGGGCGTCTCTGATCCAGACTTCGGTGACCCGGACGTCTGCGATCCAGACTTCTGTGCCGAAGACTTCTGTGGGGCCGATGACGAGGCGGTCTTGGCCCGGTGGGCCTTGCCGGTCTCGCCCAGGTCCTCAACAGCCTCGGCGTCCAGGCCAGCGGCCGTACGTGATGCCTTGGGCAGTTCCCCGCCCACATGTCGGGGGATGTCGAGAGCCTCATAGAAGTGGTCGGAGGTGGAGTACGTCTCCGCCGGGCTCTCGAAGTCCAGGCCCAGGGCCTTGTTGATGAGCGTCCACCGGGGGATGTCGTCCCAGTCGACGAAGGTGACTGCAGTGCCCGACGCGCCGGCCCGAGCCGTGCGGCCGATCCGGTGGAGGTAGGTCTTCTCGTCCTCAGGGCACTGGTAGTTGATGACGTGGGTGACGCCTTCGACGTCGATGCCACGGGCGGCCACGTCTGTGGCCACGAGCACGTCGACCTTGCCGTTGCGGAACGCCCGCAACGCCTGCTCGCGAGCTCCCTGCCCTAGGTCACCGTGGACGGCGCCGGAGGCGAACCCGCGCAGCGCAAGCTCGTCGGCAACCTTCTGCGCGGTGCGCTTGGTGCGGCAGAACACCATGGTCTGGCCGCGTCCCTGGGCCTGCAGGATGCGGGCGAGCATCTCGACCTTGTCGAGCGCATGCGCCCGGAAGACGTGCTGCTCGACGTTCGCAACCGTGAGGCCGGAGTCCTCGGGGTCGTGTGCGCGGATGTGGGTCGGCTGGGTCATGTATTGCCGGGCCAAGCCGATGACCGGCCCCGGCATGGTCGCTGAGAAGAGCATCGTTTGGCGGCCTTCGGGGATGAAGCGCAGGATGCGCTCGACGTCGGGCAGGAAGCCCAGGTCGAGCATCTCGTCGGCCTCGTCGAGCACGAGCATCCGCACGTGGCCGAGGTCGAGGTGCTTCTGGTTAGCCAGGTCGATGAGTCGCCCTGGTGTCCCAACCACGACTTCGATCCCCTTGCGCAAGGCCTCGACCTGGGGCTCGTACGCACGTCCGCCATAGACGGCGAGCACGCGGACACCGCGCGTCGATCCGGCGTTTTGGATGTCGCGAGCGACCTGCACGCAGAGCTCTCGGGTCGGGACGACGACCAGTGCTTGCGGCTTTCCGGGATCGGCCAGCTCGGTGAACGCTGCGTCCTGAGGACCGGAGACCCTTTGCAGCAGGGGAATCCCGAAGCCGAGGGTCTTGCCGGTGCCGGTTTTGGCCTGGCCGATCACGTCGTTGCCCGCGAGGGCGACGGGGAGGGTCTGTTCTTGGATAGCGAAGGGTTCGGTGATTCCGAGGGCCTCGAGGGCCTCGCAGGTCTCGGGTAGAACCCCGAGGTCACGGAAGGTGGTCAGGGGAAACGCCTCTATTCGGTTCGTGAACGTTAGTCGAGCGCGGAGGCGGGGCTGCGCCTTGGGAGGGCGCCCACAGGCCTATCGGGATCGCGCCCGCGCTCACGGGTACGGCATCGAGTGTAACGGCTGGGTGCACAGCGCCCGCCGATCCTCCGATGCCTGACTACGCTGCGATCATGAGTGATGTGTCGCGCAACTCCTCCAGCGACGTTCCCTCGGTCGGCCTGGACCCGCTCGACGACCCGGGCTACCGCGCAGCCGTCGTCGACTTGCTCGGGGTCCTGGCCTACGGCGAGCTGAGTGCCTTCGAACGGCTCGCTGCCGACGCGGCGCTGGCTCCGACCGTCGGTGACAAGGCCGAGCTTTCCGGCATGGCTGTCGCGGAATACCGCCACTTCGTGCACCTCCGCGAACGGCTCGTCGACATCGGCGCCGATCCTGAGGTCGCGATGTATCCCTTCCGGGCTGGCATCGACGGCTTCCACGACTCGACCGCTCCCTCGGACTGGCTCGAAGGCCTCGTGAAGGCGTATGTCGGTGACGGCATCGGTGCGGACTTCTACCGCGAGGTCGCCGCCTTCCTCGATCCCGGGACTCGCGACCTCGTCCTCGACGTGTGCGCTGACACCGGCCACTCCGAGTTCGCCGTGCACCGAGTACGCGCCGCCATCGAGGCAGACCCGCGGGTGGCGGGGCGGCTGGCCTTGTGGGGCCGGCGCCTGGTGGGCGAGATGCTGAGCCAAGCCCAACGGGTGGCCGCCGACCGCGATGCCCTGGTGACCCTGATCGTCGGCGGGATGACGCCCGCCGGTCAGCCGGCCTTCGACCTGGCCGGCCTGTCCTTGATGTTCGCCAGGCTGACCGAGAACCACACGCACCGAATGCAGTCGATGGGCCTGTCGGCCTAGCCCGCTGTTGGTCCTCAGGTTTCGGCCCCAACCTGCCGATGCCGCGAGAGGGAGTAACGACGCCCGGCTCCCGCTCGCCGCGTTTGGCGAGCCCCCGGGCTGCTCGGGGAGGGAGAACCGTGGGGGCGTTGCGAGGGGCTAGCCGCGGCCCGGCCGTGTCCGCCGTCGGACTCCTCGGCATCGTCGTGTGGGCCATCCTTACCCTAGGCATCGCGATGGCCGCCGTGCTGACGCTGCTGGAGCTGGATGACTCGGCACAGGAGATCTTGTTGGTCTTCCTGGGGTTCTTCTTCGTTGCGGTGGTCGCGCGACTGGTTGCTGCGGCCGTGGCCTTCCCGGCCCGCCGCCGCTCACTCGTCACACTCGCCATCGGGGTCTGTTTGTGGGCCGCGGGGTCGGTTCTACTCACCTCCGGCGACCCGCTAACTGCCACGTCGTTCCCGGCGCCGGGCGAAGCGCTGTTCCTGTCCTCTGCGCTGTTCATGGCCACCTTCTTGCTGCTCGACGTCCCGCGTCGCGAGCCGCACGCCGGCATGATCTGGCTCGAGGCGGCCGTCGTGTGCGGCGGCGCAGCTACGGTCGCCGGCTTGCTCCTCCTCAAACCCGTTGCTCAGGCCTTCGGCTCGCAAGGCGTGCCGCTGCTCCTGGGCTTGCTCTATCCGGTCCTCGACCTGATGCTCGCCACCTTGGTGCTGGGTCAGGCCGTGCTTCGGCTCCGCGACCGTTCGCGCGCCACCGTGTCCCTCGCCGTCGGATTCGTGGCGTTGGCCGTCGCGGATTCGAGCCTGGCCCTGAACCTGCGCACGGCGACGTATGTGTCCAACCGGGTCATCGACATCCTTTACGGCATCGCCTTTGCGTTGATCTGCTGGGGTGCTTGCGCGCGTCGATCCGACGTTGCTGTCCTGCAGATCCGTCGACAGCGGGCGAGGACGCTCATCGTTGCCGCAACGGTCGCCCTCGGCGCGCTGACCTTCCGCCCAAGCGGCAACGCCGAGTGGTACATCACCGTGCCCGCCCTGATCACTTTGGTGGCAGCGGGATGGCGTCTGGTGTTGGCCTTGCGAGAGGCGCAAGGGGCGGCGGAAGCCCTCCGCCTGTCCCGCACGGATGAGTTGACTGGGCTCCCCAACCGCCGGGCTGTCCTTCAGGATCTGCAGGCCGGCATGGCGGACGGACACCCGCTCGCACTCATGCTGATGGATGTCGACGGCTTCAAGGACATCAACGACAGTCTTGGTCACGCCGCCGGCGATGCTGTCCTGGAAGCTACAGCCGACCGGATGCGCCGTCTCGTGAGACCTGGCCTTACGGTGGCTCGCCTCGGTGGGGATGAGTTTGCCGTTCTGGTGCGGGAGAACGATCCGATCGAGCTTGTCGAGTTGGCCCAGCACCTCCGCCAGGTGCTACTCGAGCCGTTGCGGGTCGAGGGTCTGGAGTTGGCGATCCGGGCATCGGTGGGCATCACCGTGAAGGGACAGGCCGACGTCGAGGCCACCGACTTGCTCCGTAGGGCCGACGTCGCGATGTACGAGGCCAAGGTCACGAGGTCCGGGACGCTGTTGTACGACGTGTCGCGTGACGGATTCTCCCGACACCGATTGCGGTTGGCCGAGGACTTGCGACGCGGGATAGCCGAGGACCAACTTGTCGTTTGGTATCAACCGCAGATCGATGCGGCGACCCAGCGAATCTCAGGGGTCGAGGCGCTCGTGCGTTGGCAGCACCCCACCGAAGGGCTTTTGCTGCCGTTGAACTTCCTGCCCGACGCTCGCAGGTCGGGCCTCATGCTGGCGCTGTCGGAGGCCGTGGCGCATCAGGTCGTCACCGACGCCCGACGATGGATGGACAGCGGGTTCTCGTTCAGGGTGAGCATGAACTGCGCTCCGCCCGAGCTCCTCGGTGGGAGCTTTCTCCCTCGGCTCTTCGAGGCCATCGATCACGCGGGCCTTGCGCCGGACACCTTGTTGGTGGAGGTCACGGAGGACTCATTCATCACCGACCCGGAGCGAGCGCGCGAGATGCTCCTGGAGATCCGCGATCGCGACGTGCAGGTCTCTATCGATGACTACGGGACGGGGTTCTCCTCACTCGCCTACCTGCGGGATCTTCCGGTACAGGAGCTGAAGATGGACCGTTCCTTCGTCGGAACGATCATGTCTGATGCCCGGAGCCGGGTGATCGTGACCTCGACCATGCAGATGGCGCACGCCATGGGGCTGCGGATGGTGGCAGAAGGAGTAGAGAACCCTGAGACGGCTGCCGAGCTGGTGGTCATGGGTGTTGACGTTCTCCAGGGTCATCACATTGCGCGCCCGATGGTGGCCGCAGAGATCGGACCGTGGGCCCGCCGCTGGTCAGCGGGTCTACCTACTGGCCCGACCGGAGAGAGTGGTCGGCAACTTCGTTGACTCCTTGCTCGTTCTCACGTCCACGATGCGCGGGGGGAGACGGAAGGCTGCGGGGTCGGGCGTCTGGAGATCCAGTCCTTCGCCGAGGGTGATCAGTCGGTGGGCATCTGGTGACACCCGACGCTGGTGGTCGAGCAGCGAAGCGAAGTTGGCATAGATCGGCGTGCTCCGCGGGGAGCCAAGGTAGGCGCCTGAGCTGGTTCCGGGGAGTGTCGTGAGCACCAGTCCCATGGAGCGGAACAGGCGCCCCAACCGGTCGTCGAGGATCGCGACGAAAGAACGCACGTCGTTGGCCCGGGCCACGAGGACCAGACCGTGATAGAGCGCGGCTGCAGTGTGCAGGCCAGCCCCGCTCAGTCCGACCCGGATTCCGAGAGTGCCGACATCCCAGGTCGACGCCGGGTCGAGCCCGACGGCGGCCGCGCTTCGGGGCCCGTCGACACCCCACGGCTCACGAGCGACGTCCACCAAGGTCTTGAGCCCAAGGTCGCTCGGACTGATCAGGCGGCAGGCGCCAAGGACATGTCCCTCATCATCGGCCAGCGCCAAGAACGCCGACGAGGGTTCGTACCCCCCGTATTCGAGCTGGAGCTGTTCGCGGGTGTTGCCGTACCACTGGAGGAACACCTCGGCCTCGCAGGCGCGCGCGTCCTCGAGCAAGGCACCCTGTGGGTCGAAGAGCAGGTGAAGGCGTTCGTGCGAGGACACGCTTCGAACAGTGCCATGTCCGCGGCCCCGTTCCTGGGAGGGACTCGCTAGAGAGTCCCGAAACCAACCTTGCGGGTCTCGGACTCACCGATCTCGACGTAGGCGAGTTTCTCGGCGGGCACCAGCACCTGACGCCCTCGGGAGTCCGCGAGGGAGAAAACACCGCCATCGGCCGTCAAGGCAGCCGTCAATGCTGTGGTGATCTGCTCAGCGCTGAGGTCGGTCTCCAGGACCAACTCGCGCGGCGCACCCTTCACGCCGATCTTGACCTCCACGTGGACCTCCGTCGTCGGTTGCTCGAAGCCAGGTGCTCGAAGCCACTACTCAAGCCCGGTACCCCAACCTAACCGAGGCGACCTCGGTCAGGACGTGCGGGGGAACCCGCCGATGCCCCGCCACGCCAGTCCGGACAGCAGGCGTACGGCGGTCTCCCGGTCGACAGGGGCATCGTCGTCGAGCCAGGACCGGGCGCTGACCTGGGCGAGACCGATCAGACCGACCGCGAGCAGGTGCGATTCGTGTGGGGACAGCCCAGCGTCCTCGGCGATCACCTTGGTCACCAGGTCGGCGCACCGGCGGTTGGCCGAGTCGACGCGTTCGCGAACCTGCTCCGACGAGGTGAGGTCGGACTCAAAAACCAGCCGGAAGGCGCCGCCGTTGCCGTCCACGAAGTCGTAGTAAGCCGCGATGGTCGCGTGGACTCGGAGCTTGTTGTCGTTGGTCGACTCCAGCGCCTCACGCACGGCGTCGACCATCCGCTCGGCACCCTCGTCGAGGAGGGCGAGGTAGAGCTCGAACTTGCCCGGAAAGTGCTGGTAAAGCACGGGTTTTGAGACGCCGGCTCGCTCTGCGATGTCGTCCATGGCTGCTGCGTGGTAGCCCTGGGACACAAAGATCTCGCGCGCTGCGTCGAGCAACTGAGCCCGTCGCGCCGAACGCGGAAGACGCGTGCCGCGCGGAACGACAGCAGCGGATGAATCCGCGCTGGGGTCCTCGATGACGGTCACGGCGGGGAGCCTACTCGTCAGTACGTTTCCCAGTAGGGATGTCCTCGCGGGCGTCGATTCAGCGGCTCGGTAGGTGAGACTGTGCGGATGCGCATCCTGGTGGCGGACGACGACCCGGCAGTTCGCGAGTCGTTGCGCCGCTCCCTGGCCTTCAACGGCTATGACGTGGTGACGGCCGTCGATGGCCAGGAGGCGCTGGATCTCATTGCTGCCGACCGACCGGACGCGGTCGTATTGGACTTGATGATGCCGCGCCTGGACGGCCTGCAAGCCTGTCGCACGTTGCGCTCCGAGGGCGACGATCTGCCGGTGCTCATGCTCACAGCCCGGGACGGGGTCGCGGATCGAGTGGCCGGTTTGGATGCCGGGGCTGATGATTACCTGCCCAAGCCGTTTGCCTTGGAGGAGTTGCTGGCGAGACTGCGGGCGCTGCTGCGCCGTACCCGCCGAGCAGGAGTCGACCCCGAGGACGAACCGCTGGCCTTCGCCGACCTGAGCCTCGACCCGGTGACCCGAGAGGTGACACGCGGGTCGCGACAGCTGCGGCTGACCCGCACGGAGTTCTCGCTGCTCGATCTCCTGCTCAGCCATCCTCGTCGGGTGCTGTCGCGGGCTCTGATCCTCGAGGAGGTGTGGGGGTTCGACTTCCCCACGACAGCAAACTCCCTCGAGGTCTACGTCGGCTATCTGCGCCGCAAGACCGAGGAAGCCGGTGAGGATCGCCTCATCCACACCGTTCGCGGGGTCGGGTACGTGCTGCGCGAGACCCCTCCGTGAGCCTGCGCGCCCGACTCGCCCTGCTGGTTGCCCTGGCCGTGGCTTTCGGCATCGCGCTCGTCGCGGTGGCTGCCTACGTCACCGTGGGCACCCAGTTGCGGGCCCAACTCGACGCCGGCCTGCTCGGACGGGCCGAGGCGGCGGTCACCTCACCGCTAGCTGACCCCAATTTGCTGGTCAATGTTCCCGCGGCTGCCCTCGGGGCTGGCGACATCGAGATCGCGGCCATCTCGGCGAGTGGTCGTTCGGCGTCTCCGGCAGGGGCAACGAAGCCGCCGCTGGGTTCGCAGGAGCTGGCGGTCGCGCGTGGGGAGGCCGCCCGGTCGATCCGGACGGGGGTGGACAGTGCGGGTGACGAGGTTCGCGTTGTTGCCGTTCCGGTGCCGTGCAGTGGGGGTGGATGCGCGCTGGTGTTGGCCCAGTCCACGGCACAGCTCCAACGCACCCTGGACCGGTTGGCCGTCGTCCTGCTCCTCGTCGGCTTGGTCGGCGTCGGGCTCGCCGCGCTGGCCGGATTGGCGGTCGCCTCGGCTGGACTGCGACCCGTCGAGCGCCTGACCAAGGCCGCTGAGGAGGTGAGCCGAACCGGGATTCCGGAGCCCCTCGACATCCCGGACGGCCCGCCGCAGGACGAGCTCGCCCGTCTCGCGACGACGTTCAACACGATGTTGGCGGCGCTGGCTCACTCCCGGGATCAGCAGCGGCGGCTGGTGGCCGACGCGGGTCACGAGCTGCGGACCCCGTTGACCAGCCTGCGGACCAATCTTGATCTCTTGGCGCAGTCCGATGCGGCCGGTGCCACGGGTGGGCGCACCCTCGATCCGGCCGACCGGGCGGCCTTGCTCAGCGACGTACGGGCTCAGGTCGAGGAGCTCGGGGACCTCGTCGGCGATGTCGTCGAGCTCGCTCGCGAGGATTCGCCGGAGTCGGTTGCCGAGCCGCTCGACTTCGCCGAGGTCGTGGATCGTGCCGTGACTCGTGTGCGTAGGCGGGCGCCTGGTGTCACGTTCAACGTGACTACCCAGCCCTGGCCGATGGTCGGTGACCCCGCACTGCTGGAACGTGCCGTGACCAACCTGCTGGACAACGCAGCGCGTTGGACCCCCGACGGCAGCACGGTCACCGTGATCCTCGACGCGGGCCGGCTCACGGTTGCTGATGAGGGGCCGGGGATCGCTGACAGCGATCTGCCGCACGTCTTCGAGCGCTTCTACCGCTCGCCGGACGCCCGAGCGATGCCTGGTTCCGGCCTGGGGTTGGCCATCGTCTCCCAGGCTGCTCAGCGCCACGGTGGTGCGGTCGCGGCCGGACGTACGGCCTCCGGTGGCGCCTTGTTGACTTTCGTGGTTCCTGAGCTGGTCGTTTTGGAGTCTTAGCAGCGCCTCGGTCTGCTCTCAGGTTCGTCTCAGGCTGGCCATCGATCCTCTACTCATGACTGAAACCACCTGGACCCCGAGCCCGACCTCCGCCTCCGACGACGACGCGCGCCCCACGCTCAGCGACTCCGTCGAACCCACCGAGCCCGTTCTGGGGCTTCCGGCCGCGAGTGTGTGGGCCGCCCCGCACAGCACTCCCGCCCCGGTGAAGCGCTCACGCAAGGGCGTCGCTTTCGCCCTCGCGGCCGGGCTTCTTATCGGCGCAGCCGGTACCGGCGCCGTACTCCTGGCGACTGACGCGGGCGACACCACGACGAACTCGTCGGCCTCGTCGACCGCGTTCAGCCAGAACTCAAGCAACAACAACCCCTCGCGCGCGGCGGGCAGTGTGGCCGCCGTCGCAGCTGACGTGCTGCCGAGCGTGGTCGCGATCAAGGGCCCCAGCGGTGAAGGGTCCGGCGTCATCCTGGACACCGACGGGCACATCCTCACCAACAACCACGTAGCTGTGCTTGGTGCGAATGGCGGCTCCCTGACAGTCGTACTGCAGGACGGGCGCACCGCCCTCGCGCAGATCGTCGGGCTCGACCCGGCCACCGACCTGGCGATCATCAAGGTCGAGGGAGTCGCCGACCTCAAGCCGATCACCCTGGGCACGTCCGGTGACCTCGCAGTCGGTGACTCGGTGCTCGCCATCGGTTCGCCGCTCGGACTCTCCGGCACCGTCACCGAGGGCATCGTCAGCGCGCTGAACCGTCCGGTGACCGCCGGCGACTCCTCCGCTGCTGACTCGCTCGCGGTGTTCGAGGCGATCCAGACCGATGCCGCGATCAACCCCGGCAACAGCGGTGG
>JANPBY010000050.1:0-25415 GCA_031430645.1 Actinomycetes bacterium
CCGCGCTCGGCCAGCACGGCGTCAAAAACATGTAGTACTGCATGGCCAACAACGCTGCGACCGAGTCGCAGCGGGGACAGGTCATCCCCGTGGAGATCTCGGTCTATGAGGACCGATCCTTCACCTTCATCACCAAGACGCCCCCGGCATCCCGGATGATTCTCAAGGCCGCGGGGGTCGACAAGGGTTCCCCGACCCCGCAGAAGGTCAAGGTCGCCTCGATCACCCGTAACCAGGTGCGCGAGATCGCGGAGGTCAAAATGCCGGACCTCAACGCCAACGACATCGACGCAGCGGAAAAGATCATCGCGGGCACCGCACGCCAGATGGGCATCACGATCACCGACTGACCGCACACGTGAAGTGCTCACGCCCGTGAGCACCCCGTGGGAGGGCCTGCCTTCGGCCCGCTGACCACGACTCCAGCACGACAACACAAGGAGCAGCATCATGAAGCGCAGCAAGGCCTACCGCGCCGCAGCCGAAAAGATCGACGCCGACGCGCTCTACACGCCCCTCCAGGCCGTCCGGCTGGCCAAGGAGACGAGTGCCACGAAGTACGACGGAACCGTCGAGGTGGCTTTTGGCCTCGGCGTCGACCCCCGCAAGGCCGACCAGATGGTTCGCGGCACCGTCAACCTGCCGCACGGCACCGGAAAGACTGCCACCGTCCTCGTTTTTGCCACCGGCGAACGTGCCGATGAGGCACGGGCGGCCGGCGCCGACATCGTTGGTTCCGACGAGCTCATCGCCGAGGTGGAGAAGGGGCGGCTCGACTTCGACGCCGTCGTGTCGACCCCCGACCTGATGGGCAAGGTCGGACGACTCGGCCGCGTCCTCGGACCGCGCGGTCTGATGCCTAACCCGAAGACGGGCACGGTGACCAACGACGTCGCCAAGGCGGTCTCTGACATCAAGGGCGGCAAGATCGAGTTCCGCGTCGACCGCAACGCAAACCTGCACTTCATCATCGGGAAGTCGTCCTTCACTGAGACCCAGCTCGTGGAGAACTACGCGGCGGCACTGGACGAAATCCTGCGTCTCAAGCCGTCGGCCTCCAAGGGCCGGTACGTCAAGAAGGCGACCTTCTCCACGACGATGGGACCCGGCATCCCGGTCGACCCGAACAAGACCCGCAACCTGCTGGTCGACGACGCAGTCGACGCCTGATCGAGTCGGCGAGCGGCCGGCGATTTGACCGGCCGCATGCACAGCCCGTACGCTCACCCCAGCCACAGACCGCCGGTCGTCCCCCACCTGGGGGATCGAAGGCCCCGTACCTCGGGGCGGCCCGCGTAGGTGAACAGGACCGACCGGTGTCTTTTTCAGGCCCGATCCGCCCCGTGCGCCTGCGCCGGGGCGTTTTCGATGTCCGGGCTCCCTTCGGCCACGACCTGCGGCCTCATCGGAAGGAGGCCCATGGCAAGGCCCGACAAGGTAGCCACCGTTGCTGAACTGGCCGAGGAGTTCCGTACCTCGACCGCCACAGTGCTGACGGAGTACCGCGGACTGACCGTCGCCCAGCTCAAAGAGCTCCGGCGATCGCTCGGCTCGACCACGTCCTATGCAGTGGTGAAGAACACCCTCACCAAGATCGCGGCGAAGGACGCCGGGGTCGAGTGTCTCGAGTCCATGCTTTCCGGTCCCTCAGCCATCGCCTTCATCAAGGGTGACCCGGTCGAGGCGGCCAAGGGACTACGTGACTTCTCCAAGGCCAATCCGCACCTGGTGATCAAGGGCGGTGTCATGGACGGTCGCTCGCTCACCGCCGATGACATCAAGAAGCTCGCTGATCTCGAGTCGCGCGAGGTCCTCCTCGCCAAGCTCGCTGGTGCGTTGACTGCGTCGCTCTCTGGCGCCGTCGCCCTGTTTGCGGCGCCGCTCGCCCAGACCGCTCGCCTTCTCGAGGCCTTGCGGGCCAAGGCGGAGCAGGACCCCTCGGTTCTCCGCGGTGGAGCCGGTACGCCGGCCGAGCCGGTTGCCGAGCCAGTTGCTGAGGTCAGCGGTGAGGCTCCTGCAGCCGAAGCGACTGGCGGCACCGAGAGCTCGGACAGCACCGAGAGCTCGGACAGCACCGAGAGCTCGGACAGCACCGACAGCACCGAGAGCTCGGACAGCACCGAGAGCACCGAGAGCTCGGAGAGCTCGGACAGCACCGAAACCACCGAGAGCTCGGACAGCACCGAGAGCACCGAGAGCTCGGACAGCACCGAAACCACCGAGAGCTCGGAGAGCACCGAGAGCTCGGACAGCACCGAAACCACTAGCGAGTCCACCGAGGGCTAAGGCCCGACCACTCCCATCCCCAGGGCCCTCATTCAACGGGCAAGCCCGAAGACCGAAAGGACCGCCACCATGGCGAAGCTCAGCACCGATGCACTGCTCGACGCGTTCAAGGAGATGACGCTCATCGAGCTCTCCGAGTTCGTGAAGGAGTTCGAGGAGACCTTCGGCGTCACTGCCGCTGCACCCGTCGCGGTTGCTGCGGCCGGTGGCGGCGCGGCCGCTCCGGCCGAGGCCGAGGCCGAGCAGGACGAGTTCGATGTCGTCCTCGAAGGCGCTGGCGAGAAGAAGATCCAGGTCATCAAGGAGGTGCGCGCCCTCACGAGCCTCGGCCTGAAGGAGGCCAAGGACCTCGTTGACGGCACCCCCGCCACCGTCTTGGAGAAGGTCAACAAGGAAGCAGCCGAGAAGGCCAAGGCTGCCCTCGAGGGCGCCGGCGCCACGGTCACTGTCAAGTAGCAGCGCTCCACGTAAGGTCTTCCAGGCCCGTTCCGCCTCGTGCGGAGCGGGCCTGGGGGCGTTCTGGGGTACCTGATCGGGGTGGCCAGGAAGCCCTCGATGCCGCCGTCGACTTGGATGAAAGTCGTTCAGGTGCTTGACCGGGCGCCCGCAGGGTGCGACTCTCGTCGCCGCAAGGGTCTGCGGGACTGTACGACGCCCCGCTCGACAGTGGTCTGCCCGACGGGTATGCTGTTGCTTTGCGCTGCCCCCCGACACTTTCCGCGGTTCTTCCGCGAGTCGTGACGCATGCGCCGATTCGCCCGTGTGCCCTCGGAAGGACCCCTCTTGCCCGCCTCGCGTAACGCGAAGTCCCGTCCTGACGCTTCGAACCAGATGAACCCGCTCGGCCCGCCCCGGCTCTCCTTCGCCAAGATCAGGGAACCTCTCGAGGTCCCGAACCTTCTGGCGCTGCAGACCGAATCCTTCGACTGGCTGCTGGGCAACGATGCCTGGCGGGCCCGGGTCGAGGACGCCAAGGCGTCTGGCCTCTCGGTTCCCGACACCTCGGGTCTGGAGGAGATCTTCGAGGAGATCAGTCCGATCGAGGACTTCTCCGGATCGATGTCCCTGACCTTCCGGGATCATCGCTTCGAGCCGCCCAAGAACTCCATCGACGAGTGCAAGGACCGCGACTTCACCTACGCGGCACCGTTGTTCGTCACAGCGGAGTTCATGAACAACGAGACGGGCGAGATCAAGAGCCAGACCGTGTTCATGGGGGACTTCCCGCTGATGACCGACAAGGGCACCTTCGTCATCAACGGCACCGAGCGGGTCGTCGTCTCCCAGCTCGTCCGCAGCCCGGGGGTCTACTTCAACCGCACGCCCGACAAGACGTCGGACAAGGACATCTACGACACCAAGATCATTCCGTCCCGAGGTGCGTGGTTGGAGTTCGAGGTCGACAAGAAAGACATGGTCGGCGTCCGGCTGGACCGCAAGCGCAAGCAGTCGGTGACCGTGCTGCTCAAGGCGCTGGGCTGGGACGAGGCCAAGATCCTCGAGGAGTTCGGCGAGTACGAGTCGATCCGACTGACGCTGGAGAAGGATCACACGACCAGCCAGGATGACGCGCTGCTCGACATCTACCGCAAGCTCCGACCGGGCGAGCCCCCCACGCGTGAGGCTGCCCAGACCCTGCTCGAGAATCTCTACTTCAACCCCAAGCGCTATGACCTGGCCAAGGTCGGCCGCTACAAGATCAACAAGAAGCTCGGAATCGACGAGGCGAGCGCCCCGCTGAGCCAAGGCGTCCTCACCAACGACGACATCGTGGCTGCGATCCGCTACCTCGTGAAGCTGCACGCCGGTGAGACCGAGGTCGACACCCCGCGGGGCACCCTGCGCGTGGAGACCGACGACATCGATCACTTCGGCAACCGGCGGCTGCGTACCGTAGGCGAGCTCATCCAGAACCAGGTCCGGATCGGCCTGGCCCGGATGGAACGCGTCGTCCGCGAGCGGATGACCACCCAGGACGTCGAGGCGATCACGCCACAGACCCTGATCAACATCCGTCCGGTCGTGGCCTCGATCAAGGAGTTCTTCGGCACCTCCCAGCTTTCGCAGTTCATGGACCAGACCAACCCGCTCGCGGGCCTGACCCACAAGCGCAGGCTGTCCGCGCTCGGGCCGGGTGGTCTCTCGCGTGAGCGGGCCGGGTTCGAGGTGCGTGACGTCCACACGTCCCACTACGGCCGGATGTGCCCGATCGAGACCCCTGAGGGTCCCAACATCGGGCTGATCGGGTCGCTGGCGACGTACGGCCGGGTGAACGCCTTCGGCTTCGTCGAGACGCCCTACCGCAAGGTGCGTGCAGGCAAGGTCACCGACCAGGTCGACTACCTCACAGCCGACGAAGAAGACCTGCACGTCATCGCCCAGGCCAACGCCCCGCTCAACACCGACGGCACCTACGCCGAGTCACGAGTTCTCGTCCGCCGTAAGAACGGCGAGGTCGACTACGTCGTGCCCGTCGAGGTCGACTACATGGACGTGTCGCCGCGCCAGATGGTGTCGGTCGCCACGGCGATGATCCCCTTCCTCGAGCACGATGACGCCAACCGCGCGCTCATGGGCTCCAACATGCAGCGGCAGTCGGTTCCGTTGCTGCGCTCGGAGTCCCCGCTGGTCGGCACCGGCATGGAGTACCGCGCGGCTGTCGATGCTGGCGATGTCCTCGTTGCGACGTCCTCGGGCGTCGTCGAAGAGGTTTCGGCCGATCACGTGACCGTCATGAACGACGATGGCACGCGTACGACCTACCGGGCGGCGAAGTTCAAGCGTTCCAACCAGGGCACGTCCTTCAACCAGAAGGTCATCGTCGACGAAGGCCAGCGCGTCGAGATGGGCCAGGTCGTCGCTGACGGACCCTGCACGCAGCAGGGCGAGATGGCGCTCGGCAAGAACCTGCTCGTGGCGTTCATGCCGTGGGAGGGTCACAACTACGAAGACGCGATCATCCTCAGCCAACGGCTGGTGCAGGACGACGTCCTCTCCTCGATCCACATCGAGGAGCACGAGGTCGACGCTCGCGACACCAAGCTCGGCCCGGAAGAGATCACGCGCGACATCCCCAACGTGTCCGAAGAGGTCCTTGCCGACCTCGACGACCGCGGGATCATCCGGGTAGGTGCTGACGTCGTCACGGGCGATGTCCTGGTCGGCAAGGTCACGCCGAAGGGCGAAACCGAGTTGACCCCTGAGGAGCGCTTGCTGCGCGCCATTTTCGGTGAGAAGGCCCGTGAGGTGCGCGACACGTCCCTCAAGGTCCCGCACGGCGAGTCGGGCAAGATCATCGGCGTCCGCGTCTTCGACCGCGAAGAAGGCGATGAGTTGCCGCCTGGTGTCAACCAGCTCGTGCGCGTCTATGTTGCCCAAAAGCGCAAGATCTCCAACGGCGACAAGCTCGCTGGTCGCCATGGCAACAAGGGCGTCATCGCCAAGATCCTGCCGGTGGAGGACATGCCCTTCCTTGAGGACGGCACCGCCGTCGACATCGTTTTGAACCCGCTCGGCGTGCCCGGCCGGATGAACGTCGGCCAGGTCCTGGAGACCCACCTCGGGTGGGTGGCCAAGACTGGGTGGTCGGTCGAAGGTGCCGACGCCCCGTGGAAGACCAGCCTTCGCTCGATCGGTGCAGAAGAAGGCGCACCCGGCACGAAGGTCGCGACCCCGGTCTTCGACGGTGCCCGCGAGGAGGAGATCACCGGTCTCCTCCAGTCGACCCACCTGACGCGCGACGGCGTCCGGTTGATCGACGACAGCGGTAAGACCCGGTTGTTCGACGGCCGTTCCGGCGAGCCGTTCCGCGACCCGGTCGCCGTCGGCTACCTCTACATCCTGAAGCTGCTGCACCTCGTGGACGACAAGATCCACGCGCGTTCGACCGGGCCGTACTCGATGATCACCCAGCAGCCGTTGGGCGGCAAGGCGCAGTTCGGTGGTCAGCGTTTCGGTGAGATGGAGGTCTGGGCCTTGGAGGCCTATGGCGCCTCTTACGCACTCCAGGAGTTGCTGACGATCAAGTCCGACGACGTGCTGGGCCGCGTGAAGGTCTACGAGGCCATCGTCAAGGGCGAGAACATTCCCGAGCCAGGCATCCCCGAGTCCTTCAAGGTGCTCATCAAGGAGATGCAGTCGCTGTGCCTCAACGTCGAGGTGCTCTCCAGCGACGGCATGGCGATCGAGATGCGTGACACCGACGAGGACGTCTTCCGCGCAGCGGAGGAACTCGGCATCGACTTGTCTCGGCGCGAGCCGAGCAGCGTCGAAGAGGTGTGAAGATCCGCGCCGGCACGGTCACCAAGGACACAGATTCAGAGAACTCTCAACGGAGAGCAGGTAGCACGAAGTGCTAGACGTTAACTACTTCGACGAGTTGCGCATCGGCCTTGCGACCGCGGATGACATCCGCCAGTGGTCGCACGGCGAGGTCAAGAAGCCGGAGACCATCAACTACCGCACGCTCAAGCCTGAGAAGGATGGGCTCTTCTGCGAGAAGATCTTCGGTCCGACCAGGGACTGGGAGTGCTACTGCGGCAAATACAAGCGGGTGCGGTTCAAGGGCATCATCTGCGAGCGCTGCGGCGTCGAGGTCACCCGCGCCAAGGTGCGGCGCGAGCGCATGGGCCACATCGAACTCGCGGCCCCGGTCACCCACATCTGGTATTTCAAGGGCGTTCCTAGCCGCTTGGGCTACCTGCTCGACCTGGCGCCCAAGGACCTCGAGAAGGTCATCTACTTCGCCGCTTACATGATCACCCTCGTCGACGAGGACGCGCGACACCGCGACCTGCCCTCGCTCGAGGCGAAGATCTCGGTCGAGAAGGGTCAGTTGGAGGCCAAGCGCGACGGCGATGTCGACACCCGGGCCAAGAAGCTCGAGTCCGACCTGGCCGAGCTCGAGGCCGAAGGCGCCAAGGGCGACGTACGCCGCAAGGTGCGCGAAGGCGCTGAGCGCGAGATGGCGCAGATCCGGCGTCGCGCCGACCACGAGATCACCCGGCTGGAAGAAGTCTGGGACCGCTTCAAGAACCTCAAGGTGCAAGACCTCGAGGGCGACGAACTCCTCTACCGTGAGATGCGTGACCGCTTCGGCATGTACTTCTCCGGGGGCATGGGTGCCGCCGCGATCCAAAAGCGCCTCGAGACCTTCGACCTCGAAGGTGAGGCGGCCAAGCTCCGCGAAATCATCGAGACCGGCAAGGGCCAAAAGAAGGCCCGCGCGCTCAAGCGCCTCAAGGTCGTCTCCGCGTTCCTCAACACACGCAACTCGCCGATGGGCATGGTCTTGGACTGCGTCCCGGTGATTCCGCCGGACCTGCGACCGATGGTTCAGCTCGACGGTGGACGGTTCGCGACGTCAGACCTCAACGACCTCTACCGCCGCGTGATCAACCGCAACAACCGGCTCAAGCGACTGCTCGACCTCGGCGCTCCCGAGATCATCGTCAACAACGAGAAGCGGATGCTCCAGGAAGCCGTGGACGCACTGTTCGACAACGGCCGCCGTGGCCGTCCCGTCACCGGTCCGGGCAACCGACCTTTGAAGTCGCTCTCAGACATGCTCAAGGGCAAGCAGGGCCGCTTCCGGCAGAACCTGCTCGGCAAGCGTGTCGACTACTCCGGGCGTTCGGTCATCGTGGTCGGCCCGCAGCTCAAGCTGCACCAGTGCGGCTTGCCCAAGCAGATGGCCCTCGAGCTCTTCAAGCCCTTTGTGATGAAGCGGCTCGTCGACCTCAACCACGCTCAGAACATCAAGTCGGCCAAGCGCATGGTCGAACGTGCCCGCCCCGTGGTCTGGGACGTCCTCGAAGAGGTCATCTCCGAGCACCCGGTCATGCTCAACCGGGCGCCGACCCTGCACCGCCTCGGGATCCAGGCCTTTGAACCCCAGCTGGTCGAGGGCAAGGCCATCCAGATCCACCCGCTGGTCTGCACCGCGTTCAACGCAGACTTCGACGGTGACCAGATGGCCGTGCACGTCCCGCTGTCCGCCGAGGCCCAGGCCGAGGCGCGCGTGCTCATGCTGTCGTCCAACAACATCTTGAGCCCGGCCCACGGCCGTCCCATCACGGCGCCGACCCAGGACATGGTGCTCGGGCTCTACTACCTCACGTCGACGAGGCCCAAGCTTGTCGGCGAGGGCCGGGCCTTCTCCTCGATCGCCGAGGCGATCATGGCCTTCGATGCCAAGGAACTGGATCTTCAGGCGCCGATCCGGCTGCGGACACGCGACATCGTTCCGGCCACCGACCAGGTCCTCCCGGAGGGCTGGGAGCCCGGTCAGCCCTACATCCTGCAGACCACCCTCGGTCGGGCCTTGTTCAACGAAGCGCTGCCGGTGGACTACCCCTTCGTGGAAGCCGACGTCGACAAGAAGAAGCTCTCGGCCATCGTCAATGACTTGGCCGAGCGCTACCCGAAGGTTCAGGTCGCGGCCACGCTGGACGCGCTCAAGGCCTCGGGCTTCCACTGGGCGACCCGAGCCGGCGTGACCATCTCCATCGCCGATGTCGTGACCCCGCCCCGCAAGGCCGAGATCCTCAACGGCTATGAGATCCGGGCGGAGAAGGTCCAGAGTCAGTACGAAAAGGGCCTGATCACCGACGACGAGCGTCGCCAGGAGCTCATTGAAATCTGGACTCAGGCGACGACTGAGGTCGCGAAGGAGATGGAGCTCAACTTCCCGCCGCACAACCCGGTGTGGATGATGGTCCACTCCGGTGCCCGCGGAAACATGATGCAGGTGCGCCAGATTGCCGGTATGCGTGGTCTCGTCGCCAACCCCAAGGGTGAGATCATCCCCCGGCCGATCAAGGCCAACTTCCGCGAGGGCTTGTCTGTGCTCGAGTACTTCATCTCGACCCACGGCGCGCGCAAGGGGCTCGCTGACACCGCGCTGCGAACAGCGGACTCTGGCTATCTCACGCGTCGACTCGTCGACGTGTCGCAGGACGTCATCATCCGTGAGGAAGACTGTGGCACCGAGCGCGGTCTCACCTTCCCGATTGCGGTGCGAGCCTCCGACGGCAGCCTGCGCAAAGCAGATGACGTCGAGAGCACGGTCTATTCACGGACGGTCAGCGACGATGTTGTCGTCGACGGTGCACTGATTGCTTCGGCTGGATCGGACATCTCGATCCCGCTCATTGACGCTCTCGTCGCGGCCGGCCTAGAGGGTCTGAAGGTGCGCAGCGTCCTGACCTGCGAGAGCAAGGTCGGAACGTGCGCCAAGTGCTACGGCCGCTCGATGGCGTCCGGGCTGCTCGTAGACGTCGGAGAGGCCGTCGGCATCATCGCGGCCCAGTCCATCGGTGAGCCTGGCACGCAGTTGACGATGCGTACCTTCCACACCGGCGGCGTCGCGGGCGAAGACATCACCCACGGCCTGCCGCGCGTGGTCGAGTTGTTCGAGGCGCGCACCCCCAAGGGCAACGCACCGATCAGCGAGGCCGCCGGTCGGGTCCGGATCGATGACACCGACAAGACCCGCAAGCTGGTGGTCGTCCCTGATGACGGCTCCGACGAGGTCGCATACCCCGTGTCGAAGCGGGCGCGACTCCTCGTCGGCGAGGGCGACCACGTCGAGGTCGGGCAACAGCTCGTCGTCGGTGCGGTGGACCCCAAGCAGGTCCTCCGCATCCTCGGTCCTCGTCGGGTGCAACAGCACCTGGTAGAGCAGGTCCAGGAGGTCTACCGCAGTCAGGGCGTGTCGATCCACGACAAGCACATCGAGGTGATCGTCCGCCAGATGCTCAAGCGGGTGACTATTTTGGAGTCCGGCGACGCAGAGATGCTTCCCGGGGAGCTTGCTGAACGGACGGCTTTCGAGACTGAGAACCGTCGGGTCGTGGCTGAGGGCGGCAAGCCGGCCTCGGGCCGCCCCGAGCTCATGGGCATCACCAAGGCGTCACTCGCGACTGACTCGTGGCTGTCGGCTGCTTCCTTCCAGGAGACCACCCGGGTGCTCACGGATGCGGCGATCCACGCCAAGTCCGACCCGCTGCTGGGCCTCAAGGAGAACGTGATCATCGGCAAGCTCATCCCGGCGGGCACGGGTCTCCCGCGCTACCGCGACATCCGGGTCGAGCCCACCGAAGAGGCCAAGGCTGCGATGTACTCCCTGCCGATCTACGACGTGGACTACTCCACCACTTTCGGTGGAGGTTCGGGTCAGGCCATCGCACTTGATGCCTTTGACTTCGACTCCAGCACCTACCGCTAGACCGAACTGTTCCCATCCGTTGGACCTGTACGACTGGGTCTCCCGGCCCGCTTTTGACCGGCGCGCTGGGGCCCGGGTACCCTAGGCCACTGCGCCTGGGGTTCCCCGGGCCTCCGTGCGTGCCTAGCGGCTCTGGCCGCGGACGGTGCACGGCTCCACAGAACCAACGTTCCGGGGTAACTCGGTTCGGGCCAGTCCGCGACACACCCGACCTCGGGGGTCGCAGTCCCTCACCGCAAGAGACACGGAGATGTAGTGCCCACGATCCAGCAGCTCGTCCGCAAGGGCCGCCAGGACAAAACCAGCAAGACCAAGACTCCTGCGCTCAAGGGCAGCCCCCAGCGTCGTGGGGTGTGCACCCGCGTCTACACCACCACGCCCAAGAAGCCGAACTCTGCGCTGCGTAAGGTCGCGCGCGTCCGGCTCACCAGCGGCATCGAGGTCACGGCCTACATTCCCGGCGTCGGACACAACCTCCAAGAGCACTCGATCGTGCTCGTTCGCGGCGGCCGGGTGAAGGACCTCCCCGGCGTCCGCTACAAGATCATCCGCGGATCGCTCGACACCCAAGGTGTCAAGAATCGCAAGCAGGCGCGCAGCCTGTATGGCGCGAAGAAGGAGAAGAGCTAATGCCCCGCAAGGGCCCCGCCCCCAAGCACCCGGTCGTCATCGACCCGGTCTACTCAAGCCCACTCGTCACGGCTCTGGTCAACAAGATCCTGCTCGACGGCAAGAAGTCGACGGCTGAGCGGATCGTCTACGGCGCCCTCGAGGGCTGCCGCGACAAGACCGGCACCGACCCCGTCGTGACCCTCAAGCGGGCCCTCGACAACGTCAAGCCCACGCTTGAGGTCAAGAGCCGCCGGGTCGGTGGTGCGACCTACCAGGTGCCGATCGAGGTGCGGGCTGGACGCTCCAACACCCTGGCGCTGCGCTGGCTCGTCAGCTATTCGCGGCTTCGCCGGGAGAAGACGATGACCGAGCGACTCATGAACGAGCTCCTCGACGCCAGCAATGGCCTCGGCGCCAGCGTGAAGAAGCGCGAGGACACCCACAAGATGGCCGAGTCCAACAAAGCCTTCGCGCACTACCGCTGGTAACTCAGCCCCTACCGCCTCCACCTGCCCAGCCCCCACCCTGCCCCGCCCCCACTCGAGAAGCGAGAAGTCCGAACGTGGCCACCGACAGCGCGACCAACCTCAATGCCTCCGCTCTGGGCATGGTCCGCAATATCGGGATCATGGCTCACATCGACGCGGGCAAGACCACGACCACCGAGCGGATCCTGTTCTACACCGGCATCAACTACAAGATCGGTGAGGTTCACGAGGGCGCGGCAACGATGGACTGGATGCCCCAGGAGCAAGAGCGCGGCATCACCATCACCTCGGCGGCCACCACGTGCGTGTGGGATGACCACACGATCAACATCATCGATACGCCGGGTCACGTGGACTTCACCGTCGAGGTCGAGCGCTCGCTGCGGGTCCTCGACGGAGCGGTCGCAGTCTTCGACGGGGTGGCTGGTGTCGAGCCACAGTCCGAGACCGTATGGCGGCAGGCCGACCGTTACGGCGTTCCACGGATCTGCTTCATCAACAAGCTCGACCGCGTGGGTGCTGAGTTCCACCGTTGCGTCGACATGATCGTCACGCGCCTCAACGCCACTCCGCTGGTCCTCCAGATCCCCATCGGGGCCGAGGGCGATTTCACGGGCGTCATCGACCTCGTGGCCATGAAGGCCCTCGTCTGGTCGGCTGAGGCCGAAAAAGGCGAGATGTACGACACCCTCGAGATCCCCGCGACTCATGTAGAGGCCGCCCGCGACGCTCGCGAGAAGATGCTCGAGACCCTGGCTGAGAACGACGACGCCGTGATGGAGAAGTACCTCGAAGGCGAAGAGCCGGCTGAGGACGAGTTGATCGCGGCCATCCGCCGGGCGACGATCGCCAGACTGCTCAACCCCGTGCTGTGCGGCTCGGCGTTCAAGAACAAGGGCGTTCAGCCCATGCTCGACGCGGTCGTGCGCTACCTGCCATCCCCACTGGACGTCGACGCCATCGAGGGCCACAAGGTCGGTGACGAGGCTGTCGTCGTGCAGCGTCAGCCGTCTGAGTCCGAGCCTTTCTCCGCTCTCGCGTTCAAGATCATGTCTGACCCGCACCTCGGCAAGCTGACCTACATCCGGGTCTATTCAGGGCTTCTGCAGTCCGGCACCCAGGTGCTCAACAGCACCAAGGGGCGCAAGGAGCGGATCGGCAAGATCTACCAGATGCACGCCAACAAGCGTGAAGAGCGCCCCTCGGTCGGCGCTGGTCACATCGTGGCGGTGATGGGGCTCAAGGACACGACCACTGGCGACACGCTGTGCTCCGACAGCCAGCCGGTGATCCTCGAGTCGATGACCTTCCCGGCTCCCGTGATCCATGTCGCGATCGAGCCGAAGTCCAAGGCCGACCAGGAGCGACTAGGCACCGCGATCCAGCGCCTCGCCGAAGAGGACCCCACCTTCCAGGTGCGCTCTGATGAGGAGACCGGCCAGACCATCATTGCCGGAATGGGTGAGTTGCACCTCGAGGTGCTCGTCGACCGCATGCGTCGTGAGTTCAACGTTGAGGCCAACGTCGGCAAGCCGCAGGTCGCCTACCGCGAGACGATCACCAAGAAGGTCGAGAAGGTCGACTACACCCACAAGAAGCAGACCGGTGGGTCGGGCCAGTTCGCCAAGGTGCAGATCGACATCGAGCCCACGGGCGGTGGCGACGGCGGCTACGAGTTCGTCAACGCCGTCTCCGGTGGGCGGATCCCGCGGGAATACATCCCCTCGGTCGACACCGGCTGCCAGGAGGCCATGGAGTTCGGCGTCCTCGCCGGCTACCCACTCGTCGACGTCAAGGTGACGCTCAAGGACGGGTCTTACCACGAGGTCGACTCCTCGGAGTTGGCCTTCAAGATCGCTGGCTCGATGGCCTTCAAGGAGGCCGCGCGCCGCGCGGGTCCGGTCCTGATGGAACCCATGATGTCCGTGGAGGTCACCACCCCAGAGGACTTCATGGGTGACGTGATCGGCGACCTCAACAGTCGTCGTGGCCAGATTCAGGCGATGGATGAGATCAACGGCGCACGCGTCGTCAAAGCAGTCGTCCCCCTGTCTGAGATGTTCGGCTATGTCGGAGATCTTCGGAGCAAGACCCAGGGTCGGGCGAGCTACAGCATGCAGTTCGACTCCTACGCACAGGTTCCGACCAACGTGGCGTTGGAGATCATCGCAAAGGCGCGAGGCGAATAGCCCCGAGCTGAAGCGCTTGTCAGGCACCACCAACCACCTTTCCAGACGTCAGAACGGCGTACAGATCAAGTCCTAGGGAGGACCCCCGTGGCGAAGGCGAAGTTCGAGCGGACTAAGCCGCACGTCAACATCGGCACCATCGGTCACATCGACCATGGCAAGACCACGTTGACGGCTGCCATTACCAAGGTGCTGCACGACCAGCACCCCGACCTGAACCCCTTTACGCCCTTCGATCAGATCGACAAGGCCCCTGAAGAGCGTCAGCGCGGAATTACCATCTCCATCGCGCACGTGGAGTACCAGACCGAGGCGCGTCACTACGCCCACGTCGACTGCCCCGGGCACGCGGACTACATCAAGAACATGATCACCGGTGCGGCCCAGATGGACGGTGCGATCCTCGTGGTTGCAGCGACCGACGGCCCGATGCCGCAGACCAAGGAGCACGTCCTCCTGGCCCGCCAGGTCGGCGTCCCCTACATCGTCGTCGCGCTGAACAAGGCCGACATGGTCGACGACGAGGAAATCCTCGAGCTCGTCGAGCTCGAGGTGCGCGAGCTCCTCAGCCTCTATGAGTTCCCCGGCGACGACCTCCCGGTCGTCCGCGTCTCGGCGCTCAAGGCGCTCGAGGGAGACCCCGAGTGGGGCGCCAAGCTCCTCGAGCTGATGGACGCGGTCGACACCGCAATTCCGCAGCCTGAGCGTGAGATCGACATGCCGTTCCTCATGCCCGTCGAGGACGTCTTCACGATCACAGGTCGTGGCACTGTCGTTACCGGGCGCATCGAGCGCGGTGTCGTCAAGGTCAACGAGACGGTCGAGATTGTGGGAATCCGCCCTGACAAGCAGACCACCACAGTCACCGGCGTCGAGATGTTCCGCAAGCTGCTCGACGAGGGTCGGGCCGGTGAGAACGTCGGACTGTTGCTGCGTGGCACCAAGCGCGAGGACGTCGAGCGCGGCCAGGTCGTCGTCAAGCCCGGTTCCATGACGCCGCACACCGGCTTCGAAGCCCAGGTCTACATCCTGAGCAAGGACGAAGGTGGTCGGCACACGCCGTTCTTCAACAACTACCGTCCGCAGTTCTACTTCCGCACCACAGACGTCACCGGCGTCGTCACGCTGCCGGATGGCACCGAGATGGTCATGCCCGGGGACAACACCGAGATGTCGGTCGAGCTGATCCAGCCGATCGCCATGGAGGAGTCGCTCCGGTTCGCGATCCGCGAAGGTGGTCGCACCGTGGGCGCCGGACGTGTCACCAAGATCACCAACTGATTTAGAGGCAAGCTGATTTACAGGCAAGCTGATCTAGGCCTAGCACGACCGGGCGGATTTCGCTCACGCCACACCTGTACGGCATACTAGGAAAGTTGCTCGGCCGGGGGGCCGGCGCTCGCATCAGCGGCACCGGCCCCTTGGACCAGCACCCATCTGACCTCCTCGCGGAGGTTCACCCCACGGTTCGGCTACAGCAAGGCTGAACCCAGGCTCGGGACGCGACACACCCGACCTCGGGGGTCGGGGCTGCGAGCGTCGTTCGAGCACGGACCATCACCAGTAGCAGTTCTTTCGAGTTAAGGACAGGCAGCCACCATGGCGGGACAGAAGATCCGCATCAGGCTCAAGGCGTACGACCACGAGGTCATCGACTCATCGGCGCGCAAGATCGTCGACACGGTGACCCGCACGGGCGCCAAGGTCGCTGGTCCGGTGCCGCTGCCGACGGAGAAGAACGTCTATTGCGTGATCCGTTCCCCGCACAAATACAAGGACAGCCGCGAGCACTTCGAGATGCGCACTCACAAGCGGCTCATCGACATCCTCGACCCGACCCCGAAGACGGTGGACTCGCTCATGCGACTCGACCTCCCGGCCGGCGTCGACATCGAAATCAAGCTCTGAGTCTGTCGAGATTCTGAGCGTAAGGACATAGGGCAGCGATCATGAGCAAGTTCGAAACGGCCGTACACGGCCTGCTGGGCGAAAAGCTCGGCATGACCCAGGTCTGGGATGACAGCAACAAGCTGATCCCGGTCACCGTGGTCAAGGCCGGGCCTTGCGTTGTCACCCAGGTCCGTACCCCCGACGCCGACGGCTACTCCGCGGTCCAACTCGCCTTTGGTGCGATTGACCCGCGCAAGGTCACCATGCCCCGCGCCGGCCACTTCGCGAAGGCGGGGGTGACACCCCGACGCTTCCTCGTCGAGGTTCGCACCGCAGCGGCCAGCGAATACACCCTGGGCCAGGAACTGACCGCAGAGCTGTTCGAGGCCGGGCAGATCGTCGACGTCACGGGCCGGTCCAAGGGCAAGGGCACCGCAGGCGTCATGAAGCGGCACGGCTTCCACGGCGTCGGCGCTTCGCATGGTGCGCACCGCAACCACCGTAAGCCTGGGTCGATCGGCGCCTGCGCCACGCCTGGTCGGGTGTTCCGCGGCAAGAAGATGGCCGGTCGGATGGGCTTCGAGCGAGTCACCACCCAGAACCTCACCATTCACGCCGTCGACGCAGTGAACGGCTTGCTGCTCGTCAAGGGTGCGGTGCCCGGCCCCAAGGGTTCCGTCGTCCTCGTCCGCACCGCCGTCAAGGGGGCCTGAGGCTATGAGCGAGCAGACCATCTCTGTCGATGTCCGCACTCCAGACGGTGCGACCAAGGGCACCGCTGAGCTGCCGGCGGACATCTTCGACGTGCAGGTCAACATCCCGTTGATCCACCAGGTCGTCGTGGCTCAGCTCGCGGCGGCCCGCCAGGGCACCCACTCCACCAAGACGCGTGGTGAGGTTCAGGGCGGTGGCCGCAAGCCGCACAAGCAGAAGGGCACCGGTCGTGCCCGCCAGGGTTCGACGCGTGCGCCCCAGTTCACCGGCGGTGGCGTCGTCCACGGACCCCAGCCCCGCGACTACTCCCAGCGGACCCCCAAGAAGATGAAAGCCGCCGCGCTGCGGGGTGCACTCTCCGACCGGGCTCGCAATGCCCGCGTCCACGTGGTCACCGGGGTCGTTGATGGTGACACCCCTTCGACCAAGGCAGCCGTTCAGGCTCTCGCCCACGTCTCGGACCGTCGTCACGTGCTGGTGGTCGTCGAGCGTGACGACACCGTTGCCTGGAAGAGCCTGCGCAACGTGGATCGGGTCCACCTGTTGGTGCCGGACCAGTTGAACACCTATGACGTGCTGGTCTCTGATGACGTGGTCTTCACCCAAGGCGCGCTTGCTGCCTTCCTCGCGGGCCCCCGCAAGGGCAAGTCCGCCAAGGCAGTGGCGACCTCAACTGAAGCTGACGTGCAGGCGCAGGCGTCCATCGAGACCGAGGAGGCGTCGGCATGAGCAAGATCGCTGACCCGCGCGACATCCTGCTAGCACCGGTCATCTCTGAGAAGAGTTACGGCCTGCTGGACGAGAACAAGTACACCTTCCTCGTCTCACCAGACGCCAACAAGACCGCCATCAAGATCGCTGTGGAACAGGTCTTCGCGGTGTCGGTCGTGAGCGTCAACACGTTGAACCGCAAGGGCAAGCGCAAGCGGACCCGCACCGGTTTTGGCACCCGCAAGGACACCAAGCGCGCGATTGTGACCGTCGCCGACGGCCAGCGCATCGACATCTTCGGGGGTCCGGTCTCCTGACCGGGTCCAGACGACGAGGACGAAAAGATTCCCATGGGTATTCGTAAGTACAAGCCGACGACACCCGGTCGCCGGGGCGCCAGCGTCGCTGACTTCGCTGAGGTCACGCGCTCCGAGCCGGAGAAGTCACTGGTGCGCCCTCTGCACTCCAAGGGCGGCCGTAACGGCCATGGCCGGATCACGGTCCGGCATCAAGGTGGCGGGCACAAGCGCGCTTACCGCCTCATCGATTTCCGTCGCCACGACAAGGACGGCGTCCCGGCCAAGGTCGCTCACATCGAGTACGACCCCAACCGCACGGCGCGGATCGCGCTCCTGCACTACGCAGACGGCGAAAAGCGTTACATCATTGCCCCCCGCCTGCTGAAGCAGGGTGACCGGATCGAGAACGGCCCCGCGGCCGACATCAAGCCCGGCAACAACCTGCCGCTGCGCAACATCCCGGTCGGCACCGTGATCCACGCGATCGAGCTTCGTCCCGGTGGCGGCGCAAAGATTGCGCGCTCGGCTGGGACCTCGGTCCAGCTCGTGGCCAAGGACGGCCCCTTTGCTCAGCTGCGGATGCCGTCGGGCGAGATGCGCAAGGTCGACCTGCGCTGCCGTGCCACGGTCGGCGAGGTCGGCAACGCTGAGCAGTCCAACATCAACTGGGGCAAGGCCGGCCGGATGAGGTGGAAGGGCAAGCGCCCGACCGTCCGCGGTGTCGCCATGAACCCGGTCGACCACCCGCATGGTGGTGGTGAGGGCAAGACCTCCGGTGGACGGCACCCGGTCAGTCCGTGGGGTCAGTCCGAAGGCCGTACTCGCAAGCCCAACAAGGCAAGCGACGCGCTGATCGTCACCCGCCGCAAGTCGAACAAGAAGCGCTAGGAGCTCCAGGGATGCCGCGCAGTCTGAAGAAGGGTCCGTTCGTCGACGACCACCTGATCGCCAAGGTGGACGTACAGAACGACAAGGGGACCAAGAACGTAATCAAGACCTGGTCACGTCGGTCGATGATCGTGCCGGCCATGCTCGGCCACACGATCGCCGTCCACGACGGCCGCAAGCACGTCCCGGTGTTCGTCACTGAGGCCATGGTCGGTCACAAGTTGGGCGAGTTCGCTCCAACCCGGACCTTCCGAGGTCACGAGAAGGACGACCGCAAGGCCCGCCGCCGCTAAGGCCGGGGCTCGTAGGCACCACCAGCAGCGCACGACCAGCAGGGCACCACCCGCAAGGCACCTCCCGACACGAATCACCTGACAAGCAAGGGGTAAGCGATGGAAGGCACCGCCCGAGCTAGTGCTCGGTACGTGCGCGTCACGCCGATGAAGGCCAGGCGCGTGGTCGACCTCATCAGAGGTCTGCCGGCCGCCGAGGCCCAGGCCGTACTCCGTTTTGCCCCTCAGGGCGCAACGGAGCCGGTGGGCAAGGTGCTGGACAGCGCCATCGCGAACGCCGAGAACAACCACAACCTCGACCCACGCGTGCTTTTCGTGAGTGAGGCGTACGTCGACGAGGGCCCGACCCTCAAGCGGTTCAGGCCGCGCGCCCAGGGGCGGGCTTTCCGCATCCGCAAGCGCACCAGCCACATCACGGTCGTCGTTGCCGCGCGCGAGTCCGCGCCGGCACGGAAGAAGGGGTGACCCGGACGTGGGTCAAAAGGTCAACCCAAACGGTTTCCGGCTCGGCATCACCACGGAGCACTCCAGCCGCTGGTTCGCCGACAGCAGCAAGCCCGGTCAGCGCTACCGCGACTACGTCAAGGAAGACGTAGCCATCCGGAGGCTCATGGCCAAGGGCATGGAACGTGCTGGCATTTCGCGCGTCGATATCGAACGCACCCGTGACCGGGTGCGCGTCGACATCCACACAGCGCGTCCAGGCATCGTGATCGGCCGTCGCGGCGCCGAGGCCGACCGCATTCGCGGTGACCTCGAGCAGCTGACGGGCAAGCAGGTGCAGCTCAACATCCTCGAGGTCAAGAACCCCGAGGTCGATGCTCAGCTGGTCGCCCAGGGCGTGGCCGAGCAGCTCTCGAGCCGGGTCTCGTTCCGGCGCGCGATGCGCAAGTCGATGCAGTCGTCGATGAAGGCTGGCGCCAAGGGCATCCGGGTCCAGTGCTCCGGTCGGCTCGGCGGGGCGGAGATGAGCCGCTCGGAGTTCTACCGCGAGGGTCGCGTCCCGCTGCACACGCTGCGAGCCAACATCGACTACGGCTTCTATGAGGCTCGGACGACCTTCGGCCGGATCGGTGTCAAGGTCTGGATCTACAAGGGTGATGTCAGTGGCGTTCGCGCCGAGCGCGAGGCTGCTGCTGTGGCCGCGGCTCGTGGCGCCACGCGCCGCCCAGCCCGGACACACCGCCCGGATGAGGAGGCTTCGGTTGCGGCTGAGGTCGTTGTGCCTGAGGTTCCGGTTGTGCCTGAGGTTCCGGTTGTGGCCGAGGCTGCTGTGCCTGAGGTTCCGGTTGTGGCCGAGGCTGCTGTGCCGGAGGTTCCGGTTGTGGCCGAGGCTGCTGTGCCTGAGGTCCCGGTTGTGGCCGAGGTTCCGGTTGTCGAGACTGCCGTCGTTGAGGCTTCGGCCGAGGTCGTCGCCGACACCCCCGGTGCGGAGGCCTGAGCCATGCTGATTCCTCGGCGCGTCAAGCACCGCAAGCAGCACCGTCCCGATCGCCACGGGATGGCCAAGGGCGGCACCACGATTGCCTTCGGTGAGTACGGCATCCAGGCTCTTGAGCCTGCCTACGTCACCAACCGGCAGATCGAGGCCGCCCGTATCGCCATCACCCGCCACATCCGTCGTGGCGGCAAGGTGTGGATCACGATCTATCCAGACCGTCCGCTCACCAAGAAGCCTGCTGAGACCCGCATGGGCTCCGGCAAGGGCTCGCCCGAGTGGTGGGTGGCCAACGTCAAGCCGGGTCGCGTCATGTTCGAGCTGAGCTATCCCGACGAGACGATCGCCCGCGAGGCGCTCGTCCGCGCGGCACACAAGCTCCCCATGAAGTGCCGGATCGTCAAGCGCGAGTCAGGTGAAGCGTGATGAGCACCGCCGTTGAGCTCCGCGGGCTTGAGGACAGCGAGCTGGTGTCCCAGCTCCTCGAGGCCAAGCAAGAACTGTTCAACCTTCGCTTCCAGGCTGCCACCGGGCAGCTGGAGAGCCACGGCCGGCTGCGTGCCGTCCGCAAGGACATCGCCCGGATCTACACGGTGATGCGCGAGCGCGAGCTTGGCATCACCGTGGTCGAGGACGGTGCCGCATGAGTGACACGAATAGCAGGGATGTGGAGATGACGACCGACGACACCACCGCCGAGGCGCGCGGCTTCCGTAAGACCCGTGAGGGCCTCGTGGTCAGCGACAAGATGGATAAGACCGTCGTCGTCGCTGTCGAGGACCGAGTCAAGCACCCGCTCTACGGCAAGGTCATCCGCCGCACCAACAAGCTCAAGGCGCACGACGAGGCCAACGACGCCGGCATCGGCGACCGCGTGCTTCTCATGGAGACTCGCCCGCTCAGCGCGACCAAGCGCTGGCGCGTGGTGGAGATCCTCGAGCGAGCCAAGTAATCCATCCGTTCCGCCAGGCTCGCTGAACAGCGAGAACCGGCAGACATCCCAGGAGATATCACGTGATTCAGCAAGAGTCGCGACTTCGAGTCGCTGACAACACCGGTGCTAAGGAGATCCTTTGCATTCGCGTCCTTGGCGGCTCCGGTCGCCGGTATGCCGGCATCGGTGACGTCATCGTGGCCACCGTCAAAGACGCTATCCCCGGTGGCAACGTCAAGAAGGGCGATGTCGTGAAGGCCGTCATCGTCCGTACGGTGAAGGAGCGGCGGCGTCCTGACGGCTCCTACATCCGATTCGATGAGAATGCCGCGGTGATCCTCAAGGCCGACGGTGAGCCTCGTGGCACGCGCATCTTCGGCCCGGTGGGCCGTGAACTACGGGACAAGAAGTTCATGAAGATCATTTCACTCGCGCCGGAGGTGCTCTGAGATGGGCAGCAAGCAGGCGAAGCTGCACGTGAAGAAGGGCGACAACGTCCTGGTCATCACGGGCAAGGACCGAGGCCGCACGGGCAAGATCATCGCGGTCTATCCGGAGAACGAGCGGGTGCTCGTCGAGGGTGTCAACCGGATCAAGAAGCACACGAAGGTCTCGCAGACCCCGCGTGGTGCCAAGACTGGCGGCATCGTCACCCAAGAAGCGCCTATCCACGTCTCCAACGTGCAGCTGGTCGTCGAGGTCGACGGCAAGAAGGTCGGCACCCGGACCGGCGTGCGCATCGACGAAGACGGCACCAAGACTCGGGTCGCCAAGCGCACCGGTGAGGACATCTGATGAGCACGACGACGACTCCTGCCGAGGCTGAGTCCACGAACACTGAGTCCACGAACACTGAGTCCACGAACACTGAGTCCACGTCAGCGGAGTCCAAGACGGCGGCGCCGCCGGCGCGGCTGAAGGCCCGCTACCGCGCGGAGATCTCGCCTGCGCTGCTTGAGCAGTTCGGCTATTCCAACGTCATGCAGGTGCCTGGTCTGACCAAGATCGTAGTCAACATGGGTGTCGGTGAAGCGGCGCGGGACTCCAAACTGATCGAGGGCGCCATTCGCGATCTGGCCACCATCACCGGGCAGAAGCCGCAGGTGACCAAGGCCCGCAAGTCGATCGCCCAGTTCAAGCTGCGCGAGGGCATGCCGATCGGCGCCCACGTCACGCTTCGCAACGACCGGATGTGGGAGTTCCTGGACCGCCTCCTTTCGGTTGCGCTGCCTCGGATCCGAGACTTCCGGGGTTTGTCGCCCCGACAGTTCGACGGTCGCGGCAACTACACCTTTGGTCTCAACGAGCAATCGATGTTCCATGAGATCGATCAGGACAAAAATGACTACCGCGTCCGCGGCATGGACATCACGGTCGTCACGACCGCCAAGACCGACGACGAGGGACGCGCGCTGTTGAAGCAGCTCGGTTTCCCTTTCAAGGAGAACTGACATGGCCAAGAAGGCCCTCGTCAACAAGGCCAACGCCACCCCGAAGTTCAAGGTGCGTGGCTACACCCGGTGCCAGCGGTGCGGCCGCCCGAAGGCGGTCTATCGCAAGTTCGGGCTGTGTCGGGTGTGCTTTCGCGAGATGGCGCATGCTGGCGAGCTTCCCGGCATCACCAAGAGCAGCTGGTAACCCGCACGTGACTGACTTCGAGGCGCCGCAGGTCCGTACTCCGGATACCACGGCGAGAAAGGCCTCCGGCCAACTATGACCATGACCGACCCGATCGCGGACATGCTGACCCGCATCAGGAACGCCAACACGGCGTACCACGATGACGTCGCCATGCCCTCAAGCAAGATCAAGACCCACATCGCCGAGATCCTCCAGCAGGAGGGCTACATCGCGGGATGGAAGGTCCAAGACAACGAAGGCGTCGGCACGACGCTCGTCGTGGACCTGAAGTACGGCCCCAATCGAGAGCGCTCCATCGCCGGCGTCCGCCGCGTGAGCAAGCCCGGCCTTCGGGTCTACGCGAAGTCCACCGGCCTGCCCCGCGTGTTGGGTGGTCTCGGTGTCGCGATCATCTCGACGTCCACTGGACTGCTCACCGACCGTCAGGCCGCCAAGAAGGGCGTAGGTGGGGAAGTCCTCGCCTACGTCTGGTAGGGGAGGCACTGCATGTCACGCATCGGACGGCTTCCCATCGAGGTGCCCAGCGGCGTCGAGGTCTCCATCGAGGGCCAGGACGTCACGGTCAAGGGCCCCAAGGGCACCTTGAGCCACAGCGTCGCCAGCCCCATTGAGATCGCTCGGGGCGAAGACGGGTTCCTTGCCGTCACGCGCCCAGACGACGAGCGTCGCAGCCGCGCGCTGCACGGCTTGTCTCGCACCCTGGTGGCCAACATGGTCACCGGAGTGACTCAGGGCTATAGCAAAAGCCTGGAGATCGTCGGCGTCGGCTACCGCGTCCAGCCCAAGGGCTCGGGCCTGGAGTTCGCGCTCGGTTTCAGCCACCCAGTGATCGTCGAGGCCCCTGAAGGCATCGCCTTCGCGGTCGAGTCTCCGACCAAGTTCTCGGTCTCGGGGATCGACAAGCAGCAGGTGGGCGAAGTCGCTGCCAACATCCGCAAGCTACGCAAACCCGACCCCTACAAGGGCAAGGGCGTGCGCTACGCCGGCGAAGTTGTTCGGCGCAAGGTCGGAAAGGCAGGTAAGTAGCCATGGCTGCACTGAACAGCCTCAAGTTGAGCGGCACTCGGGCGAGCAAGAACACCCTCGCCCGCAAGCGTCGCCACGTCCGGGTTCGCAAAAAGGTGTCCGGCACCCCCGAGCGCCCGCGCTTGGTGGTGACGCGCTCGTCGCGTCACTTGTTCGTCCAGGTCGTCGATGACGTTGCTGGCACCACGCTGGCTTCGGCTTCGACCATGGAGGCGGACCTGCGCAGCCTTGACGCCGACAAGACCGCCAAAGCCCGCAAGGTCGGCGGTCTCGTCGCTGAGCGAGCTAAGGACGCGGGAGTCGACGCGGTCGTCTTCGATCGCGGCGGCAGCAAGTACCACGGCCGGGTGGCAGCACTCGCCGACGGAGCACGCGAAGGCGGGTTGGCCTTCTGATGAAGACCTCGAGCAGGAAGAAGGACGTCTGATGGCAGGACCCCAGCGCCGCGGTGGCGGTGCAGGCGGCAACGAGCGACGAGACCGTCGCGACGACCGAAAGGGTGGCGCGGCCGAGAAGACCGCCTACCTCGAGCGGGTCGTGGCGATCAACCGCGTCGCCAAGGTCGTCAAGGGTGGTCGTCGCTTCAGCTTCACCGCGCTGGTTGTGGTGGGTGACGGTGACGGCACCGTCGGCGTCGGCTACGGCAAGGCCAAGGAGGTGCCTGCGGCGATCGCCAAGGGTGTCGAGGAGGCCAAGAAGAACTTCTTCAAGGTGCCCCGCATCCAGGGCACCATCCCGCACCCGATCCAGGGCGAGAAGGCCGCTGGCGTTGTGCTCCTCCGTCCGGCGAGCCCCGGTACCGGCGTTATCGCCGGTGGACCGGTCCGCGCCGTTCTGGAGTGCGCTGGCATCCACGACGTGCTGAGCAAGTCGCTCGGATCCGACAATGCGATCAACGTGGTTCACGCCACGGTCGCCGCATTGAAGGGTCTTGAGCGCCCGGAGGCCGTGGCCGCGCGCCGTGGCCTCCCGCTCGAGCACGTCGCCCCGGCGGCGCTGCTGCGGGCCCGCGCGGCGGGTGCCTGATGGGTCGCCTGAAGGTCACCCAGGTCCGGTCGGGCATCGGTGGCAAGGAGAACCAACGTCAGACGCTGCGCTCGCTCGGTCTCAAGCGGATCGGCGACGTGGTCGTCAAGGAAGACCGTCCCGAGATCCGCGGGATGGTCAAGACGGTGCCGCACCTTGTCGCGGTCGAGGAGGTTGACTGAGATGACTCTGAAGGTCCATCACTTGCGCCCGGCAGCGGGCGCCAAGAAGGCCAAGACCCGGGTGGGTCGCGGCGAAGGCTCCAAGGGCAAGACCGCCGGCCGTGGCACCAAGGGCACCAAGGCGCGCTACCAGGTCCCGGCCCGCTTCGAGGGCGGGCAGATGCCGTTGCACATGCGGCTGCCCAAGCTCAGGGGCTTCAAGAACCCAGCCCGGGTCGAGTACCAGGTCGTCAACCTGGCTGCTCTCTCGGCGCTCTATCCCGAGGGCGGCACCGTTACGGTGGACGACCTGGTGGCGAAGGGTGCCGTTCGCAAGAACGAGCCGGTCAAGGTTCTCGGCCAAGGTGACATCACGGTCGCTCTTCAGATCACGGTGAACGCGTTCTCGGCCACGGCAAAGGACAAGATTGCCGCCGCCGGTGGATCGGCCACCGAGCTCTAGCTCACGCTTCAGAGTCGTCAAGGGCGCCCCGGGCGGGGCGCCCTTGACGCCTTAGTCCGACTGTTACTCTCAACAGGTCCCGCGCGCGTCGGGACCCCGCACCACGACGCGGCTGGGCCACCCGGTCAC
>JANPBY010000051.1:0-35363 GCA_031430645.1 Actinomycetes bacterium
CCCTCGGCCAGGATCCGCACCCCTGGTGATCCTCGGAGGGTGCCCACGCTCTGGTCGAGGTGCGTCGAGATACCCGCGTGCAGGAGTACGGCCTCAGGAAGCGCCGCCACTTGGGTCCGGATCTGCTCGGCTACCGCACTGGATCGGGGGGCCAAGAGCAAGCCGGGATTGGTGCAGAACTGACCACCGCCCAACGTGAGCGACCCAAGCCAGCCTTCGACCAGGACCGCCGCGTCGGCGGCTGCTGCTGGCGTGGCAACGACCGGGTTCACACTCCCCAGCTCACCGTAGAAGGGGATCGGGTCGGGCCGTGACACGGCGGCGTCAAACAAGGCCCGGCCGCCGGCGACAGATCCGGTGAACGCGCCAGCACGGATCCGGCAATCCGTCACAAGAGCAACGCCCGCTGAAAACCCATGCACCCAAGCGAAAACCCCACCAGGCGCGCCGGCGGCAGCCAAAGCAGCCGAGATGACTTCCGCGCATCGTTGGCTGGTCTGCGGATGCGCGGGGTGAGCCTTCACGACAACGGGGCAGCCGGCTGCGAGTGCCGAGGCCGTGTCCCCGCCCGGGACGGAGAAGGCGAACGGGAAGTTACTCGCGCCATAGATGGCGACCGGCCCCAACGGCACTCGTGCCAGCCGAAACTCTGGGTGCCCGGCCGGCGGTGGTCCGGAGATCTCGACATCGACAAAGGCGGCACGATCCTCACCGGAGTCGACGAGGTCGGCAAACATCCTGAGTTGGAACGTCGAGCGAGCCAGCTCACCGGTCAGCCGAGGGACTCCTAGTGCCGTCTCCCGATCGGCGATCTCCACCAGCCCGTCGCGGTCAGCGTCCAAGGCGTCGGCAATGGCGCGCAGGTGCGACGCACGTACAGCTGCGCTGGTGTCTGCCCACGCATCCGAAGCGCCGGCGGCCGCCGCCAGGATCACGTCGAGCTCGGCGGCTGTGGTGTCGGGGATGACCGGACCGAAGACTTCGCCGCTGCGTGGGTCGGCGGACTGGGAAGGCACGGAGCGACGGTACATCGAAGGCTCGCGTTGCTATTGAGTGATCACTCAATTAGAGTCCCCGGGTGGCGATCACTCAGACCCATCCCCGCGCGCTTCCCCGCGCCAAGCGGATGGCGCCAGACGAACGGCGAGCGGCCATCGTCGCTGCGGCCACCCCGCTGATCCGAGAGCACGGACGGTCTGTCACCACCGGCCAGATCGCCGCTGCGGCCGAAGTTTCCGAGGGCACGCTGTTCCACGTCTTTGCCGACAAGGACGCGATCATCGATGCTGTGATCGAGGTCGAGCTGAGCACCGACACCGTCGTCGCTGAGATTGCTGCCCTGGACCAAACCCTCGAGCTCCTTGACCACGTGGTCGCCCTCGTAGACGTCTTGCGCCGGCGCCACGGCTCGGTCTTTGAGTTGATGACCGCGGTCGGGATGCGCCGTCCGCCCACGGCGAGCGGGCACCACGATCACCGGGCCGCGCAGGCCACCTTGTTGCGGGCGATCGCCGACTCCCTCGACACAAAGCGCGGCGAATTGCGCTACCCACCCGCGGAAAGCGCGGCGCTGCTCCGGCTGCTCACCTTCGCCGCGACGCATCCGGCCATCTCTGATGGTCAACAGATCTCTGCGGAACAGATCGCTGATGTCCTTCTGTACGGTGTCGCTCGATCGGACTCCGCTGACCCAGCCCGGACACGTGACTCTGCAAGGACCTGCTCGTGCTGATCGCCTTACTGCGCGAGTACCTGCGCCCCTATGCCCGCCCCCTCGCCGCCGTCGTCGCGTTCCAGCTGGTGGCGACGTTGGCTGCGCTACTTCTTCCGAGCCTGAACGCCGACATCATCGACAACGGGGTGGCCACCGGGGACACCGGCTACATCGTGCGGGTCGGTGCCGTCATGCTCGGCGTCACTCTGGTGCAGGTTCTCGCCTCGATCGCGGCCGTCTACTACGGCGCTCGCAGCGCCATGAGCTTCGGCCGTGACACCCGCGCCGCCATCTTCCATCGAGTGGGTTCCTTCTCGGCGAGAGAGATGACCCGCTTCGGGGCACCGTCCCTCATCACCCGCACGACCAACGACGTCCAGCAGGTACAGATGCTTGTCCTGCTGACGTGCACCCTGATGGTGTCGGCGCCGATCATGTGCGTGGGCGGCATCATCATGGCGCTTCGCGAGGACCTCGGGCTGGCCTGGCTCATCGTGGTCAGCGTCGCGGTCCTGGTGGCCGCGATCGCTCTCATCGTGTCCAAGATGATTCCGCAGTTCCGTCTCATGCAAGGACGCATCGACGTCGTCAACCGGGTGCTGCGGGAGCAGATCACGGGCATCCGGGTGGTCCGCGCGTTCGTCCGCGAACCGGTCGAGCGGGAGCGCTTCAGGGCCGCGAACAACGATCTCACCGAGACCGCGATGCGGGTCGGGCGCCTGCAGGCGTTCATGTTCCCCACGGTCATGCTGGTCCTCAACGTGTCCAGCGTCGCTGTGCTGTGGTTCGGCGGAATCCGCGTGGCGGACGGGCAGATGCAGGTCGGCGCACTCACAGCCTTCCTGAGCTATCTGATGCAGATCCTTATGTCGATCATGATGGCCACCTTCATGCTCATCCTGGTCCCGCGCGCGGCGGTCTGCGCCGAGCGACTGACCGAGGTGTTATCGACCAGCTCGTCGGTGGTCCCGCCCGAGAGCCCGCTCACGTCGGTGTCTTCGCGGGGCACCGTCGAGCTGCAGGCTGCGTCCTTCCGCTACCCGGGCGCCGACGAGCCGGTCGTGCGCAACGTCTCCTTCACTGCGGGTCCGGGCCAGGTGACCGCAATTATTGGAAGCACCGGCTCCGGCAAGACCACCCTGTTGTCGCTGATCCCACGACTGTTCGACGCCACGGGCGGCTCAGTCCTCGTCGACGGCGTCGATGTCACTCAGCTCGATCCTGAACTCCTGCACGACCGGATCGGCCTGGTGCCCCAGAAGGCCTACCTGTTCACCGGCACGATCGCCACGAACCTGCGCTACGGCAAGGCCGACGCGAGCGAGGACGAGCTGTGGGAGGCCTTGCGCACCGCCCAGGCAGAGGACTTCGTCCGTGCCCTCGGCGAGGGGCTAAACGCTCCGGTGGCCCAAGGCGGGACGAACTTCTCCGGCGGGCAGCGACAGCGCCTGGCGATAGCTCGGGCGGTCGTCCGAAAGCCGGAGATCTACCTGTTCGACGACGCCTTCTCGGCCCTTGATCTGACCACCGACGCCCGCCTTCGGGCAGCGCTGCGCCCCACGATTCTGGACGCCACTGTCTTGATGGTGGCCCAACGGGTCTCGAGCATCGTTGATGCCGACCAGATCCTGGTCCTCGAGGACGGGGTGCTGGTCGGCAAGGGCAAGCACGCGGACCTTCTGGAGTCGTGCCCGACTTATGCCGAGATCGTGGCGTCCCAGCTGCCAGCCGAGGTTGCAGCATGAGCCAGCAGACTGCTCCTCGGCCGCCCGCAGGGCCGCGCATGCACGGGCCTGGTGCCGCCATGAGCGCCGGCATGCCCGCCGAGAAGTCCATGGACTTCTGGCCCTCCGCCAAACGGTTGCTCGGCCAGCTCCGGCCGGAGCGCATGATGACTGTGCTGGTGGTCGTGCTCACCGTCGTCGGAGTCAGCCTCACGGTGATCGGCCCGCTGCTGCTCGGCGAAGCGACCAACATCATCTTCGCCGGAGTCATCGGTCAACAGTTGCCGGTTGGGATCACCCAGCAGCAGGCCATCGATTCCGCGCGCGCGAGCGGCCAGGACGGCTACGCCAACCTTCTCTCCGGCATGACCGTGATCCCGGGCCAAGGGGTTGACTTCGCCGCCCTCGGAAGACTGCTGCTGTTGGTCCTCGTGCTCTATGTCGCGGCGTCCTTGGTGATGCTTGCCCAGGGTTGGGTCCTCAACGGCGTCGTTCAACGCACGGCCCGACGCCTGCGCAACGACGTGGGGGACAAGCTCCACCGACTTCCGTTGAACTACTTCGACACCAAACCTCGCGGCGAACTGCTCAGCCGCGTCACCAATGACATCGACAACATCCAGCAGACCATGCAGCAGACCCTGAGCCAGCTGCTCAACTCGCTGCTGACACTCATCGGCGTCCTCACGATGATGCTGATCATCTCCCCACTGCTCGCTCTGGTGGCGCTCATCTCGGTGCCGCTGTCGGTGATCGTCACGCGGATCGTGGCCAAGCGCTCGCAGCCGATGTTCGTGCAGCAGTGGGGCCAGACCGGACGCTTGAATGCCCACATCGAGGAGATCTATACCGGGCACTCCCTGGTCAAGGTCTTCGGCCATCAACAGGAGGCCGAGGAGGTCTTCAAGGAGCGCAACGAGGCGCTGTTCCGGGCGAGCTTCGGTGCCCAGTTCCTGTCCGGGATCATTCTTCCCGCGATCACGTTCATCGGGAACCTCAACTATGTCTTCATCGCCGTCATCGGCGGTCTACGGGTCGCCTCGGGAAGCATGTCGTTGGGCGAAGTGCAGGCCTTTATCCAGTACTCCCGGATGTTCAGTCAACCGCTGACACAGGTGGCCTCAATGTCCAACCTCCTGCAGTCGGGTGTGGCATCGGCCGAGCGAGTCTTCGAGCTGCTCGACGCCGAGGAGCAGGTGCCCGACCCGGACGAGCCCGCGGTCGTGGTCGAGCCCAAGGGGTGCGTGGCGTTCGAGCACGTGTCGTTCCGCTACCAGGCAGACACGCCCCTCATCCACGACCTGTCGCTGGTCGCAGCACCCGGACAGTCCGTGGCCATCGTCGGCCCCACCGGAGCCGGCAAGACCACCCTGGTCAATCTCGTCATGCGGTTCTACGAGCTGGATGCCGGGCGGATCACCCTCGACGGAGTGGACATCGCGAGCATGACCCGCGACGACCTGCGTGGCCGGATCGGCATGGTGCTGCAGGACACCTGGTTGTTCGGCGGGACCATCCGCGACAACATCGCCTACGGTCGGCCGGGTGCCAGCGAGGACGAGATCCTCGCCGCCGCGCGAGCGACGTACGTCGACCGCTTCGTGCACTCGCTCCCAGACGGTTACGACACCGTCATCGACGACGAAGCGAGCAACCTGAGCAGCGGCGAGCGCCAGCTCATCACCATCGCGCGCGCATTCCTCGCCGCACCGTCCCTGCTGATCCTCGACGAGGCGACCAGCTCGGTCGACACCCGCACAGAAGTGCTGGTGCAGAAGGCGATGGCTGCCTTGCGTTCGGACCGGACCAGCTTCGTGATCGCCCACCGGCTGTCGACCATCCGCGACGCCGACCTCATCTTGGTGATGGAGTCCGGGCAGATCGTCGAGCACGGCACCCACGACGAGTTGCTCGCCCGCGGCAAGGCCTACGCCACCCTCTACAACGCCCAGTTCGTCGGAGCCACCGAACCGCTGGACTGATTCCCGCCTCACGAAGAACTGTCGGAGGGTCGTGATTGACTCTGTGACATCGCTCCCGGCATGGAGCGAGAGCCGCCAGAAACCGCAGAGTCGATAGATGAGTGAGCCGGTCAGCCCGCCACCTGCCGTGGCCGCCAGGATCAGTGTCCGATCCGGTGCGAGGGCTGCAGAGCCAGACCGCAGGCCGCCCGACGAGGGCGTGCGCCTGACTGCACTCGACTCGGTTCGGAGGTGACTCCCGGTGACGCTGACCTTCACCTTGGGCGCGGCCGTCGACTCGTTCGTCGCGGCGGCCGAGGCGTTGCTTGCGGTGGACCGGTCGCAGTGGTCGGGTTCGGACGCGGTCGAGGTGATGGCGGCCACGCAGGACGTGCGTGACCGGTTCGACGCGTTCGACGTCGACCTGGCCGGGATCATCGAGGCGTCCGGGGTGTGGGGGCTGGACGGCTCCCGCTCCGCGGCGGCGTGGTTGGCCGGGCGAAGCCGGACGTCCCGAGCTGCCGCTGGGAGTGACCTCAAGCTCGCACGGGCGTTGCGAGACGTCCTGCCTCACTCGGCAGAGGCCATGCTGGCCGGCGACCTTCCGGTGGGGCACGCCCGGTTGATCGCCCGCACCTGCACCCGCACCGCCACGATGCGAGACACCCTGGCATGCCCGGAGCGCGGCGAGACGCTGCTGCTCAAGCAGGCCCACCTCTCCTCAGAAGACTTCGCCCGGTTCTGCACGGCTTGGGCCTACCGCGCCGACCCAGACGCCGCCGACCGGGCCTACCGGGAGCAAGCCGAGGGGCACGACTTCGGGCTTGCCGACACCGCGGGCGGGGTCGCGGCATCGGGGCTGTTGTCGCCGACCGTCGGGGAGATGCTGCGGACCGCGCTGCGCGCTGAGATCGGCGTCCCGGCCAAGACCGACACGCGCACGACCGGCCAGCGCATGCACGACGCGCTCGCGTCCTTGACCGCGCGGGTGCTCGCTGGAGGTGTCTTGGGGAGGTCTCATGCCGTTCGCCCTCAGCTCGTCATCCAGGTCCCCGTGGCAACTGTCCGCGCGAAGCCCGGCACCCCCGGAGTCCCACCGGCGTGGCTGCAGGACTCCCAGTGCCCGATCCCGACCTGGGAACTCGACCGCATCGGCTGTGACGCAGAAGTCATGCGCGCGGTCCTGTCCGCAGATGGCGAGATCTTGCAGTTCGGGAGGGCCAAGCGATTGTTCGAAGGACCGCTGCGGCGAGCGATGGAGACCAGAGATGGTGGCTGTCGCTATCCCGGCTGCTTCGCCCCGATCTCCCAGACCGAGGGCCATCACTTGAGACGCTGGGTCGACGGAGGTCTCACCGACCTCGACGACGGCTGCCTGCTGTGCTGGTTCCACCACGTCCACGTGCACGCCAAAGAGATCACGATCACCACGATCGCCCGAGGCGGCCTGGAGTTCCGAAGCGCCAACGGTGAGCTCATCGGCATCACCTACCCCAACCGTGGGCCTGACCCCGACCCCCTGCCCTGGACCACTGACGATGCGTACGCCGACTGGGACGACCCGGTCCCCGGACCCGAAACCAGCGCACGACACCGCGGTCATCGACGACGCGAGCATCCTCAGCGGCAGTGAGCGGCCTTGAGTGCCACTTCGTCACGTTCGCCCGGATGCGCTGCGCTCGGACCAGAGCGAACTGCTCAGGAGATCCCGTCCAACGAGCTTGCAAACCTATCGCCGGCTTCTACTGCTCCTCCGACGCCCACCGAGCCTTCGTGGAAGGCGCGGCTGCCGGTCGTGGTCAGCAAGGAGGTCGAGCGCACGTACGGCAGGACGTACACGGCTCCTGCGTCAACAACCGTGCCGACGTCCTCTCCGGGGACGCCTACCAAGATCGAGGATTGGTACACCCCTTTGCTATCCAACCAATAGACGGCGGACAGCGATGCACCAAAGGCATCGCCGGTCTCGTCGGCACCCGTGATCCCAGAGGTGCTCTGAGCGAAGGTGGCTCCGGGTCCTGGCTTATTGGACTCCCCGTCTTCGCACCACTGCCACACATCGGTGACCGAGCCAGTGTCTTGAGCTGCGCCGATGTCCTCGCCGGGGGTGCCTACCGCGAAGCCGGACCAGTCTCCGATGACGGCCGCCCCGAATTGGTCATCAGCCTCGGCCATTCCTGGGATGTTTGCGCTGTCCTGGGTCACGGTGTAGGTGCCGATCCCGCCGATCGGGGATCCCAGGACCGTGACGGATCCCGCGTCAGTCACGCTCCCCAGGTCTTCGCCAGGAGCCCCGACAACAAGGGTGCTGGTGCGATCACAAGCCCAAGTGGCTGCGAGTGAGGCTCCAAACGCGTCGCCAGACTCCGCGACTCCCGGAACGCGTCGACTGTCCTGGGTCACCGAGTACCAAACACCCCCACCCTCGTTCACAAGAACCATTCCGGCGTCGCTGACGGTCCCGAGGTCCTCGCCGGGTGCTCCCACGGCGGCCCAGCCTTCGCCTCCGGCGAGTGTGGCCCCGAACCGGTCGCCCGACTCAGCCGAGCCTGGCAACCATTCTTGGTCCTGGTGGAACGTGTTGACATGGTCGGTGATCGGCTGGCCGCGGTACTCCTCGTCACCGTACCGAGTGACCGACCCGGCATCGATCGCCGATCCGATGTCTTCACCCGGAGCGCCCACCAACAGGAAGGGGGCTGGAATGCTGAAATCCGGCTTGTACATGTAGCCGAGGGATTCTCCGAAGCCATCGCCGGCTTCGGGTGTGCCGTCCGGATCCGACCCGGATTGGCTGACCCAGGTTGTAGACGACGCCGAGGCAGCAGAGCCGGCGAGGAAAGCGAGTGCGACCTGACCCGCGCCGTCGGCCTCGCCGGGAGCACCGATGGCCAGGTCGAGACAACCGTCCCAGTTGAAATCGGCGACCGCGATGGCTGCCCCGAAGCGGTCACCGGTCTCCACAGTTCCGCCGAGGGTCGCCTCGGTGATCTGGATTCCGCCATTGCCATACGGCAGGTGGTTCGGACCGCCCAGCAGGACCGTCACGGCCCCCGCGTCAACGATCGCACCAACGTCCTCCCCAGGAACCCCGACGACGCTGTCGTCGTACCCGTCACCGTTTACGTCGAGGAGGCTCGAGGTGCAGGCTGCGGCGGCCTGGGCTGAGCCAACCGGGAGGAGCAGGCCGACCGTCAGGACAATTGCGGAGGCCAGACCCATCGGACGTCGCTTTTGCACGCTGTTCATCAGACTCTCCCCCAGGTGGCCAGCTACGCGACCGCTCACCCGGCAGGGTACCCGCGGTTCGAACGCCCATCGCCGAGTTTCCTGCATCTTTGGTACGCTTAGTCCTAGCAACCCGCCAAGTGGTTGCCCAGAGCGCGTGATTCGAGCCCCAATTGAGGGCCACCGCCGCACTGGTTTCGAGTCCCAGGCTCTCAACCTGGCCCCCGAAAGAACCGATGCACCAAGCGGCTGCCGTTCGCTGACGTCTCAGGACGTCGCCCGCGGCCGCGTACGGAAGGAGTACCTCATGTACGAGGACGACTACGGTCCCTGGAACGACTAGTTCCTGTTGTAGATGCGCCCCTCGACCTTCGGGTCGGGGGGCGCATTCTTTGCGTTAGCAGCACTCAGGCGCCACCCGATCAGCGCGACTCGATCGTCCAGGGCAGGCCCTCGCGCTCAGCGGTGCGGCGCTCGTTGCGGCGGGCGGAGCGCAGCAGCAGGACGGCGCCGATGATGGCCGCGGCCGCTGCCAGAGTGCCGGCAACCGGCTGGTTGTAGGGAAGGGTCGCACCAGCTGGTGCGTCCGCCGTGGCGGAGTAGGCGCGGACGTCAACGGCCGAGCCGACTGGGTAGGCCGTCCCCACATCGTCGAGGTCGCCCACAGCGAGTTCAGCGGTCTGGCTCACGCCCTGCCAGACGTAGTTAATCAGGATCGTCTGATCAGTCGACTGCGCGGAGGTCACCAAGCGGCCGACGTCGGTCACCGTCGCCACAGTGTTGGGACGCGGCAGGTCGACAACCGCCCACGCGACAAAGACGGGGGTGAGCAGCAGCAGACAGCCGGCCACGATCCGCTGCCGGCGCGGGCGGCGGCGGGCCTGGCTGGCGAAGTACTCCGGCGGCTCGGCCTTCGTGTGCAGAGTGTTGTCGTAGAAGCCGTTCAGCGTCATGGCTTCCTCCCCTCCGTTGGCAGCCGTGAACTGCTCATCACGGTACGCGTGCGGGCCACGACTTGGCACCTGATCCCGCCGATCAACAAAATCCAGATGCCGTACGACCGCTCGCGTCGTACCCTGGTCGGACATGCGAGAGGAGGTGGTCCGATCAATGAGTTCCCATCGGACGCGTGAGGTGGCTGCCCGCTAGCCGCTGTCCTAACTGGACGTCTGCCGATGTCCTCGCCCGAGAGTGGCGGCGACATCCCGGCAGTCACCCGATCCCCGAGCGCCGGCCCTAGTCCGAACCGGCAGCCGCCTCGCTGAGGCGGAAAGCTCGGGGGTCGACCACGTCCGGACGTCGGAGGTAGCGGGGGATTCTCCACTCCCTGCGCGTTGCTCTTGCGCTTGTTACTGGTGAGTAGCATCATGGATGTTACTCACCAGTACGGGTGACCACGAAAGTCGGTCCACCGCAGCGAAGGGCCGGGACCATGGGGCATTACAAGGCGAACCTGCGCGACATCGAGTTCAACCTCTTCGAGGTGCTCCGCCGCCAAGACGTGCTGGGTTCGGGGCCGTACGCCGACGTCGACGTCGAGACCGCCCGCTCGATGCTCACCGAGGTCGAGCGTCTCGCCACGCACGAACTGGCCGAGAGCTTCCTCAGTTCCGACCGCACGCCCCCGGTCTACGACTCGGTCGCCCGCACCGTGACGATGCCCGAGGACTTCCGGAAGTCCTACGAGGCCTACAAGACCGGCGGGTGGACCAGCCTGGACGCCCCTGCCGACGCTGGCGGGACGCCCATTCCGTCCTCTATGCGGTGGGCGATCTCGGAGATGATCCTCGGCTCCAACCCGGGGGTACACATGTACTCCTCGGGGCCGGCCTTCTCCCATGTCTTCTGGCACCTCGCCACCGACGAGCAGAAGCAGTGGGCCTCGATGTGGGCCTCGAAGTTCTGGGGCGCCACGATGGTGCTCACTGAGCCGGACGCGGGTTCTGATGTCGGCGCGGGCCGCACCAAAGCACTCCCCCAGGCTGACGGCAGCTGGCACATCGAAGGCGTCAAGCGGTTCATCACCAGTGCCGAGCACGACCTCGAGGACAACATCATCCACCTGGTGCTCGCCCGCCCCGAGGGCGTCGAAGGTGCCGGTGGTCCAGGCACCAAGGGCCTGTCGCTGTTCATCGTCCCCAAGATCCACGTCGACTGGGAGACCGGTGAGCTCGGCGAACGCAATGGCGTGTGGGCCACGAATGTCGAGCACAAGATGGGCCTCAAGGTGTCCACGACCTGTGAGCTCACCTTCGGCGGAGACGTACCCGCGGTCGGTTGGCTCGTCGGCGAGGTGCACGACGGCATCGCGCAGATGTTCAAGGTCATCGAGTTCGCCAGGATGATGGTCGGCACGAAGGCGATCGCGACCCTGTCGACGGCCTACCTCAACGCCCTCGACTACGCCAAGACCCGGGTGCAGGGCGCTGACCTCACGCAGATGACCGACAAGACCGCGCCGCGTGTGGCGATCACGCACCACCCCGATGTTCGGCGCTCCTTGATGACGCAGAAGGCCTACGTCGAGGCGATGCGCGGCCTGATTCTTTACACCGCTTCCATCCAGGACGACGTAGCCATGAAGACCCACGCGGGTGAGGACGCGACCCTCGAGGAGCACTTGAACGACCTGCTGCTGCCGATCGTGAAGGGGTACGGCTCCGAGAAGTCCTACACATTGATCGGCCAGGAGTCGCTGCAGGTCTTCGGCGGCAGTGGCTACCTCCAGGACTACCCGATCGAGCAGTACGTGCGGGATGCCAAGATCGACACCCTCTACGAGGGCACGACGGCGATCCAGGGCATGGACTTGTTCTTCCGCAAAATCGTGCGGGACAAGGGCATGGCGCTCACCAAGCTGCTCACCGACGTTCAGGAGTTCGCCAAGGGTGAGGCCGGCAACGGTGCGCTCGCCGTCGAACGCGACCTGTTGGCCAAGGCGCTGGAAGATGTCCAGAGCATCGTGGGGTCCATGGTGGGTCAGCTCACCTCGGCCGCCGACGAGATCACCAACGTCTACAAGGTCGGCCAGAACACCTCGCGGCTGCTCTTCGCCCTCGGCGACCTGGTCTGCGCCTGGCTGCTGCTTCGCCAGGCCGAGGTCGCGCTGCTCGCCCTCGCCGGGACGCCATCGACCAAGGACCGCGCCTTCTATGAGGGCAAGGTCGCGGCTGCGAAGTTCTTCGCCCACCAGGTGCTGCCGCTGCTCTCGGCCCAGCGACTGATCGCGGAGTCGACGGACAACTCCTTGATGGAACTCTCCGAGGACGCTTTCTAGACACCACGGCAGGGTGCATCGCGCTCTTGTCGGGCAGGATGGGCGCCATGGCCATCGCAACGCTGAACCCCGCCACCGGCGAGACTATCCAGACCTTCGAGGCGCACACGCCCGAGCAGGTCGACGCCGCCATCGCCCGGGCGCAGACGACCTTCCTGACCTGGCGCCGTACGAGCTTCGCCGACCGTGCCGCACTCATGCACCGTGCGGCTGATCTGCTCGATGCGGACAACGAGTCAATCGCCCGCATGATGACGCTGGAGATGGGCAAGACTCTCAAGTCGGCCCGCGGCGAGGCAGCGAAGTGCGCCAAAGGCATGCGCTTCTATGCCGACAACGCGGAGACCTTCCTCGCCGACGAGCCGGTCGACCCGGCCGCCGTCGGTGCGACCCAGGCCTATGCGCGCTATGCGCCGCTGGGCATCGTGCTCGCCGTCATGCCGTGGAACTTCCCGCTCTGGCAGGTCGTGCGCTTCGCCGCCCCTGCCCTGATGGCCGGCAATGTGGGTCTGCTTAAGCACGCGTCCAACGTGCCGCAGTGCGCGCTGTATCTCGAGGACCTCTTCCGCCGAGCGGGCTTCCCCGAGGGCGCGTTCACTTCGCTGCTCATCAGTGCCCGGGAGGTCGAAGGCATCCTGCGGGACCCGCGTGTGCGGGCGGCGACCCTGACCGGGTCTGAGCCGGCGGGCCAGTCCGTTGCTGCGATCTGCGGCGACGAGATCAAGAAGACGGTCATGGAGCTCGGCGGCGCCGACGCCTACGTCGTCATGCCGTCCGCCGACATCGAGCGAGCGGCCGAGGTGGCGGTCACGGCACGCTGCCAGAACAACGGCCAGTCGTGCATCGCGGCCAAACGGTTCATCGTGCACACCGAGGTCTACGACGCCTTCGCGGCAGCGTTCGTCTCGCGGATGGCTGCGCTGCGCATGGGTGACCCCTTCGATGACGCCACCGACCTCGGGCCGTTGGCGACCGAGAGTGGGCGCCGTGACATCGAGGAGCTCGTCGACGACGCGCGAGCCAAAGGCGCCGCGATCCTTTGCGGAGGCGTACGGCCCGAGGGGCCCGGCTGGTTCTATCCCGCGACGGTGGTGGCCGAGTTGAAGACCCACATGCGGATGTACGCCGAGGAGACCTTCGGCCCGGCCGCAGGGCTCTACCGGGTCGGCTCCTACGACGAGGCCATCGAGTTGGCCAACGCAACGAGCTTCGGGCTCGGTTCAAACGCGTGGACCAACGACCCCGACGAACAGGCTGCCTTTGCCAACGATCTCGACGCGGGCGCAGTCTTCATCAACGGGATGACCGCGTCCTTCAACGAACTCCCCTTCGGGGGCACCAAGCGCTCCGGCTACGGACGCGAACTCGCCGCCCATGGCATCCGTGAATTCACCAACATCAAGGCCGTCTGGGTCGGCTGACCTCTCGCGCGGGCGAGCGGGCATCCCTAAGGAAGCCGCACGCGCCAGATCGGGGTGTAGCGGCCTTCATTGCTGATGAACACGTGGTTGGACGTCCAGTCGCTGGCCACCCCTTCGCCCTTGTCGGGGAACCGAAACGACACGGGGGCCGCCGACATCGACGAGTAGAAGTAGCCGGTCTGGTAAACCCGGAGCACCAACCGGCCACGACTGAGGCAGACGCCGTCACTCATGCCGGCCGGCACCGACCGGATCCGCTTGAGGACGTTGACTTTCGTGCGGGAGAGGATCTTGGGAGCTTGATAGATCGCACCTCCGGTCGATCCCTTGGTGACGATGTAGATCCGCTGGGTCGTCTCACGCACCAGCAGGGTTTCCGCGTTGTGCGCCCCGTCGGGGTAGCGGAAGGCCCACGTGACCGGAGTCCGGGAGCCGCTCGGGGAGCCCGGCCGGGGCTCGCGAATCCGGTGGACGTAGATCTCCTTGCGGACCTTCCCGTTGTCACCGATGTCACCGACATAGAGATAGCTCACGCCGTCCTTGACAGCGCTGGCCATGCCCTCCCAGTCCTTGTGCGAGGCGCCGGTGACGGCGTAGGTCTTGACGGTCGCTCCGCTCGGGCCGATGGCAAAGAGCCGGGCGCTGTCGCCGCTGTCGTTGTGGGTCCACAACCGGACGCTGCTGATCCGGCTGCGGGCCAAGCCACTGGACTCGACGATCCGGGAGTCCTTCAGGACGCGATCGATGGAGGCAGGCGGAGTCGCGATGGCCTCGGCCGGCGGAGCGACGAGCAGGCTTGCCGTGAGCAGAGCAGCCGCCCCACCGAACAGGGCGAGCCGAGCGTTCGCGATCAATGGATGTCCCTTCGTGGCCCCCCACGGGTCACTCCACCGTACGTGCGCGAACCTGTCAGGTCGATTTCATCGGCGCGTCGCCGGGTCGCGCAGCGCGTACGTCACGAGCAGCACTCCGACTACCAGAAGCACTCCCCAGCGGACGTGCGCGTCCGCCCAGGCAGGGCCAGGGCTGACATAGAACGCGAAACGGGAGGGGAGCAGATACATCGCGGCCGGCAGCACCAAGACGCCGACCGAGACCACCATGGAGGGCTCCATCTGATCGGTCACTCGTCGCACCAGCAGGGCCGCCCCCGTGGCGAGGGCGAGGATGCCGCCGGTCTCGAGCAGCACGGCGGAGGTAGGAAGCGCGGTCGCCAGGGCCAGCACCCATACCGGAGTGAGCACCAGGACGACCATGGTGATCAGCCGCGGCGCCTCGCGCACCCACAGCGGGAGCGGGACCGAAGCCACCTGCCGGGTGGACGGGTCATCCAGCAAGGGCAGGACGCCGACCACCAACAGCACACCGATGATCCTGCTGACGACTAGAGCACCGGACTCGGTGGCCAGATCCGTTCGGCGCCAGATCAGGAAGAGGGCGACCAGACCGTACGCCGCCAGCGGCACAGTCCAGCGCACAGCCCGAGCCGTCGCCGCTACGCGATCCCGGGTCGCGGTGAGGATCACTGGAATGGAGCCACTGGAGGCGGACGTCACTGGAACAAGGACACGGGATAGGGCGGGAGCTGCAGAATGCCCGCCGCAACCACCACCGCAACGGCCAGCCCGAACGCGACCAGCCAGGGCCGCTTGTTCCGCGACTGCCGCAGCCCGACTGCACAGACCCCGACGATGGACCAGGCGTACAAGTAGACGGTGTGCCACACGATGGACGCCGTGGGCACGAGAACCGTGTCAGCAGGGGAGTTCGAGGCCTCCACCATGTACCAGGCAAACCACGGGATCGTGGCCCCACCTGCTCCGACGCTCCAGCTCGTGAAGAAGACCATGCCGACGAAGCCGACGAGCAGCGATCCAGGAAAGCGCAGCCAGCGAGCCACGACGATCGCGAGGATGCCCGCGCCCAGCGCCATAGCAGGCCACTGAAGGACGTCGGTGCCGGTCCAGGGGTCGATCTGCACCTCGTCGAGCGGGCTTTGAACGACTCCGCCGGCCACCCATGCGGCAAGCAGCGCGAGCGCGAGCGCTGCGGTGGCTGGGCCGAGCAGCACGCCGAGGCACAGCGCCAGGTCGCGTCTCAACGCATCCATCGGGGTCGCAGCCAGCTGCCCTTCCGCTCCGGCCCGACGGGCGGACGTGGCGGTCAGGTGCACCGCCGGAAAAATGACGAGGGCGACGAACATGAGGAGCAGGACCTCGAGGATCTCGGCGAAATCCGCCCGAGTGAGGCTGGAGAAGTCCGTGGCGATCCCGACTCCGCCGACAAGCACGAAGTAGAGGCCGAGGATGGCGACCGCCGGGGACGTCAGCATCCGCCACGCTTCCCGCCGGCCAAGCGAGAACAGGCCAGCACGGGCCACTCCCTCGCCCACCGCGACCCGGCCGGACGCGATGTCGGTGCTCATGCTGAGACCTCTTCGGCGTGCGCCCCGACCAGGAGCAGATACCCGTCCTCAAGGGTCGGGGGCAGTGTGGGCGCACCTGCTGGCGGGTCGCCGAGGTTGCGGTGCTGTCCGTCGCCGGTGCGCCAGGCGAGTCGCGCCGCAGGATCGCGGTCGGGGGCAAGCCACACCCGTCCCTCAGCAAAGGCCGCTAAGGACTGCGGGGTGCCCTGGAATCGGACAGCCCCCTCGTGTAGGACGACCACCTCGGCGCACATGGCCGTGACGTCCTCAGTCTGGTGGGTCGAGAGCAGCGTCGTGCGGCCCTCGCCGGCGCGGGAGAGCAGGTCTCGGAAGCGCAACCGCTGCTCAGGGTCGAGCCCGACGGTGGGTTCGTCCAGGATCAGGAGGGCCGGGTCGCCGATCAGGGCAGCGGCCAGGGCCACCCGCCGCTTCATGCCGCCAGAGAGCTTGCGGATCCGACGGCCGGACTCCTTGCCCAGATCGACGACGTCGAGGACGCGGCGGACCTCGTCGTGCCTGGTCCGCCGGTTGCCCCACTCCTTGAGGATCGCGACGTAGTCAACGAACTCGAAGGCCGTGAAGCCGCGCTGGAAGCCCGGGTCCTGGGGCAGGTAGCCCAACCGGCGCCGCAGCTCGAGCCGCTCGTCTGCTCGCCCGGGGTCGCAGCCGAGGACGCGCACGTCGCCCGCGTCCGGTGCGAGCACCGTCGCGAGGATCCGCAACAACGTGGTCTTGCCGGCGCCATTAGGTCCGAGCAGCCCAACAACTCCGCCCTGAACAGTGAACGTGGCGCCGTCGAGCGCGCGATGCCGCACGTAGCTCTTGGACAGGCCCTCGACGCGCAGGGCAGGAGCGTGGGTGATCACATGAACCTCCGGAGGTCGTACGCGTGGGCACGCTGCGCCAGCACGGCGCTGAGAACGGCAACTGCAAGCAGGGCGAAAGCCAGTCCTTGAGCCGCGGGGGTGAACACCGTGTCCAGGGAGTTGTTGTTGAGCCACAGGGAGTAGATGCCGAACAACCACACCCCCGAGGTGGCCAGGGCCGCAGCGAGGGGGGCGACCCAGGCGGACAGTGCCAAGGTCACGGCCACCAGAGCGGCGGACGGAAGGAGCCACACCACGGCAGTGCCTTGCCCGGGTAGGAGTGCCCCCGCAACTATTGCGAGGCCGGCGGTGAACACCAGAACAGTTCCGGTGCGCAGGACGATCAGCCGTACCGAGGAGTACGGCGCAGCCAGCGTCGTCTCGTAGGTCGGGTCGACCCAGGGGCCATACGCCAGGCCGACCCCCAACACCGGAAGGACTGGCGCCAAAAGAAGAAACAGGTCCGGGCCGACCCGCGGCGCCTGTGCGGCGAGGACAGCAAAGGTCAGGAGGAAGGCGACCGACAGGAGCCAGGCTCCACGCAGTGCGGGCGCCGACACTGCGAGTCGCGCATCGCCCTCGGCGAGCCCGGCCCGGCGGAGCCCTCGCTCCAACCACCCGGCTCGTGGCTCGTCGACCCGGTTGACGAGCTCGGTCCACACCGCGCCCAGCCGCGCTTGCGGAGCAGCAGCACCCACCGTGGCCTGACAGCGACCGCATCCCGCGACATGTGCCTCGAGCGAGGCCGCCAGGGGGACCGCGAGGGTGCCGGCCGCGTACGCCTGAGCCAGCGGTTGATCCACGTGCCAGTCACTCATGCGAGCTCACCTCTCAGCTGCGCGCGAGCGCGCATCATGCGGGTCTTGACGGTTCCGGCTGGAATCCCCAACAGGCGTCCCGCTTCTTTGGTGGTCAGCCCATCGAGCACGGTGGCCTCCACGACGGCGCGCAGCTCGGGGGAGAGCCGCTGAAGGGCGCCCCCGAGATCGCCGTACTCGACGCCGACCAGCACGCGGTCCTCAGCGGACTCGACGGTCGTGAACGATGAGGACGTGGCCGCGTCGAGAACGGCGGAGGTGGCCATCCGGTCATACGGCCTTCGGCGAAGCGCGTCCACCAGGCGCCGGACAGCGATGCCCCACAACCAGGCCCCGAGCTCGCCCTCACCCTTCCATTGCCCCGCCCCACGCCAGACTGCGAGGAAGGTGTCTTGGAGGACCTCGTCGACCAGGCCTCGGTCGGCACACCTGCGCTGGAGTCGGAGGAGGAGCCACGGGGCATGCCGGGCATACAGCGACTCCAGCGCCGTGCGGTCGCCGTCCGCGAGCGCCCGCGCCAGGTCGGCGTCGGTTCGCTCGTCGGCAGGCGACGGAACGGTCACGGGAGTCACTGTCTGCCTTCTGTCGCTCGTTGGCTAGAAGCCGACGCTCAAGCAGGCGAGTCGAGCACCCGCGGTGCCGGCTGGCAGCGTCGGGTCCGTGCCGTCATGGGTGTGCTCGAGGTGGATGACGACCGAAGCCGGTCTGCGGTCGCTCGGCTGCCAGTCCTGGACAGCGATCGCCCAGCCGCGGCCCTTGGAATCCGTGGTGAAGTCGAGCCAGATCTCGTTGTCCGCGTTGGCGTACGCGGGGTCAATCGGCACGACCGGAGGGCCAGCGGATGGCGCGGGGATTTGCGGGACCTGCTGGAAATGTGGGCCAGCGACAGCACCCGTGGCGCCGCAAGCATTCGTGTGCGCGTGCGAGCCGTACTCGCGGTTGGGGACGAGGCCACGCACGCGAAGAACCACGACTGTGTGACCGCTGGGGAGATACCAGGCGTCAACGCGCATGGTGGCGCCGACCGGCGCCAGGGTGGCGTCATAGCTGAAGGCCGGGCCCGACGAAGCGAGCGTGCCGCTCGCTGCCACGTGGATCAGCGGCGGGGTGCCTGCCTGGGCCTGGGGGGCCAACGAGATCGCGAGGACGGGGATGGCTGTTGCCACCAGTGCGAGGCGAGCTGTGCGGGGGAGACGCATGGGAGGAGCTCCGTTCATCGGGGGAGCAGATACGCCTCTGTCGTAAACCGACCCCCAAACGGTTCACGCGCCACAACTCATCCCTTGCGTCCGACCAACCGAGCGCTATACGCCACCGTTGGCGGACGCAAGGGAGGTGCGGGTTCGGGTCAGAGTCGGCGGTCGGCGAGAACGGGGAAGCGCTCCCGCCACGCCCGTACGTCGGCCAGGTCCAGCTCGACCGACAAGATCTCAGCTTCGGTGCCCGCCTCGGCGAGGACTGCTCCCTGAGCGTCGACGATCACCGAGCGTCCACCCATGACCTTGCCGGCCTGGGTCCCTGAGGTGTTGGCGGCCACGACCACCATCTGGTTCTCGACGGCACGGGCTCGAGCGAGCAAGGACCAGTGCTCGACTCGGGTTGCTGGCCAGGCCGCCGGGATCACGACCAGTTCTGCGCCGGCGTCCACCAAGGCGCGGAACATCTCGGGGAAGCGCAGGTCATAGCAGGTGGCGAGACCGATCGGTCCGAGCTCGGTCTTGGCGACCACTACGCGTTCGCCTGCCGTCAGCAACGCTGGCTCGCCTTCGGCAAAACCAAAAAGATGAATCTTGCGGTAAGTCTCGACGAGACTGCCGTCAGGCCCGACCAGGACAGACGTGTTGTACATCCGCCCGTCGTCGTCGCGCTCGATGATCGAGCCGCCGTGCACGTATGCCCCGAGGTCTCGCGCCGCTTGCGCGACGAGCGCCAGCGACGGACCGTCGATCGGCTCGGCGTCCTCGACCCATCGCTGATAAGTGAAACCACCCTGCGGCCACAACTCGGGGAGCACAACGAGATCGGCCCCTGCGCATGCCCGCAGCGCCTCGGACACAGCATCGCGACGGACCTGGATCGGCGTGTCATAGTCGGGGGCGATCTGGAGGACTTGGATGCGCACGCCGTCAGCCTCCCACCAATTCCACCGCGATCAGCGGTAGCGCATCCGTTCGCTCACGCTCGACAGAATCTTGTCCTCGATGTCGGGGTGGCCCGCGAGCAGGGTCAAGAACTGGTCCTTCTCCAGCACGAACAGCGTGGAGGCTTCCTCGGCCATGGCGGTCGCGGTGCGGGGACCACCAAACAGGAGTGCGATCTCCCCCAAGTGGTCACCTGCTCGGAGTTGGCGCAGCGGGCGATCGTGCGCAGAGATTGCCACGCAGCCCGAGACGATCACGAAGAAGTCTTGACCCTCCTCGCCCTCATGGATGAGCACCGTACCTGCGTCCACCTGTCGCTCGACCGTTGCTTCCGCCAGCGTTGCCAACTCGGGGGCGGAGAGGCCGCCGAAAAGCGGCACGCGTGCCAGCGCCGCCACCTTCGGGTCTGCCATGAGGCCTGCATTTTCCTTCGGGTCTGCCATGAGGCCTGCATTTTCGCTACCCATGCTGCGCATCCAATCTCGGGGGCCAAGACTTCCGGCCGCGGCGACAATGATGAGCCCGATGCCCACCAGTTGCAGGCCGGTCAGGCTGTCCCCACGGACAACCACGCCAGCTAACGTGGCAATGGCCGGCTCGAACGCAAGGAGCAGACCGAACGCAGCCATTGACAGCGTCCTTAGTGCGACAGCCTCGAGTGTGAAGGGCACGAGGGTCGCGAGGACCCCGGCGATCGCCAAGGTTGCAAGCACACCTGCATCGGCGAGCCCAGGCTCGGCGAAGGCGACTCCAAGTGGAGTCTGTAGCGCTGCGGCAACCACGAGCGCAAGAGCCAGCCCGCTGAGTCCCTGACCGTCTGCGTTCACCCGCTTGCCAACGATGATGTAGGCAGCGAACGAGACGGCCCCCGCGAAGGCGAAGGTCAGCCCAGCAACGCTGACCGGGCCGTCAATTCCGCCTGACAAGCACAGACTGAGCGCTCCCGCAGCGGCAAGGCCAACGAGCGCAAGATCAGCGGGCGAACGGTTCCCCCAGGCTGCAATGCCGAGCGGCCCCAACATAAAGATGGCGCTCACGATTCCGAGCGGCGCGTTGTCGATCGCGAGATAGGCGAACGTCGTCATGCACGCGAGCGCTGCCCCGTAGACGACGATCGGACCCAGACGCTCTCGCGTGTAGACACTGAGTGAGGGGCGGATATATGCCCACAGAAGGGCGGCGCCCACGAGGCTGCGCACCCAGACGGCGGACAACGGCCCGACCTGCGCGAAGGTTGTCGCCGCGATCGCCAACCCGACCTGGAGGCTGGTGCTCGAGGCGAAAACCAAGGCGACGGGCTTCCATGGAGTGCCGCTCATGCTGACTCCACGCAATCGCGTACCACCTGTCCTGCACGCTCGACCACGTCGCGCTCGCGGGCGAGCGCGACGCGGAGGTAGCGCTCGCCCGTCCGGCCGTCGGACCAGTAGAAGGGACGACACGGCACGGCGTGCACTCCTTGGCGCAGAAGTTGGCCCCACAAGCGCGTGCCGCTGAGCCCAGCACCGAGCTTGAGTCGGGCGACGCTTACGCGCGACGCACCGTCGGAGACGGTCACCCGCTCACAGCCGTCCAGGACACGCATGAGTGCGAGGCGGTTCCCCGCGATCCGGTCATGCAGGACGGCCATGCCACCGTCGGCCATGTCCAGGGCGAACTGTTCCACGACCGCGACCGAGAATGGCGGCGCCGTGAGCAGAACATCAGCGGCGATCTCGGAGAGGTCCAGACGGCAGTTCGCCGACCAGGCAAGGAAGCCCAACTTCACGCCAGCTGTCGGCCACAGCTTCCCCGTGTCTTCGATAAGTACGTACTCGACCCCGGTCGCGTCAAGCAGGGCGTAGGTGTCGTACTGCGTACGAACGTCGAAGGCCCGAAAGCACTGGTCGATCAACAGTGGAGCGCCTCGCTCGGCGCACAACTCGGCGAGCCTGGCGAGTTCGCTCTCGGATGTGAAGGTCCCCGTCGGGTTGTTCGGGTTCGCCGTGACTATGGCCTCAATCTCGGGGTGCGACTCGAACACCGTCCCGGCTTTCAAGGCACGCTCAGAGAGCGGAACGAGGGCCAGCCCACGAGATCTCAGCAGAGCCGGGATGCAGTCGATAACCGGGTGGATGAGGCCCACTGTTCGGACTCGGCGTGCCAGCGCCGCCGCGGCGACATCGATAGCGATGGTCGACGCATAAGTACTGAGGATCCGACCGCTGCCGATCGGCGCGGCGGACTGCCCCAGCGCATGGAGGAACGCCGCGTGGGCGCGGGCCTCGAGGATGGGGTACGGGGTCGAGCGCGCATCTGCCATCAAGGCCGGCAACTGGGCAAGGATCTCGGACTGGCTCGGGGTCGGGTCAAATCGGGGGTAGCCCTCGGCGACGTTGGTGCCGCTGCCAACGCCCAGCAGCTGCATCTGCGTCAGTGAGCTCGCGGGACCAGTCCGAGGGGCGACGTCAGCGACAAGGCCCGTTCCCACCTCAAGCCCAACCGCGATGGCGTCCATCTCCCTCCCCTGGTCGAGGAGTATTCCCCCCGCACGAGATCGGCGCCTACCCTTCAGGGAACTACGCCCCTCCCACCGATTCATCGCCTGCTGGGGAGCGCAGGATCTCCCGCTGGACCTTGCCCATCGCATTGCGCGGCAACGATTCTGCGATCACCCATAGGCGCGGTCGCTTGTGGGGCGCCAAGTTGCCCTCGACGTGAGCATCCAGCGACTCCCGCGCGGGTGGCGAGCTCGGATCCGTCGCGACAACGACAGCCATAACCAGTTCGCCCCACGTCGGGTCTGGGACGCCGATCACGGCCACGTCGGCAACACCGGAATGAGTGCGGACGGCGTCCTCCACTTCTCGGGGATAGACGTTGTAGCCGCCGGTGATCACCAGCTCGGAGGTGCGACCCACCAGCCGAAGCCAGCCCACCGGTGACCACGCACCGACATCTCCCGTGCGAAACCATCCGTCGCTGGTGAATGCCTCCGCTGTGGCGTCCGGGCGCTCCCAGTACCCCGCAAAGACTGAGGCGCCACGCACCTCGATGCCGTCTCCTGCGCCCAGCCGAAGCTCGATACCAGGCAAGGGCTTGCCGACGGAGCCTGGGACACGCGGCCCGCCGACTGGATTCGTGCACAGCATCAGCGTCTCGGTCATGCCGTACCGCTCAAGAATCTCGACCCCAGCATCGGCCCGAATTTGCTCCCACAGATCGGGTGCCAGCGGCGCCGACCCGCTGACGCAGAGCCGGAACTCGGCTAGTTCCTGAAGTCGTGGCGACTCGGCCAACCGGGCATACATCGTGGGGACGCCGAAGAGCAACGTTCCGCCGAACGTCTTTTGCGCATCAAGCACCGCATCGACATGGAAGCGAGGGAGGATCACCACTGACGCGCCTGCTGTGAGCGAGCCATTGATTCCGACACCGAGGCCGTGCATGTGGAACAACGGGAGCGCGAGGACCAGCCGGTCCTCGGGTGACCACTCCCACGCTTCGACCACAGCCAGCGCACCAGCCAGGAGATTGGCGTGCGTGAGCATCGCACCCTTCGGCCGGCCGGTCGTGCCGGAGGTGTAGCAGAGCCAAGCGAGGGCGCCCGGCGCGGCGGCGTCGAGGGCAGCCGGGCCAGCGTCGTCCCCGGGCACCGTGGGGAGCACTACCGGGACCGGCTCACCATCGGGCAGGTGGAGAGTGACGAACCGGTCGGGCCGGTCCGCGATGACCAACGTCGGGCGGGCGTCAGCGAGCAGGTAGGAGAGCTCCGGTCGCGTGTAGGTGGTGTTCGTCGGAACGACGACGACTCCCAGTCGCAGGAGCGCAATGTAGGCGATCACCAGGTCCACCGACGGTTCGGCAGAAAGGAGAACCCGGTCACCGGGACCAATACCTCGCGCGGCCAGCCGGCGCGCCACCCCGGCCGACCAGTCCTCGACCATCGCCGCGGTGACGAGGACCCCAGAGGGTTCGACCAGCACGACCGCCGCAGGATCGCGTCGCCAAACCTCCAGCCACGCAGCCGGCAGCGTCCCCGGCTCCCCCTCCATGATCATGCGCACATGGTCGCGCACGTCCGGATTGTTGCGATGGAAGGGGGAGGCGGTTCTAGGGTGCGGCGTATGGCTTCGACTGACGGTGTGCTCGCGCTGGCCCGAGAGGCGTACGGCGAGGCACTGGTCGCCGTACAAGAATTGGCGCACGCGCTGACCGCTGACGATCTTGAGCTCCCGACTGACTGCCCCGGCTGGACTGTTCGTGACCACGTCGCCCACGTGGGCGGGCTCGAGGCGATCATCTACGGCTTCCCTCAACCGGCGCACGCCCCCGACTGGGCTGCGCTGCCGCACGTACGCAACGACGCGGGCCGGTTCATGGAGGTGGACGTCGATCTGCGTCGGCGATGGGAGTGGACCGACGTTCTGGCCGAGCTCGACGGCTTGGTGGCGTTGCGGCTCCCGGCGATCGCGGCGCTGCCCGACGACCCGGAGGCGACCATGATCGGCCCCCTGGGGCAACCTCGACCGTTGATGCCGATGCTCCCGATTCGGGCTTTCGACGTCTGGCAGCACGAACAGGATTTGCTTCATGCCCTTGACCGGCCAGGCACGCTCACGACGCCCGGCGCCGAGATCGCCGTACGGCAGATCCGCAGTGCGCTGCCCTACGTCATCGGCAAGGGGCGGGACTGTGCACCAGGCACAACCGTGCGGTGGACCATCACCGGCGAGCAGGCTCAGGACTTCGTCATCGAGGTCAATCCCGAGGGCCGCGCAGCTGAGGTCCCCAGCCACGCCCCGACCAGCAACCCGACCGTGTCGATCACCTGCGACACCGAGACCTTCACGCTTCTGGGGGCTGGGCGTCGGGCGCTGAACGAGCTCCTGGTGAAATTCGAAGGCGACGCTGAACTCGGCGCCCGACTGCTCACAGCTGGAGCAGTCACTCCTTGACTAGGGGAGTGGGAGCTAGGTCCAGGAGACGGCGGCGGCTGGGTCCTCGAGGACGCTGGCCACGTCAGCCAGGAAGCGGGAGCCCAGCGCTCCGTCGATGTGTCGGTGGTCAAAGCTCACGGTGAGCTGGGCGACGACCCGAACCTTGACCTTGCCCTTGTGCACCCAAGGCCGCTCCCGGAACGCCCCCACGCACAGGATCGCGCCCTCGCCGGGGTTGATGATGGGGGTTCCGCCGTCGATCCCGAACACTCCGACGTTGGTGATCGTGAACGTCCCGCCCCCAAGGTCAGCCTGCGAGATCCGACCGTCGCGCGCCGTACGGACCAGCTCGTCCAGCGCCTGCGCCAGCTCGGGCAGCGACAACCGGTGCGCGGCTTTGACATTGGGCACCATCAGCCCACGCGGGGTGGCCGCGGCGATGCCGAGGTTCACGTAGTCGCGGTAGACCACCTCCTGGGCGGGGCCGTCGAAGAAGGCATTGAGGTCGGGCGTACGCCGCAACCCCAGCAGCACCGCTCGGGCGACGAGCAACAACGGGCTCACCCGCGCGTCGGCGAACCCCGGGGTCTCGCGCAAGCGACGGACCAGTTTGACCGACCGCGTGACGTCGACCTCGACCCACTCGGTGACGTGCGGAGCCGAGAACGCGCTGCGCACCATCGCTTCGGCCATGTGCTTGCGCACGCCCTTGACGCGCTCGCGTCGTTCCCCATCGACGAAAACCAATTCGGAGCCCTCGACGTCGCTGACTGTGCCCACAACGACGTCGGTCGAGGACTCGTCATGCGGAGCGCTTTTGTCGGTACGGCGCTGGGCGGCCAGCACGTCGTCCCGGGTCACGGTTCCGGCGGGTCCGCTGGGAGCAACCTGGGCCAAGTCCACTCCGAGATCCTTGGCCAGCTTGCGTACCGGTGGCTTCGCCCGCGGCGCCTCGCTCTGCCTGGCTGCCGCAGCCTCCACGGCGCGCCCCACCTCCAACCCCCCGTGCCGGGTCGGCTGCACCGGCCGGGTCGAGCCACCAGCCGGGCGTCGAGGGCGGCGGTGCACGGACGCCTCGCGGACGCCGTACCCGACCAGCACTGCCTCTCGCTTTGGTCCGGCCCCCGCCGGCACGAACTCGGCCTCTGGAGGTGACAGATCCTCGACCTCGGGCTCGACCTGGGACTGGGCATCCGGCTCGGTGTCTGGCTCGGTGTCTGGCTCGGTGTCGATGGTGATGATCGGTGTGCCCACATCGACGGTCTCTCCGGCCGCGACGTGCAAGGCGGCGACCCGACCCGCATAGGGGCAGGGGAGCTCAACCGCTGCCTTCGCCGTTTCGACCTCGACGATGGTCTGGTTCACGACCACGGTGTCGCCGACAGCGACGTACCAGGTGAGGATCTCGCCCTCGGTCAGGCCTTCACCCACGTCGGGCAACCGGAAGTCCTCCATCCGCGCCACGTCAGTGCCTCATCCCTAGTGCTCCGTCGCTCGGTCGACAGCGTCGAGGATCCGGTCGAGGTCGGGCAGGTAGTGCTCCTCGATCCGCGACGGTGGGTAGGGCGCGTGGAAGCCGCCGACCCGCAGGACCGGAGCTTGCAAGGAATAGAAGCAGCGTTCCTGCACCCGGGCCGCGATCTCGGCCCCGACGCCGAGCCACACCGGCGCCTCATGCACCACGACGAGCCGCCCGGTGCGTTCGACCGAGGCGCAGACCAGGTCGACGTCGAGCGGGGACAACGAGCGCAGATCAAGGACCTCGAGGTTGCGCCCCTCGGCCTCAGCGGCCGCCGCGGCCTCCAGGCAGGTCCTCACCATGGGTCCATAGCAAGCGATCGTCAGGTCCGTGCCAGGCCGCGCCACTCGTCCGGCAAACAAAGGCGTTGTGGGCTCGAGGGATTCGTCGACCTCAGCCTTGTCCCAATAGCGACGCTTGGGCTCGAAGAAGATCACCGGGTCGTTGCAGGCGACGGCCTGCCGCAGCATCCAATAGGCGTCGACCGGGTGCGACGGAGTCACGACGCGCAGGCCTGCAGTGTGGGCGAAGTACGCCTCCGGGCTCTCGCTGTGATGCTCGACGGCGCCGATCCCACCGCCGTAGGGGATGCGCACGACGATGGGCAGCGGCACCTGCCCGCGGGAACGGGCGTGCATCTTGGCCAACTGGCTGACGATCTGGTCATAGGCCGGATAGACGAAGCCGTCGAACTGGATCTCCACGATCGGTCGGAACCCTCGCATCGCCAGGCCGATCGCGGTGCCAAGGATCGCGCTCTCCGCAAGCGGGGTGTCAATGACGCGGTGCTCACCGAAATCCTTCTGCAGGGCATCGGTAACGCGGAAAACGCCGCCGAGCTTGCCCACGTCCTCGCCCATGATGAGCGTCTTGTCGTCCGCCTCGAGACACCTGCGCAGCGCCAGGTTGAGCGCTTTCGCCATGGTCAGCGTCTCCGCCGTCTTCATGTCGCCACTCATGCCGGCACCCCCGGCTCGGCCTCGAAGGAGGCGAGGTAGGAGGCATAGGCAGCTCGCTCTTCGGCCACAAGCGCGTGCGGTTCGGCATAGACGTGGTCGAAGATCTCCAGCGGGTCGGGATCGGGCAGGGCCCGGCACCCTTCGCGCAGCCGTACGGCCAGGGCCTCTGACTCTTCGTCGAGGGAGTCGAAGAAGTCCTGATCCGCCAACTGGTTCTTCCACAAAAACGACCGCATGCGCTCGATCGGATCCTTGAGCTTCCAGGCCTCGAGGTCGGCGGCGAGGCGATAGCGCGTGGGGTCGTCGGAGGTGGTGTGGGCGCCCATCCGATAGGTGAACGCCTCGATCAGGGTCGGCCCGGCGCCTTCGCGCGCCTGCTGCAGATGGCGCTTGGTCACAGCAAGGACAGCCAGTACGTCGTTGCCATCGACCCGTACCCCGTGGAAGCCGAAGCCGTGCGCCCGTCGATAGAGCGGGATGCGGGTCTGCTTCTCCAAGGGTTCGGAGATCGCCCACTGGTTGTTCTGGCAGAAGAACACCACTGGGGCGTTGAAGACGCTGGCCCAGATGAAGGACTCGTTGACGTCGCCCTGGCTGGAGGCCCCGTCGCCGAAGTAGGCGACCACAGCGCTGGAGTGCTCGGCCTCGCCAGCTCGCGCGGCCTCCATCTGCACGCCCATGGCATAACCCACCGCGTGCAGGCACTGGTTGCCAATGACGATCGTGTAGAGGGCGAAGTTCCGTTCGAAGGGGTCCCAGCCACCGTTGCTGACGCCGCGGAAAAGACCCAGCAACGACAACGGGTCCACTCCCCTAGTCAGGGCGACCCCGTGCTCGCGATAGGTCGGGAAGGCGAAGTCGTCGGGGGTCATAGCGCGACCGGACCCGACTTGTGCGGCTTCCTGCCCAAGGCACCCTGCCCACAATCCAAGTTCACCCTGCCGCTGCAGCGCAGTCGCCTCGAGGTCGACGCGCCTGGTCAGTGCGAGGTCGCGGAAGAGCGCGCGGTACTCGGCATCACTGAGGTCGAGTTCGTAGTCCGGGTGATGGACGCGCTCACCCTCAGGGGTGAGCAGCTGCACGAGTTCGACTGGCCCCTCGCTCGGCCTGGTGTCGGGCACGCCGCCTCCTCGTCGCTGGTCCACCGGATCCCGGGATCGCCGGGGGGCAGGTCGTCCTCAGCCGTGCGTCGGATCGCGATGGTGGGCGCCCTTCGTACGGCTGTCGGCACATCCTGACACCCCCGGGCAGCCCGACGCGAGCAACCCTGCTCCCTGACAGCACCCGCGCGGCAGGAGCCGGACAGGAAGCCCACCGTTGCGGCACGGAACCCGTACTGGTTCAAAGAGCCCCTAAGACCGCACCGACCTCCAGAGCCGGTCGACGGGAAGGACGTGCAGTTTGTCTGAGTAGGTGTACGACCGAGCCCCTGTGGTGAGTACGACCCCGGCGATCAGCCGGTCACCGAGTGCGTCCCGGAGCTTGCCCAAACCACGGAAGTCGTCACCTCGGACTCGCTCATTTGCCTTGACCTCGAAGGCGAGCAAGCGACCGTCGTCGAATTCAAGGACACGGTCGACTTCGTCCCCGTCGTGCGTGCGCCAATGGCCCACCGACACTGGCTCATCGATCCAGGAAACCTGCTTGCGCAGCTCCCCGACCACGAAGGTCTCCAAGAGACTCCCGAACTCGGTCATTGCCGTTGCATCCAACGACGCCAGCTTGGACGCGGTAACCCTCATGAGCCGGGCAGCTAGCCCGGAATCGATGACGTGGATCTTCGGCTTTGCTGCTGCCCGGACGCGCAACGTCTTCCCCCAAGCCGGCAACCGCTGGACTAAGCAAAGATCCTCGAGGAGCCGTGTGTATTGCTCGATCGTGGTTCGGTCGACGGCCAGGCCTTTGGGAAGCCTTCGTGAGGTCGAGGACCTGGGCCGTCCGGCCCGCAAGCCGAGCCAGCAGCTCGCGAAGGATCTGTCGTTGCCTGACCCTGGCCAGTTCCAACGCGTCGCGCTCGATGGACTGCGTGGCGTAGTCATCGAACCAGCGGCTGCGCCCTGCGCCGGAGCGCCGTACGGCCAAAGGGAACCCGCCGGCCACCACGCGCTCGACGTAGTCGACACGGGTGGTAGCCGAGGTGGGGTGGGCGGCCACTGCCCCGTCCGGGTCGTCCCTCAAGGCGACGAGCGGGTCTTCGGTGATTCCGCTGATCTCGCCCTGCGAAAGGGGCCAGCTCGTGAGCGCATGAAGTCTGCCGGTGAGGGCCTGCGCGATACGTGGGAGCGCGTCCTGACGGGTTGAACCGGAGGTGACTGCCAGACCGGGCACGCTGCCCTCACGGTTCCATCGCGCTTTGATCGCGTCGAGAACTTCAGGCGCGCGCGGGTACTCGTCGATGCAGACCGGCGGTGCTCCCCCCACCGCCAACGCGGGGTTGGTCACGACCGCGTCGCGGACGGCGAGGTCGTCGAGGTCGAGGACTGGCACCCCACGAGCGGCAGCGAACGTTGCAGGCTCGGGGGACTTCCCGACCGCGCGAGGTCCGTGGATCGCGATCACCGGCTCCACGCTGGTAAGCGCACCGAGGATGGCCGAGATCCGGCGATCAGCCAGGTCGGGAAATGAGGTTGACACGGCCGTACGTACCACGCGAACGCCTCATCTATCCCAGTATCAGAGAACTCTAACTCCATAATTCGGAGGGACCGGATACCCAGAATCAGAGGGCGAGTCCACGCACAACACAGTCCCCACTGTGCTCGAGCGTTGACCTCTGAAGCACCCAATTTCTCCGCCGCTCTCATGGGGGTTGCGGCTCTCGGCTGAGGGTCGCGCAGTGGGCGGCCGTTGCCGCCTTGTCCTGGCCGGCCTGATGCTCGTGGGGAACTGCCTGCTGGTCGAACCCTGAGGCATGAAACCCTGCGTCGGTCGGCCTTGTCCCTCCTGCGGGCCTTCGCCGTCGCCAACGTCGTGACCTCGTCGTCTCTGGAGCACTCGGTGCCGCATTCCCTTCTCGTCAGCGCGGTGATCACGTGGGTGTGCCTGCCAGGCCGTCCGGCTTTGGTGACCAAAGCCATCGAGAACGCCGCATGACCGCCTTGCCTTCGGTTACGTCACGCACCCTCGACGTCGACGGGCGGACCGTCCGGGTCTGGACCGGGGGCCGTGGACCAACACTGCTCCTCCTACACGGCGGAACAGGTGACGCCGCCCTGCACTGGGACCCGGTCTGGGTCGCTCTTGCCGAACAGTTCACCGTCGTCGCCCCGGACCTCCCAGGTTTCGGCGGCACCGAACGGCTGCCTCGCTGCTCGTTCGCCGCCCTGGTGACGTTTGCCCTAGCAGTGGTCAAGGAACTCGGCGTCAACACTCCGATGACGGTCGTCGGAAACTCCTTCGGCGGCGGGATCGCGCGGTTCCTCGCCGCCGGTCACCCAGACCTGGTCTCGCGCTTGGTACTCGTCGATGGCGGAGCCATACCCCGGATCCCCGGCCCAGTCCTACCGCTCATCTCCTCACCCGTGCTCACCCCGCTGTTCACAGGCCTGCGCATCGTGGCCTTCTCCCGACGAGGACTCGAGCGGCTCGTCGCGGACCCGGCGACCCTCACCCCGGACCTGGTCGCCCGGATGGCGCAGGACACGCACGCCTTCGTCGACAGCATGCGCGAGGCGGCCCTCGACCCGCTCCCGGTCCTCGACGTCCCGACCCAGCCGACATTGATTCTGTGGGGCGCGCAGGACCGGCTCACCCCGCCGAACGCCGGGCGCGCCTTTGCCGCGTCAATCCCGGGCGCGACGTACGTCCTCCTGATCGGCGCCGGCCACCTGCCCATGCTGGAACAGCCGCGCGCTTTCGTTCGAGAGCTGGTGAGCTTCGCCGCGGATCCGAAGGGCGGGCCATGACCAGCGCTGCACCAGCTGGGTCGCGAGCCAGCCTCGGGCAGATCTGGACCGGCCTGCTCCTCGTCTACCTCGTCTGGGGGTCGACCTACCTCGGCATCGCGATCCTCATCGAGACCGCGCCCCCGCTGTTGGGGTCTGTCAGTCGGCTGCTCCTGGCCGCCCTCGTCCTTGCTTGCGTCATCGCCGTTCGGCGTGGGCCTCGGGCCCTCGTGATCACCCGTCGTGAGCTGGCCGCGTCGGCACTGGTCGGCTTCCTCCTGTTGGGCATGGGAATCGGCGGAGTCACCCTGGCAGAAACGGAGATCCCGTCCGGCTTGGCTGCCCTGATCGTGGCTTCCATGCCGCTGTGGGTGGTCGTGTTCCGGCGAATCAGCGGCCAGCGGCCGCACCGCTCAACGATCGCTGGGGTCGTCATCGGGTTCCTTGGCCTCGTGGTCCTCGTCGTCCCGGGCGACTGGAGCGGTGCGCAGCTGCGAGGTGTCGCGATCGTCGTACTCGGTACGTTTTGCTGGGCCTTCGGCGCCTTCCTCTCGCCGTCACTCCCGCTTCCGAAGGACGCCTTCGTACTCACCGTGTGGGAGATGGTCGCGGGCGCCACCGTCTTGATGGCGGTCGGGCTCATCCGCGGAGAACGCGTCGCCTGGTCCCTGATCAGTGGGCGGTCGGCAACCGCCTGGCTCTACCTCGCCCTGGTGGGTTCCCTCGTGGGCTTCACGGCCTTTGTCTGGCTGGTCGGTCATGCGCCGCTGTCCCTGGTCTCGACCTATGCCTACGTCAACCCGGTCGTCGCCGTCGCTCTCGGCGCGTTGATCCTGTCCGAGCCCGTCGCGGGCTGGACGCTGGTCGGCGGCTCCATCGTGATCGCCGGAGTCGTCTTGGTCGTACGCGGCGAACGCACGGCTCCACCTACTCCTCGCTGAACCGCCGGGCCACTTCGAGGAAGAGGTCCGAGGCCGCAGGCTCCGCAACCGTGACCCGAACCCCTTCTCCGGGGAACGGCCGCACGATGACCCCTGCCTCGGCACAGGAGGCCGCGAACTCCTCGGTGCGATTCCCTAGGCGCAGCCACACGAAGTTGGCCTGCGCGTCGATGGCCGGCCAGCCTTGGCGGGCCAGCTCGTCGGTCATGCGGGCGCCTTCGGCGACGAGTACGTCCACGCGCTCGATCAACTCGTCCTCGGCGTCGAGGGAGGCCACGGCAGCATCTTGCGCCAGGCTCGACACCCCGAACGGGACAGCCGTTTTGCGCAGCGCATCTGCCACCGGTTCGTGGGCCACGGCAAAGCCGACGCGCAGCCCCGCTAGGCCGTACGCCTTGGAAAAGGTGCGGAGCACTGCGACGTTGGGCCGGTCTCGGTAGAGGTCGATGCCATCGGGGATCTCCGGGTCACGGACGAATTCACGATAGGCCTCGTCGATCACGATCAGGGTGTCGGTGGGCGCCTGATCGAGGAACGCCTCAAGGGCGGACCGGCGTACGGCCGTGCCGGTGGGATTGTTGGGGTTGCAGACCAGGATCAAGCGCGTCCGATCGGTGACCGCGGCGGCCATCGCGTCGAGGTCATGGGTCTCATCAGCGAGCAAAGGCACCCGCACCGCGGTGGCACCCGAGACCTGCACGATGATCGGGTACGCCTCGAAGGACCGCCACGCGAAGACCACCTCGTCGCCCGGCCCCGCGACGGCCTGCACGATCTGCTGGCAGACCCCGACCGACCCGGTCCCGACAGCGACGTGCTCCTCGGGCACCTTGAACCGCTCGGCCAGCCGCGCGACCAGCCGTGCGGAAGCGAAGTCGGGGTAGCGATTGACCGATCCGGCAGCGGCCGCGAGCACGTGCACGACCGAGGGCAGCGGCGGGTAGGGGTTCTCGTTGGACGAGATCTTGAACGCGCCGTCTGGGGCGGGACGACCCGCGCGATAGCCGGGGACGCCGGCCAGCTCGGGCCGAAGGCGTACAGGGGGAGGCACGACCCCAGGATACGGGCGCTCAAGCCCCGCGGCCGGTCAGCCGATGAGAGAGCAAGGACCCATCCACGCCCGGTGGACCTGCGTCACTCATCGCTGTCATCACTTGTGGGGGAAGGAACCTCAATCATGGACGACTTGCTCGCCGAGTTCGAACGGCCTCGGCAGGAGACACCGGACGACAAGGACCGCCGTCGGCGGCTCATTGCAGCTGTGGGGATCGCCGGGCTCTCGCTCGTCGCCCTCGGCAGCCTCACCACCAACGCGTTCTTCACCGCGAACGACTCGGTGAACGCCGACTTCACCACGGGCACCGTCGATATCGCGGCGACGCCAGCTCCAACGGTGAACTTCCAGGCCGGAAACATGGCCCCCGGCGACACGGTCTACGGCAACATCAACGTGGAGAACACCGGCTCGCTCGGCCTCCGCTACGCCGTTTCGGCCACCGCTGTCGACGGCGACTTGAAAAACCTCAAGGACAAGCTGGACTTCTCGGTCTATGAGGGCGTGTCACCCGCCAACTGCGCACTCGGAGTCCTCGGGGCAGGCACGCAGCTCGGGGTCACCGGACCGATCGGAGCCAGCAGCGTTCTCGTCGGGAGTCCCAGCGCAGGGAACCAGGCCGGGGACCGACCGTTGGTCGCCAGCGCGGACGAGGATCTGTGTTTCGTCGCCAGCCTGGATGGCCCCACGACCGGCAACGGCTACCAGAATGCGACGACCGTCGTCACGTTCAGATTCGATGCCGAGCAGACCAAGAACAACTAGCAGAAACTGGGAGCGGATCTCGTGGACGCGTTCCGGGTCCTGTGGGGACGGCAAGCACGGCGTTGGAGTTTCCGCGCCGTGCTTGCCGCCTCCCTGCTCGTCGCGTTCTTCGCCTACGGGATCCCGCTGTGGTATCAGCTCCATGGCCAGAAGATCCTCATCGTCACCAGTGGGTCGATGGCCGCGCAAACAGACACCGATCGCGCGCCGGACCAGTTCAATGCCGGTGACGCCGTGATCATCACCCCGATCTCACCGCACGAGCTTCGCGTCGGGCAGGTCGTCACGTTCTGGAACCTGGGCCACACCCGCCTGACCACGCACCGCATCGTCGATCTGGTGTCCCAGGTCGACCGTGTGCAGGTCAACGACGAACTATCGGTTCCTAAGCTTGGCGCTGACGGCGGCCCGGTGATGGGTCAGTACATCCTGACCAAGGGCGACGCCAACGGCGATGTCATCGACGCCGACCTCACGCCGATCGGCAACGTTCGTGGGGCGGTGTCCGACGTCAAGCCGGGCTGGGGGTCGTTGCTGGCCTACGCGCACTCGGCGATGGGGCGACTGCTGGTCTTCGCCCCGGCTCTGATCCTGTTGCTGGGATCGGAGCTGTTGTCCTGGCGCCGCCGGCCGGCACGTGTACCTGTGCCGAACCGCAGAGCGCCGCTGGAGACCCACGATGCACTGGCGACTCCCGCGTGAGCAGGGGCGACGCCTAGCCATCGCGGCGACGCTCGCCTCCCTCGCGTTTCTGGTGCAAGGCCCGACCTTCACCGGGGCGACGTTCACCAATGACGCCTCGGTCAGCGGCACGTTCTCGACAGGAACGTGGTGCGGCACCAACATTTACCCCGCGACAGTGCTAGCCACGGCGGGGGGACCGCGCAATTTCCTGCGCCTCAACGAGACCGGCGTCGTGACCACGGTCGCCGACTCCGCCGCTGGACCCCCGCCCAATGGCCTGCCGTCCGGCACCGGCCACCTGTGGGGGTCGGTGGGACTGCTCGACTGCAGTGTCGCCACCGCTCTCGGCATGAACGGCACCGGCGCACCACGCGTACGAACCGGTGGGCCGGCCATAGCTGGGCCGAACACGATCACCCTCACCGGCTGGGTCAACATCGCGAGCGGACAGGGCCGACTAATCGGCTTCTCACGGAGCTCTGTCGGCACGTCCAACCGCTACGACCGGATGCTCTATGTCGACGGGGCGGGCTTTCTGCGCTTCGGGATCTGGAACAACTTCACCGGCGCCGCGCCGGCCGGGGCCAACACCATCCGGTCCGACGCCCCTGTCACCGGCGGCCTCCATCACATCGCCGCCACTCTGGGAGCCGGTGGGATGCGCATGTACGTCGACGGGACTCTGCAGGCCCAGACCAACGCCGTTATCACCCAAGGCCGGACGGGCTACACCGGCTACTGGCGGGTCGGCTGGGACGCCCTTCCCGTCACCTGGCCCGGCGTGACCGTCGCCGGCGGCGTACTCACCGGAACCATCGACGAGGTCGCCATCTGGCACAGCCAGCTCACTGCGGCCCAGATCGCCGTCCTGTCCGCCGCCAACCACGACTAAGCGTGTCCTCGCGACACCCGGCCTAGGCTGCAGCCATGCGGCCAAGGACGCTCAGACGTACGGCGTACCGACGAACCCTCGGCTCGCTGCTCCTGGGACTCGTCGCGGCGACCCCCGCCTGCTTAGACGGACCGACCCCCCCGGTTACGGCCCGGGCACCCCAGACGGGTC
>JANPBY010000052.1:0-1615 GCA_031430645.1 Actinomycetes bacterium
CCCATTCTTCTTAGAGTCGCCGACAGGTCCTCGAAGAAGGAGGCTCGAAACGGCGGGTCCTGGCGGCGTGGATGTTCATGTTCGGTGAACGGGTTGCCTTCGATGGTCAGGTTGGAGTGCTCGACCGTCCGAGGTCACGACTGGTGTCGGTGATGAGGAGCGCGGGCAAGGTCGCGGACAAGGCGGATGGCGGCCGGCTGCGCTGACGGCTTACCGCAGCGCGACCAGTTTCGAGGTCTCGAGCCGCCGAACGTTAACGAGCGTGAGCTCCTGCTCTACGGGTTGCCTGAACGTCGGGACGCCGGAGCCGATGGCGCCGGGTCCGATAAGGATGTGCACCTCGTCGACCAGCCGTGGGCGCGCAGGTCGTTCCAGGTGGTGAGGCTGCCGAAACAGACGATGTCGCCTCCGTCGCCGCCCTTCGGCTCGGCGACCCGGGCGTGTGCGTCCAGTAGGCGAACGATGTCGGTGTTTTCGTTCCAGGGTGCGGTGTCCTCCGCTCCTTTGCGCCCCCCTCGGCGAGAAAGGCCAAAAGGGCTGAGGGCTCAGCGAACAGGTGGCTGGTCATGCCAAGCAGTGCCGCGGTCTCGACGTGCGTTCTCGTGTCATCGACGAATACACAATCCTCCAGGGAGGCGCCGAGGATCTGACCGGCTCTCTGAAAGATCGCCGGATCGGGCTTCGCGACGCCGAGTGACGAGGAGTTGATGACGACGTCTACTTCGCGGTCGAGCGCCCGGGCGGCCAGATCTTCGGCGAGTCGGCTTGTTGCGTTCGTCAAGATTGCCGCCCGTTGTTGAAACGGGCCGCCCGGTTCGTGTTCCGGCCGCGCCATCGACGAGAGAGAGTGCCCCGCACCCCATCGAGCAGACGCTGAAGACCTACCCCAAGGACCTTGGCGATATCGACACCGCCAAGCTCACCCGGACCATCAAGAGTCTTGTCGAGTGCGCCATGCTTGTATGGCGTGTGCGGATGCCTGTCTCAGCGCCGACGCGCGCTCGGCAACCGCTAACATCTTGTACCGGCACACCGCCTTCGACGCCAACATCACGCGGACCTCTCTGGAGGCGTGCGCCACCGCGTGCAAGAGCTGCGGCGACGAGTGCGCCCGCCACACCGATGTGCACGAGCACTGCCGAGTGTGGGCGGACGTGTGCCCTGACCTGCGAACAGGCCTGCCGCGACCTGCTGTCGAACCTCGGCTGAATCTCGAGCCGATCAGGCGCTGACCCCGTCCGACGCCAACCGCACGTGACCGCTCTACACGACTGCAAATCAGTACTTGGCAGAAGCCTCAGCTGAAGATGACGTAGACCTTTCGGAGCGTCTCGTCGATCGTCCACGTGCCCGCCCAGCCCTTGGGGAACACCACGGTGTCGCCAGGCTTCACATTGGTCACGGTCCCGTCGTCTTCGACACAGGTCATCGAGCCCGAGAGCACGTGGATGAACTCGGCGTTCTCGGTGAAGTCCCACCGACTCTCGCCCGGTCCGCACTGCCAGGTGCCGGTCAAGACCGAACCATTGTCTGTCTCGTAGAGCGAGCGACCGTGGGTTGGCATCGGATCTCCGAGCGGTGCTGCAAGTGGCAGCGCCAACGGGCCCAAGTCCTC
>JANPBY010000053.1:0-12389 GCA_031430645.1 Actinomycetes bacterium
GCAAGCATGGTCGCGCCGTCGCCATCAAGGTGCTGCATCCGGAATTGGCCGCGAGCGTGGGACCCGAAAGATTCTTGCAAGAGATCCGCCTCGCCGCGCGATTGAATCATCCGCACATCCTGGGCCTGCACGATTCCGGCAGCGTCGACGGCATGCTGTATTACGTGATGCCCTATGTGGAAGGCGAGTCGCTTCGCGAACGGCTGGACCGCGAGCAGCAGATGTCCATCGAGGAAGCGGTGCACCATGGCCGCGCGATTGCGGCGGCACGCGACGACGCCCACCGACAAGGCGTAGTGCATCGCGACGTGAAGCCCGAGAACGTGATGCTCTACGAAGGCGAGGCGATGGTGATGGACTTCGGCATCGCCAAGGCCATGAGCAATGTCGGTTCCGAAACGTTGACGCAAACCGGAATGATGGTCGGCACGCCGGCCTACGTAAGCCCCGAGCAGGCCGCGGGTGAAATGAACCTGGATGGCCGCAGCGACCAGTACAGCCTGGGCTGCATGCTGTATGAAATGCTAACCGGCGAGCGGCCCTTCAGCGCCGCTACGGCGCAGGCGGTAATGGCCAAGCGCTTCACTGAAACCGCCAAACCCATGCGCACCATTCGTGCCGCGGTGCCGGAGACCATCGAGCGCGCCGTTTCGAAAGCCATGGCCACGGATCCTTCCGGACGTTTCGCTACCACCGGCCAGTTCGGCCTGGCCCTGGCCTCGGGCAGCATGAGCACCCCCAGCGACACGATGGTGCTGCCCTCGCCCACCGTGTCCATGGCGAAATCGGTGGCGGTGCTGCCCTTCGCAAACATGAGCGCCGACCCGGAGAACGAATACTTCACCGACGGCATGGCCGAGGAGATCATCAACGCGCTGTCGAAGATCCAGGCGTTGCGCGTGGCTTCGCGCACGTCGTCGTTTTCATACAAGGGCAAGAACGAGCACATCGGCGAGATCGGCAAGAAGCTGAAGGTGTCCACGGTGCTGGAAGGCAGCGTGCGCAAGATGGGCAACAAGCTGCGCATCACGGCGCAGCTGGTGAACGTGGCGGATGGCTACCACCTGTGGTCGGAACGCTACGACCGCGAGATGGAGGATGTGTTCGCCATCCAGGACGAGATTTCGCAGGCTATCGTCACCGCGCTGCAAGTGATCCTTAGCGAAGACGAAAAGAAGCAGATCGAGAAGCCGCGCTCGGTTAATGTGGAGGCCTACGACTACTTCCTGCGCGGGCGGCAGCATTTCCATCAGTTGCGGCGGTCTTCTTTAGAAAGCGCGCGGCTGATGTTCAACAAGGCGATCGAGGTGGACCCGGCGTATGCGCTGGCGCATGCGGGCGTGGCTGACTGCTATTCGTTGCTTTACACCTACTTCGATGCGCGCGAGTTCAACCTACGCCAGGCCGATGCAGCGAGTAGCCGCGCCCTGGAATTGCAGCCGGATTTGGCCGAGGCGCATCTGGCGCGAGGCTTGGCCGTATCGCTATCCAAGCGCTTTGACGAAGCCGAACAGGAGTTTGAAAAGGCCATCGTCTTGGGGCCGCAGTTGTTTGAGGCGTTCTACTGGTACGGCCAGGCGAAGTTGTCGCAGGGCAAGTTTGCCGAGGCGATCAAGCTGTTTGACCGCGCGGGCGCTTTGCGGCCGGAGGACTACCAGATTCCCAACTTCCAGGGCCTGGCGCTGAAGTCGCTGGGGCGGCATGAGGAAGCGATGGCGAGCTATCGCAAGCAGTTGCGCCTGGGCGAGCAGCATCTGGAACAGCATCCGGACGATTCCCGCGCCTGCATCATGGCGGCGAATGCGCACGCGAACATGCAGGATGCGGAGAAGAGTGCGCTTTATGCGGCGCGGGCGATTGCGATGGATCCGGAGGATCCGATGTTGCTTTATAACGTGGCGTGTTTGTATTCAGTGCTGGGGCGGACTGAGGATTGTTTGACGGCGTTGGAGCAGGCAGTGAACAAGGGCTGGGGCGATAAGGCGTGGCTGGAGCATGACAGTGATTTTGATGCTGTTAGGCAGGAGCCGCGGTATTTGGCTTTGATCAGAGCAATGTGATCTGTTCGCCTGACCCTTGCATACTCATGCTCCCAATTCGGAATGACTCGGACTGCGTAGCGAGCCATACGTCGACTTCATAATTCGCGCTTACTAGAGATGACTGAAATGGATCGATCCCGGGAGCTAGCTAAATTGGGACGAAAAGTGCAGACATTCGAGATAGATTAGCAGCGAGATACGCTCTGACGTGTATGAACGATTCGAGGCGAGACAAACTTTTAGCGAGCGCTTCGCGTTAGCTGCGCGAGCGCTGACCACCGACTCAATACTCAAACCTACAGGAAAGACCTAGGTTCGCGGCAAGCAAACTCGTTCCCGCTCCTGTATGGAATCAGTGTGGTCGAGCAAAAATTGCCGGCATACCCTGTTGCGCTGATGTGTCAATCAAATTGACCCCGCCCGAGACTATCTCGTAGCCGATGAAAACTTCTGCACAGTATCCATCTCGATGTTCTAGAAAGCACTTTATCGCATCGACTTGATCGCCGCCATCCCCTGGCAGTGTCACGTTCGAGGCTATTCCAATGGCGAGCGCCTTAGTTCTGATCTCGGGGCTTTCGAAGGCGTTGAGTAACGAGTCAATCCTCTGTTGCGGACTCAATTCACCCAGGCTTGCTTGAACGCCGATATGTACTACACCGCCAGATGAGTCTAGGAATGCACCAAAGGGGTAGAATTCGCCGTGAGCGTTCAGCATCTTCTTAGCGAAGAGGAGCAACTCGTTCAATAGGACTTCCGCTTGCAGTTTGGGGTTCATTCTTGTGGACCTAGATCATCACGTCGAACGATTGTTGATTTCTCGCTCATTGTGCCACTTACCTTCGTTTCCGTGCCAGTAATTACAACGTGCTCTCGCCCGGTAGCTTCGGCGTGCTCACGTTGCGCCCTCATCTGCGCACTGTCAGTCAATCGCTTGACGTCTTTGATCTCCCCAACTTGCGTCGCGGACTTGAAGTCGGGAATTGTTGTCCCTTTGGAGGTCAAGACCTTTTCAGTGTTCTTGATCTCGCCGATGTCCTTCAGAACGCGAACTTCCGCCACGACTCCACGAGCCATCGGAGCCATCACTCCAGGAATCGCCGCAGAGACTACGGATGCACCAAGGTCTGCACTGGTCTCACGCATCCCTTCCAATCCAACAGACTTTAGAGCTTCGTTCTGCGTCACTGCGCCGACAACGGTAGCGGCAGTGGCACCTAGAAATCGGCCCGCGTCGTAGACAATGAATCCAGCATCCACAAAGACGTCGATCGCGCGTCCATCAGGATCGGTGAACTTATATGGACTACTTGCTGCGTAGTCGAATCGATTGAAGTTCCAACCAGTCGACGTATCCGATGCCATCGGATCAACGCTGAGAAACCGCCCAATCTGCGCGTCGTAATACCGCTGCTGCATATAAGTCAGCCCAGTCGCCCGATCCATCACGTGCCCGGTGTATCCCGTCCCATCAACCCACGTCGCGCCGTATGCCTCGCCGTATGGCGCGTAGCTGTTCCGCTTCAGGATGTTGCGTGCCTGGTCGGTCTCGGCGACCGGGCTGCCGAGTGCGTCGGTGTGCTGGAATCGCACGCTTATCGTGCCGCCACCCCATTCAACAGATCGCGTAGCCACCTGGCTGTTGCCCAGGTAGATGTAGCTCACATTCTGGTCGCGATGGGCCTCGGAGGTGTAGAGAACCTGGCCGCTCTGGCTGTAGATCCAGAACGTCATCCAGCCCTCCGAATCGGTAGTCTGGACTCGCCTACCCTGTCCGTCGTATCGATAGGTCTGAAGGCCAGTCACTTGGCTCATCCGATTGACGCTGTCGAATACGTAGGCCTGGCCGTTCTTGCTGGTCGTGTTTCCTCGTGTGTCGTAGCTCATCGCGAAGATGGCCAATCCGCCAGGGCTGGTGATGCTGGCCAGGCGATTGGCAGTGTCATAGTTGTAGCGGTATTGCCGGGCTCCCTGATCTGCGACGCGCAGGTTGTCCAGCGCGTCGTAGCCGTAGACCGCGTCTCCCCACTGCAGCGGCGACGACGCGGACTTCAATCGGTCCACACCGTCATAAGTCATCGTACGGCTCGTCAGGCCGGCCTGGGCGGCATCGATGATGCTCTTTACGTTTCCGTTCTGGTCGAAGGCATAGGTGTCGTCAAGCACCGTCACCGTGCCGGATCGTCCGCTGTATTGGTCGAGACTGCGAGTCGGCAGATTGCGGAGGTTCGGCTCCATCGTGTGTACGATTTCATTTCCGAACTTGAACTGGCGAATTGCGCCACTGGCGAAGTACGCTATTTCGCTCGCGTAGGTTGTGCCGGCAGTGGAAGCCACCCGTGTCGCGCGGCCCAGCGCGTCGGGCAGATAGGAAATCGTCTGGCCGTCTGGATAGGTCAGTGCCGCCAGCGTGCCATTTGCATCGTGGCCGTAGGCCAGTGAATAGAGCGTGCTGCCGTTGCTTGAGCTCTCGCTCGTGAGCAATCGACGCTTGTTGTAGTTGTAGCTGGTGGTGACGCTCAGGTTTCCAGGATTCTTGGCCTGCAACGTCTGGACCTGCCCATCCAGATAGTAAGTCGTCGCCAGATCGGCAGCACCGTCGGGAGTCAGGACCTGTCGGATACGGCTGAGCTTGTCGTATTGCCTGTAAGTCTTTTGGCTTTCCGCCACGCGCAAACGGTCGCAATCCGCCGAGAGCAGTGCCGTACCTTCGGCAACCCAGGTGACATTTCCGGCCGCGTCGTAATCGAGCAAGGTGGCGCCGGATTCCGGATTGATCGTCTTGCACAGCCGCTCGGAAGCGTCGTAGACGTAAACCCTGTCTGCACGTGCTGCAGCGACCGGGGCCGCGACCACGGTGTAGTTGACGGTCCCCGATGTAGTCACTGCGCCGCCGTTGTCAGTGGCGACTGCCTTGTACTGATAGGTGCCCGCCAGCACATTGGCCAGGGACATCGAGAATGGCGCGGAGGTGTCGGTGCCAAGCAATGCCGCGCCAGACCAGAATGAAACCGAAACGACGCTCCCACCTGTGTCCGCCGCAGTTGCGGCCAGACTGACGGAGGCGGGCGCGCTGGAAGAGCCATTGTTCGAGGGGGAAGTGAGTTGAACTGTAGGCGGCGAGTTCGTGCTCGAAACCGTCACGCTAACATTGGTCGAAGCCGCACCAAACCATGCGACCCCGTCCTGCACCATTCGCCACTGGAAGTTGTAGCTTCCGGCTGGCAATGGCGCCGTGACATTGAAATTGAAAGTTGCGTTCTGTCCGTTGGCGACGGATGTCGTCAGATTGACTCGGCCTGGCCCCCATAGCGTGTTGTCCGTCAGATTCTGGGAACCCAGGCGGAAGTTCTCCGCAATGGTCCACGTCTTGCTACCGGTATTGCGCAGCGTGACGCTGACTGCGTAACCCTGGCCCGCCGCCATGGTCGCCGGCGCGGACTGGGAGACGAATACGGCGTCCAGTGCGGGCAATGCGGGCGGATCGCCCGGGTCGCATTTCGTACAGATCCTCTGCGTGCTTCCGGGTCCGGGAGCGCCTCCGTTTCCTCCACCCGCCTGCGCCCACCCAAGGCTGGGGGCCGCGAGGGAGGCGAGGAGGAGAAGCGCAAAGAGAGTCCGACGCATCGCGTCAAATTCCCGGAAGGGCGAAACTGAGAATTTGACGGGCTGAAGCATTTTCTTCCCCTATCGGCCAGCAGCCACCATCGGGCGCCATCGGCAATGACTTTCTGTACCCGCCCAGGAATCAGGCGCGCATTCGATGAGTTGCTTTAGCCTGCAGGGCCCTGTCGGGTGATCTTCAGCGGCTTACCAAACAGGTCCCTCTCGATGATCGTTGTCACACCTTCGGGCGCCTCGATGAGAATGGGCGACTGCTCAGTGGGAACGTCGAATATCTGGAAGCTCGTCGTGGTCTGGAACTGGCGAGGATTGGTGATGCGCGTGCGAAATTGCGTCAGGTAGGTCGATGTCGTGATCAGCGCGCCTTGCTCGGAATCCTGGCTGACAGAACTGACTCTTCCGAGCTTGTCGTAGGTCGTCGTGATCCCAAGCAGCGAATCGTCCACCGACACCAACGTGTCCACCGGATATGAACTGAACACCTCCTTGCTGTTTTCGTCGTACCGCTTCACGACGAAACTCTTGCTCATCGCATTTCCCGTGTCTTCGGTGAGCATCAGCCGCGGACGCCAGAGCGCGTCATACAGCGTGCTGGTCCTTGCCGCACCGGTCTCGACTGTTTGCTTCCAGTGGCCGGCGGGCAGGCCGTAGGCGGCAGCAGAAAGTGCGAAGTTACGGCTGATCGGGTTCCAGGCCATGGAGTCAGCCGCCGGAAAATCCAGCCGAGTCATTCGTCCCATCGAATCGTAGGCGTAGCTCGTGCTGTCGCCCAGCTGATTCCTGACGGCGCGGATCTGTCCGAAATCATCGACAGTGGGAGACACGACTGTGGTGTCGGCGAACTCGATGCGCTGCGGGACGCCACGATGGTAATTGCCTATGCTGGTGATGTTGCCCAACGGATCGGTGATTGCAGAGAGCATCCCGCTTGCCGAGTAGGCGTACGTCGCCATCAGCACACCGAAGTTGTAGACGCGCTGTGGCAGGATCTTCGCGTCGTACTCGGTCTGGCTTGCGAGCTTCCCACCCTGCGTGACTTTCCAGGGTTGACCCAGCACCCACTGGCCGTCCGCAGGCCAATAAAGGGTCGTGTCGCTTCTACTGCCACCCAGGGAATTGAAGCGCTGCACTGTCTCGGGCTGGCCGAAGCGGTCAAAGCTGGTGGTTTGGCGCGAGAAGACCACCTCTTGTCGGGTTGTCTGACTGAGTACTTCCGGACTCAGGGTCTCGGTCGGCGCAGTATTGGAGAACGCGATCGAGTCCTCCATAGCCACGCCGATGCGGGTCGGGAAGGGCCAGGCCGCTTTCGGGTCGGCGTAGCTCAGGCTTTCCGACTGCAAGCCCGTTGGAAAATCCTGGCCTTGCGCCGTCGTGGCGACTACCGCGCCTTGCAGCTTGCCCTCCAGATAGCCCCATCGCGTGCTGAATTGGTAATGCGCGGTTTGCAGGCCTGGATCGGTAACTTCGGTCCACTTCCAGTCGCGACAGCCCGCGGCAACGCACTCGGCTTCCGAGCTGCCGGCAGCCGGCGAATACCGATAGGCCCATGTTGCAGGCGGAACTCCGACGCCTTGGATGGTCTTGCTGGTAATAGACAGTGCCAGGTAGACGGTTGGGCGCCGTTCGACCCAGGGTGCCAGGGTGCCGTTCATTTGGGCGCAGATCGTGGGCACCCAAGAGCGCGCGTGCGCGCGAAGCGACAGCCAGAAGCTGCCGACCAGCCCGCTGGGATGTGCAATGGTAATCAGCGACCAATTGTCATCAGACGCGATCGGCGTGAACGAGCGGACACCACAACTATTTTCGGGATCGGCGGACGGTACCTTCACCTGATTGGAAGATCCCATCATCAGCTCCCAAGCCGTTTGGTCCGGCTGGACGACACGGACGAGCTCGCGCGTTTCACGCACCATCGGCGTGCTGTATTCGTATCGCCAGGTTCTGGCGTCGGGACTGCCGGGCTGCAGCGTGATCCGGTCAATCAAGGGCGCGTCGGTGCGCCAAGTGATGAGTACTTTGCGAAGATCGCTCGCGTTGATTTCCGTCAGGTGGTTGTTGACGTCATAGGTGTAGCTGACCCAGTTTCCGAACCGGTCTTCGACCCGGGTCGCATAGAGGTAGCCCATCTTCCGCGGCAAGTACTGTTCGTCTTCGCCCCAGTACACATTCGGATCGCTGCCCGTGGGTGCGGGAGCGGACGTGCTGTCCCCCCCGTCGCCTGGCACGGTCACGGGCGGATTGTCGGGATTATTCATGTGGGGAATCTGTTCGATCAGCATTTCCATCGGCGCTCCATACGCCAGATGGTTGAACCAATATTTGGTGCCATCCGGCGCAGTGGCCAGGAATGCTTCGCCGGCGAGGCCGTTTGCAGTGCTGGGCAGGCAGCTGATCATCCAGTGCCCGGGCGTGACAATCGGATAGGCAGAGACATTGTTTCCGGGTGCCAAAGTATTTGAGGCAGTACGCAGGAGCAGCGGCTGGCTGCTGCCATCGCCGGTAATCAACTGGTAACCATGCCACCAGGACAAGCCGTAACCGTATGGCGAATGGCCGATTTCGCCAAATCCGGTGCAACGGGAGAGCGCTGTCGTGCCCAATTGCGAGGCGACGTAAGGAATCACTTTCCAAATGCCTTTGTTGCCCATCCGGTCGCCCGAGACAACGGTGGCGATTCGTGGAATTGACAAGTCCCAGTCAGCCATCGGCAAATCGTTGCCGTAGGTGAGTGGCGAACCAGAAGCCTCATAACTGCGCGCCAGCGTAATGGTCGGACCGATGCCGGGATAGGAAATGTCGGTCTGACGGAAGCTGAGCGCACCGTTGAACAGACTGATGTTCTCGCCGAAGGGCGTGTCCCCGAGAGGCTGGATGGTTTCCGCGCCCTTGATCCGGTTGAGATATTCAGTGGACGGATTCACCACCGTGTCCGCACGAAGTTCTGTAGCCCCGAGTGCAAAGCAGAGCAACACCATCGCGCCAACCAGACACGTATCCCATTTGAACTGCATGCCCTTCCCCTGTTGAACAATCCATGCGAACCGATGACGCAACCCGACTCGCAATCAGCCTATGCGATAGCAGCGTCGTGTGACGCACGTCGCAAGGCCTTGACGTATTGGTCATCGGGAAGCCATGCTGCCGCGAGCCGGGCAGACTGCGACATCAGGGGATGTGGGTGCCGTCCGTCAGTGAATGCGTACAAGATTTGGGGAGAGTTGCTGACCTCAGCAGCGTCACTAAGCACTGCGTCACCGCTGGGGAGCGGATTCAATGAGAGATTTGACGACACGAATCAGGCAGGCGCGTCGTCGCGTCGCCTATTCACAGACCGATCTCGCAGGACAGGTGGGCGTCAACAGAAGCGCAGTCGCGCAGTGGGAACGACCGGGTGGCTCAACGCCCACCTCTTCCAACCTGTCGAAAATCGCCGTGATTACTTCTGTGCATTACGAGTGGCTGGCGACGGGTCGCGGGCAGATGTGCGCGGCGACAACGGCTGAAATGTCGGTCGCACCCACGTTGGAGTTGCAGTTCTACGCGCACGACGGCATCGAGGAGCGCGTGCTGCAAGGACTGCGAAAACTCGAGCACTGGCAGACGCTGACTATTGCCGAGCTGGTCGAGTCCCTCGGTCGCAAGCGCCTGGTGATCTGAAACGCAGGATCAATGGCGCGGCTTGGCAGAAAGGATTTTTGCTATCGCCTTGGCAGAGCCGCGCCCAGCCCTCACCCCTGCCCCATCATCATTGATGATCGTGCCCACGCCCGTGTCATCAGCCAAGACCGCACCAGTGACATTGCCCACCTTCACCAGGAAGGTCTCGTCCGGCTCCGCATCCGTGTCGGCTAACACCTGCACCTGGTAAATCTGCCGAGTCCGTCCGGCGTCGATGGTCATTTCCGGCGTCCAGAAGCCCACGTAGTCCGCACCCCATGTCGCCGATCCATTTTCTTCCGTGTAAGCGTGGAAGGTCACCGGCGTGGGCATCGGCTGCGACAGCCGGACTTCGAAGACCAGGGTGGTCTCGCCGTCATTGCCCTCGACAATGGATGCATCGCCAACCGACAGCGTCGCTACATCGTCGTTGATGATGCGTGCGAGGCCCTGCGCATCGCTAACTGTCGCGCCAATCACGTTGGACAAATTCACCACGAAGGTTTCGTTGTCTTCCACCAGGTCGTCCTGGAAGGTCGCCACGCTGAACGTGGCGGACAGGCTGCCCGCAGGAATCAACAAGTTATTGGCCTGCTTGGCTTCAAAATCGACACCCGGAATGGCGGTGCCATAACTGGTGCCGACGTCGAATGTCACGGGCGACGCGCTGGGCTCCGACAGGCGAACGGTAAACTGCGCCACCCCACCCTCGCCTACTGTCAGGTCGTCAATCGCGATACCGTTCGGCACATCGTCATTCACCACGGTCGCGACGGCGGTGTCGTCGGTAATTGCCATGCCGGTCGGGCTCTCGAGCTTGATGGAGAACGTCTCGTTCGGCTCGAAGCGCGTGTCCGGCATCAGCGCGACCGTCACATCAACCCAGGGCTGCCCCGCCGGGATGATGATGCCGCCCTGATAGCTGGACACGAAATCACTGCCGCCCTTCGCCGTTCCATCCTTCGTAAAGGCCGAGAAACTTACGCCATAAGGCATGCGCGCGGTAAGCGATGCGCGGAACTTCGCATACGATTTGCCCTGGCTGCCTTCTTCCACGACAACGTCGGCGATGGACAAGGTGGGCACCGGGTCGTCATTGACGATGGTCAGCGAGATATCGCTGGTACCGTCGATGACTCCGCCCTGGAAGTTGTTCAACGCGATGCCGACGTATTCGGTCTCTTCAAACACCGTGTCACCGTGCACGATCATGGGAACCTGCAAACTGGTCTGGCCCGCAGGTATCCGCAAGCCCCCGAGATGCAGGGGCTCGTAGTCGACGCCCGCTTCCGCCCGGTCGCCACCGGTACCGAGGTCGAAGGTCACATCGTTCGGCATCACCTGCGAAATCTGTACCGCCAGCATCACGATCTTGTCGCCGGCATCACCCTCGAACACCGTGGGAATATTCAGGCCAATCGTTGGCTGCGCCGAATCGTCATCGTAAATCTCTATGGATGGCGTCGGATTCACTACGGTGATGCCCTGCAGGTCGCTCAGCACCAGATGCAGGTCTTCATTGCCTTCCAGCAGTTGGTCGCCCAGCACGGTAATGAAGATGGGCGGCGTCAACAACTCGTCTTCCGGAATGAATACGTCGCCCTGGAAGGAGGCCACGTAGTCGATGCCGGCCTTCGCGCTGCCATCGCTGGTGGCCACGTCGAAACGCGCGCCGCCAGGCGGCGCCGGCTTGCTCAGCCTGCCCCTGATTTCCACCGTCCGCGGCCCGACATCGCATTCCTTGATCGACTCGAACTCATCGAAGGACAACACGGGTGGTGAATCAGGATCCACGGGTGTGCCGACCACGAGTGGAGACGATAGTGCCGATGCCGGCCCCATGCCTGCGGCATTGGTTGCGCGTGCATAGAACACGTAGCTTTCGTTTTCGTCCAGCAGGTGTATCTGGTGGACGGAGGTAGCGGAACCCTCATCGCTGTCCCTTGATCCGCCCGGAATGGCAAACACGGTATAGCCCGTGATGGGATTGCCACCGGCATCGACGGGTGGGCCGACGGTAACGTCCACGGTGCGCAAAGCGCCCGCCATCGGTGACACTTCCTGTACTTGGGTGACAACAGGGGCGCCAGGCAGTCCGCCGGCGCCACCAAATAGCGTCAACTTGCCCGACAACAGCACCATGGGATGCGTTTGGCTTGCGACCGCGACATCGTTGATGCCGTCGTGGTTGAAGTCACCCACGGCGAGGTCCGTGCCGATGAACTGGAGATCCGGATCGGGGACGAACAACTTGAATTCGCGCGAATAGCCAACGCCATACATATCGGGCAGGTAGTAGAAAAGCGTCGGCCCATAGGAGGACTCGCCGAGCTGCAGGAAGTCGGTGCGGCCGTCACCATTCAAGTCCGCCAGGGCCGTATCGGACGAATAAGTGGCCGCGTGGAAAAGGGACGGGCGGGTTGCGAGTGACCCGTTGGCAAGTTGCGGATAAATCATCAGGCGCGGCAGGCCGGCAATATTTGTTACCAAGGCATCCGGCAGCCCGTCACCGGTCATGTCGGCAATCGCTGGGCCCGAGTAGTAGTCGTTGTTCCTCTGCCCCATTCGGATCGGCGAAAGCCAGCCTCCCTGCGCGCTATTCCTGCGGTAAATCGGACGCATGTCGAAGGACAGCGAAGGCGTCGATAAGAAGTCTGGCCGACCATCGTTGTTCAGGTCACCGATTGCAGTGGACCTTGGAATGTCGGTGCTTGTCTCGGAGTGGTGCCGATCGAAATTTCCAGCCCCGTCGCCGAAATAGGTGACGACCTGGCCCGGATAATCAGTGGGCGTATTCCAGTTGATCAGCGCCAACTGCATCACCACATCGACGTGACCATCGCCGTCCATGTCTGCCGCGTGCGCGGGAGCGGCGGGGTGCTCGGTACTCCAGTCATCCACGCGCCACGCGAATCCGCCACCCGGCTGCGATACAAGGTAAAACAGCCCCGGTTTTTGGGATTGCGAGACGGCGATGTCGTCGATGCCGTCTTCGTTGAAGTCAGCTGCAACCATCCCGATTACCGAGGGCGAATACAGCGCGACCGGGAACGGGATTAAGACAGG
>JANPBY010000054.1:0-10405 GCA_031430645.1 Actinomycetes bacterium
ACGTGACCTACTACTTTCCGGCCAAGGACGACCTCCTCATGCGGGCGATCCGACAAAGCGAGGAGGCGCTCACTCGAGACGCCGAAAAGATCCTGGCGACCATCAAGGATCCCTGGAAGCGACTCGACCGGCTCGTCGACCTGTCGGCATCGTCGGGACCCTCGGATCCGGGATGGGTTCTGTGGTTCCAGGTGTGGTCCTCAGCCGCCCAAGACCCTGACATCGCCCACGTCCACGATGAGCTCGACGCGCGCTGGCGAGAAATCCTGACCGACGTCATCAGTTATGGCTGCGAACGGGGAGCGTTCCACTCCGATCAGCCTGAGCAGGCGGCCCGACTGCTGTCGGCCACCATCGACGGACTGTCCATCCAGCTGACCCTCGGCTCCCCGAGCATCACGCGCAAGCAGCTCCTGCGGCTGTGCCGCCAGGCGGCCGAGCTCCTGCTCAGCCCGCAGGCCTAGTGGCTTCCCTCACGCACATGAACCTCAGTCGGCGTTCATTTCTCGCTGCTGTCGGACTCACGACAGTCGGAGCAACCCTGGCGACCACGGCCTGCAATGGCCCAGAGTCCGCACCTTCTGACTCCGAAGCCACGTGGTGGGTGCCTGGCGAGGATGCACCACACAAACGCACCTGGATGGCGTGGCCTTCCAGCACCGCGATCTGGGGCAGCCGTCTCTTGCCCAAGATCCAAGGCGACATCGCGACGTTGGCCAGGGAGATCGCGAAGTACGAACCGGTCACCCTGTGCGCCGACGACGCTATTAACGCTGCCGAGGCACGCGCCGCCTGCGGCGCGAGCGTCACCGTGATGAGCTCGATCCCGGCCAATGACTGCTGGATGAGGGACTCCGGTCCGCTCTTTCGCTCCGATGGCGCGGGCGATCAGGATGCTTTCAGTCTGAACTTCAACGGCTGGGGCGACAAGCAGCCCCACGGCAAGGACGCCTACGTCGCTGAGGAGGTGTCTGCCGAGGCGGGGGTCTCGCCATTCGCCTACGCAGCAGTTGTGGGTGAGGGCGGTGGCATCGAGTACGACGGGGACGGCACGCTGTTCGCCACCGAGAGTTGCTGGATCAACTCCAACCGCAATCCGGACCTGACCAAGGCGCAGATCGAGACCGAACTGTTCGCCCTGTTCGGCGCGACAAAGATGATCTGGCTCCCAGGCATCACCGGCGAGGACATCACCGACTTCCATGTCGACTCCGCAGCGCGGTACGTCCGGCCGGGAGTGGTCATGGTGCAACTCGCCCCCGCGGATCGCACGGACATCTATGCGGTGACTGCGCAGCAGATCTTCGACATCCTCTCTGTCTCCACGGACGCACGAGGTCGTCGACTGCAGGTGCTCACAGTCGAGGGTCCGGACTCGCTCCCCCGATGGCCGACGAGTCGGTGGGACACCTTCCTCGATTCCTACGTGAACTGGGCCGTCACCAATTCGACGGTGATCACGAGCCAGTTCGGAGACACGACCAAGGACGCCGCAGCCAAGGCCGCGATCGCCTCCGCCTTTCCCGGCAAGACCGTCATTCAGCTGAATCTCGACCAGCTCCATGGCGAAGGCGGCGGAGGGGCCCACTGCGTGACCATGCAGGAACCTCTCGCCTGACGTCACCACCGGCGCAGACTTCTCCGACGCAAGAGTCCGTGACTATCATCCGATAGGCGCCGTCGAGAAGAGGAACCGCATGACCCAGGACATGGGCACTAGGACGTCCCTGCCAGAGCGCGCCCGGGTCGTGATCGTTGGTGGCGGCGTGATCGGCTGCAGCATCGCCTACCACCTGTCGAAGTTGGGTTGGTCCGACGTCGTGCTCCTCGAAAGACACGAGCTCACGGCTGGAACAACATGGCACGCCGCAGGTCTGATCACCTCGGCGGGGATGACCGACGAGACCTCGTTGTTCATGAGCCGCTACTCACGCGATCTCTATGCCCGGCTCGAACAAGAGACCGGGCACTCAACCGGCTTCCGCCCGGTCGGCCACATCTCGCTAGCCACGAACCCGGAACGGCTGGAGGCCCTGCGTCGATCCTCAGCCTGGATGCACGGCTTCGGTGTGCCGGAGGCGGAGATCTCCCCGCGCGAGGTCGCCGAGATGTGGCCGCTCGCCCGCACTGACGACGTACTGGCTGGCTTCTTCGTCCCCGACGAGGGCCGCGCCGACCCAGTCGGAGTCGCCGTCTCGCTGGCCAAGGGAGCCCGCCGCGGCGGAGTCCAGATCGTGGAGCACGTGGCCGCCACCGGCGTCGAGGTGACGCGCGGTCGAGTGACTGCAGTGCTCACGGACTCCGGCCAGATCGAGACCGAGCTCGTGGTCAATGCGGCCGGCATGTGGGCGCGCCAGTTTGGTGCGACGGCTGGGGTACACGTGCCACTCCAGGCCGCCGAGCACTACTACCTCATCACCGACGAAGTCCCCGGCATGGACGCCGACCTGGCCGTCATCGAGGATCCCGGCAGCTATGGCTACTACCGCCCCGAGGGATCGGGGATGTTGGTTGGCCTCTTCGAGCCGGTCGGTGCCCCGTGGTCCCTCGACGGTGTCCCCGACGGCTTCTCCTTCGGCACGCTCCCGCCGGACTGGGAGCGGATGGAGCCTTTTCTGGCCCGGGCGATGGAGCGCATCCCCTGCCTCGCGGACATCGGGGTGAAGACCTTCTTCTGCGGTCCTGAGTCCTTCACGTCAGACGTACGGCCGCTGCTGGGACCGGCACCCGAGCTCGACGGCTATTGGGTCGCAGCTGGCCTCAACTCCCTAGGCATCCTGCTCGGCGGAGGAGTCGGAACCGTCCTGGCGCAGTGGATCGTCGACGGAATCCCCCCGGTCGATGTCACCGGCTATGCCATCGACCGGGTCGCCACCTATGAGACGTCGAGGCGGTTCCGCTCCGAACGCACGGTCGAGCAGCTCGGCGTCCTGTTCGGGGACGCTGTGTGGCCGACCTGGAAGCCGTCGAGCGGGCGTGACGTACGCCGCTCGGTCCTGCACGACCGCCTCGTGGCGGCCGGCGGCCACTTCAACACCTCTTTCGGGTGGGAGTTCGCTGAGTGGTTCGCCGAGCCGGGCGAGGATCCGAAGACCACGCTGGACTATCGGCGTCAGGAGTCCCACCCGATCGTCGAGCGGGAGCACCGGACGGTTCGTGAGGCGGTCGGCCTGCTTGACATGAGCCTGATGGGCAAGTTGCTGGTGCAAGGGCCGGAGGCTGCTGCAGTTCTCAGTCGGCTGTCTGCCAATGACGTGGCCCGGGAAGTGGGCCGGGTGGTCTACACCCAGTGGCTGAACGCTGCCGGGGGCATCGTCGCCGACGTGACCGTCACTCGGTTGGCGGAGGAGACCTTCCTGGTCGTCGCCAGCGACATGATCCACCGCCGCATCGAGCCACTGATCAGACGTGAGACCCGTGCGGGAGAGGTCGCGATCGTCACCGACGTCACCTCGGGCACCACGCTGTTCACCGTGCAGGGGCCGGCCTCGCGGGAACTCCTGGGGCGGCTTACCGACGCTGACCTGTCGAACCAGGCGTTCCCGTATCTCACCGCGCAGTCGATGCACGTCGGCTACGCGCCGGTGACCGCCGCCCGGGTGACCTATGTCGGGGAGCTGGGTTATGAGCTGCACGTGCCCACCGAATACGCCCTCGGCGTCTACGACGACCTGGTCGAGGTCGGCGCGGACCTCGGGTTCCGACCTGTCGGGCTCGCCGCGATGTCCAGCCTCCGCCTGGAAAAGGGCTACCGCGACATGGGCATCGACATCGACAACACCGACACTCCCCTCGAAGCGGGACTGGGATTCGCGGTTGCCTGGGACAAGTCCGGGGGGTTCATAGGCCGCGAAGCCTTGCTCGGGGCGCGTGCCCTGGGAGCACCCCGAGACCGCCTCGTCGGCATTCTGGTTGAGGATCCCTCGGTCGACCTTTTCGGCGGAGAGCCAGTGCTGATCGACGGGGCGTGGAACGGGTACGTCCGCGCAGCGGCGTACGGCTTCACCGTCGGTGGCCCGGTCGGCCTGGCGCAGGTGCAGTGCGCCGACGGCGTGACCTCCGACTGGCTGAAGAGCGGCAATTGGCAGGTGTGGACTCCGCGCGGCGCAGTCCCGGCTCGTCTACAGATCGCTCCGTTCTATGACCCGCAGCGATTGCGCATCCTCGACGAGTAGCTCAGCCGATGGCGCGGTCGGCTCGATGGGCCGCCGCTCGAACTGACGCGAGTCGCGACGGTCGCCGCAGGAGCGCCCTTACGACAAACGTGGCCGCCAGATCCGGCTCGTCGGGCACCGGCTCAGTGTGCTGGGCTGCACCACGGATCGTCTCGAGGACGATCGCGTCCACCGCACGCCGTACGAATGCGACGTCGATGTCGAGGAACTCCCCCGAGGTCGCGCCACGCTCGATCAGTGCGTCCAGCAGTGCCTCATAGTCAGCGTTGAGCCGGCGCCCCTCGTCGAACTCGGGAAGGTCCAGGATCTCCCCGAGATAGAGAGCCCGCAGGTCGAAAGGGGTGCTGCGCACGTGAGAGACCTCCCACGTGAGGTAGCGATAGAGCTCCACCGCAGCTCCGCCCCCGTCGATGGCGAGGCGCTCGAGCGCGGTGATCCCCGCGTTGAGATCACGTCGAAGCAACTCCTGGGCGATCTCGTGTTTCGACGCGAAGTGGCTGTAGACCGAAGGCTGCCGGATACCGACCGCGCTGGCGATGTCTCGAGTCGAAGTGCCCAGAAAGCCACGGGTGGCGAACAACCGCGAAGCCTCCAACAAGATCAGCTCCCGCGTCGACCAGTCGCCGGTGTCGACGGGAATGCTGGACATGCCCTGAGTCTAAAGAGAGCCAGCTCCCTCGGCCTATCGGTCGAACGGCGTGCGGGCCGCCCGATCATTCCAACGCTATTTCAACCGGCGCGAATACGTCGTGACCAGGCTCTATGTCCCTTCTGGTGACTCTAGGCTGGTCCGCATCCAACCCCACACGATGAGGTGCGACATGAACGTTCATGATGAGCGGGTCGCTGCGTTCCACCGACTACACGGTGCCGGCTGTTTTGTGATGCCCAATCCGTGGGATGCAGGGAGCGCGCGGGCGCTGGAACAACTGGGCTTTACGGCGCTGGCGACGACGAGTGCCGGCTTGGCGTGGACTTTGGGTCGTGCGGACAATCAGGTCACGCTGGATGAAGTGCTCGCACACCTGCGTGTTGTCGTTGCCGCAGTGAAGGTGCCGGTGAACGCAGACTTCGAGGGTGGCTTTGCTGTCGAGCCCGGGCAGGTTGGGCACAACGTCACGTTGGCCGTGGAGACAGGGATAGCCGGGCTCTCTATCGAAGACTCCACGGGCGATGAGGCACAGCCGCTCTATGACTTCGATCTCGCCGTGGAGCGGGTCCGGGCTGCTCGCCGGGCGATCGACGACAGCGGCACAGGCGTCGTTCTCACGGGTCGATCCGAGGGCTTTGTCGTGGGACGTCCCGACATCAACGAAACAATTCGGCGGCTGTGCGCCTACGCCGAAGCGGGCGCTGACTGCCTCTATGCGCCGCGGATCGACGCCGCCGATCAGGTCGCGGCAATCGTCGCCGCGGTGTCACCCAAGCCAGTGAATCTACTGATCAACGCACCCTTCATGACCGTCGCGGAGGCAGCTTCCCTCGGAGTCCGCCGGATCAGCGTGGGTGGGACGCTGGCGCGCACAGCCTGGGCTGGATTTCTGCAGGCCGCTGAAGAGATCGCTGGTGCTGGGACGTTCTCCCGATTCGAGCACTTACCGAATGTCGACGCGCTGTTTCGCCCGGAGGTTCACTAGCGCCGATATCACGGTTGTGTCAGACGAGGGATGACTGGTCATGCTGCATGACATGGAGAGGGGATGAAGTCACGCTGGGTGACCCCAAGTGCCTCACAGTGAAGAGGCGTCAGCCGTTTAGGCTGTCTTGGAGTTGTTGCGTTGACGAAGCACAGCCGAGCCGAGCAAGGTGAGCCATCATTGCGTCCCATGTCCCGCCCTTGAAGCCCGAAATGACCTCTGTTCGTACCCGATTCGTCGCGATCAGCATGGCTCTGGCGGGCGTTCTATCCGCCGTAGCCTTGGTCGCGTCACCCGCTCAAGCCACCGATACTGGCAACAACGGTTGTACCCCTGGATATTGGAAGAACCACACCGATTCCTGGGAGGAGTACGACACCACTCAACTTCTTGGCGGTGACGTTCATCCCAATGGCGTCGCTTTCTTTAGCCTTGACGCTGACCCGGCGTACGCCAAGTACAAGAACGTCACGTTCCTCCAAGGGCTATCCCTGCGCGGAGGAACCGGTCTCGACGGAGCCACCCAGGTCCTGATGCGCGCAACCGTGGCTGCGTTCTTGAACGCGGCACATGAGTTTGGTCCCGCCGCCGGCGACGGGTACCCGTATCGCCGGTTCAGCGACACCGGCATCCTCGCTACGGTGAACGCGGCGTTGGAAAGCCGGGACCGGGCTCAGCTGATCGCCGTTGCCACCTGGCTGGACGATGCGAACAACCTTGGTTGCCCTCTGAATTAGCGCACCGCGCACGACGACCGACCACAACAATGAGGGTCGGTCGTCGTGTGTTGGGGCTGCCTGTGTCGATTGTTCTTGTGGTCGGTCGTCGGGGTTGCGCAGGGAACACAATCTGTCCTGCATGCGGTTCGTCCGGAGGGCGACCCTGAGAACCGCAGCGGGGCGCCAGTTCCGCGCGCTCGGGCCAATCGATGAGTTGTAGTCGCGCATGGCGGCAGCGTCGGGGATCACCCCCCGAGGCCCCTCACTCGCCGAACCCGCCGCACTCGAGGCGGTATAAGGCCGCGACACCCTCATCTCGCTGCTGACCCGTGCGATCACCTTCGCCAGGGGGCCGAAAGCCGTGGCCGCTCCTTCCTTGCCGCGGGAGCCGAGGTCACGCAGCCCACCGCAACCGGACGGGCGCTGGTGATCGAGCTGTCGAGCACCGCACCCCGCACTCTCGCGGACGACAACCTCGACGTCCAAGCTCGCCAGCATCTGCGACGGAGCCAGCTTCGCCCCTTGGACCCTCTCGGATGCCAACTATGTTCCGGTTCGTCGCCACCGACGGCGACAGCTACGACATGCCCGAGGTCCGCACTCCCGCGATAGGTCGACCTTCGAACCACTGACCCATCACGCGAGATGAGGACTTCGTTGGCCACCGGCGGGCCTGACGAGTTGGCCATTGACTCCTCGTTCACTCATCTGGGTGAACCGCGGCCGGAATCTCTGATCGTTGACTTTCGGAGTACGGTCCGGGCTATGGCGCGTCCTCGTCCGCAGGACGCGAGAGATGAGGCAAGCCATGATGAAGCAGGTTCTGGCAGGCGGGGCCATTTGCGCTGCCGCCGTGTTCGGCATGGGCTCGCCCGCGTTGGCTGGTGAGATCAAGGGCAACGGGGCCCCAATCACCATTCACTCGAACTCGGAGTGTGCCTTCTCGGGGCTGCAGGACGACCCGTTCTCTCCAGGCTCGGTGCAGAACTGGGGTCACACCAAGGACTCACCGGTTGTTGTGTCAGCTCCGCGCGGGGCCAGCGACGTGACAGTGGACTTCGGGGGCGGCGCCTTCCAACTTGGGTGCAACGCCTCGCTCCATCCGCTGAAGTGAACTGACTGTAGGCACCGATCAAGTGGGCGAGTCCCCATTTCCGTCGCAGGGAAGTGGGGGCTTCGTCCCGGGCAGTCCCGGAATCCCCCTCCCTCACCTGAGGTAGGAGGCTCTGTCGGTCAAGGCCGGGGTGGAGGTCTCCCAGCAACTCGGCCACGCCGACGCCTCAATCACGGCCAAGGTGTACGCACACGTCCTGCCCAAGGAGGTCGTCCGGAGCAGCGAGCGCTATGACGCCTGGCTTGCCGCCGAGCGAGAGCGTGCGGAGGCGGACGGCGCCAACGTCACGGCCCTACGCCCGGCGAGGCGGGGGGCCAATCGACCGTGATGCCCTCACGCGTCAGGTATCCCGCCCACGAGTCGAGGCACGACCGGAGTAACTCAAGCGCGTCCCGAGTCCGAGGTGACTGGCCGGGGTCGATGAACTCCAGTTCGATCTCGCGGGTCCCGTCGGGGTGTCCGTGGTCGTGCTGCAATGCGGCCCTTTGTGCACTTCTCCTTGCGCCCGGCATGCCTCCAGGTACTGCTGAGATCGGCAGCGCCCCTGAGTGCGAGGTCCTTGTTGCGGAATGCCGTCCCAGCCGCGACGGCCGGGAGGTACTCGGCGAGCGATGACGCAGCCTGGCAGCCGTCATGGACCATGCGTGCAGAGTCGTGGATGTTCATTGAGGTGCCGGTGTAGTAGCCCTTGATGGCGTCGTGCGCACTACGGAGGTCGAGCCACTGTCGCTCCCAGGTCGGCGTCGCGGAGTAGCCGACGGACGCGACCGCTGTGAGGCTGGAGGTGGCCGTGATCGTCGCCGAGAGGGAGCCAATCCGCGCGGTGGCCCCGCAGTTCGGGCAAGGCTCGCCAGAGGCCCTCCGGCTCGCGTCCGCGCCGCAGCCTGAGCAAGTCACGTCGGTCACGCCTCATGATCGCATTTAGGACCTACGCCGCGAAGGTGCAGGCTGAACTGGAGGGGGCGCGGAGGGGCGGACCGATTCAGGGCCTACCTACAATGGCGTGATTCGGGTATATGCCCTGGTCGGACCTAGTGGGGCGGGTGGGGCTCGAACCCACGACCTGACGGGTCGAGAAAGACCATTCGGGTAGGTGTGTGCAGGTGCAGATTCCCTTACGCCCCAACAGTTCTTGTCCAGGCACATCTGCTGGCGTGTTCCACCATTCCCGTGCGGTTGGTGTCTCGGTTGGTGTCAACCGGCACCGATCGTCCGTGGCGAACCGGCCAGGTCGTCGTCAGGTCTGGGCGGCGGTGACGGAGAGCGATAACGGTTCCCCTCTGTGTCAAGAGGCGGCTCTCGCGAGGACTTGTCGGGGCGTAGTCTCGGTCGTGAACCCGGGTTGTGGCTTGTCCGAAGTGTTGGCTTTGGGGATTTGGTCAACCGCGCTGGCTGTGAGTGTCGCCCCCATCTGCCCTCCCGGGTTCGCTCTTGCCCGGTCCTCTACCAGGGTGCGGAACACGACGTCGGACAGGCGTCGTTTGAGGCAGCGCAGCGATCCCTTCTTGCCTTTCCCGGCGGCGAGCTTGCGTTCGTAGTAGGCCTTGCCTCGTGGGTCGTAGCGTTTGTTGGACAGCGCAACGACGTGCAGGGCGTTGTTGAGCCGGCGGTTGCCAGCGCGGGAGAGCCGGTGACGCACGACATCGCCGCTGGAGACTTCCAGGGGTGCGGTTCCGGTGTAGCTGGCGAACCGGTCGGCGGTGGTGAACCGGGCGACGTCACCGACCTCCCCCAGGATCGCAGCGGCGGTGACCGGGCCCACGCCGACGATGTCGGTCAGGGTCGTCGCGGAGGCCTTGACGGCTTCGGCGATGCGCTTGTCGACGGCGTCGAGCTTGCGGTCCAGGACGGCCACGTCGTCGATCAGGTCGGCCGCGAGCTGACGTCGGGCCTTGCCCGCAGCGTCGCGCGGACGCACGGTTGCGAGCAGGGTCTTGGCCTTGTCCGCGGTCAGTTTCTTGCGCGCCCCAGCGGGAATCAGCTGCATGAGGGCCTGGTGCAGCCGGTTGACCGCCTGGGTGCGGGACCGGACCAGGTCACGACGCCGCTGGGACAGCAGTCGCATCACCACCGCCTCGTCATCGACGGTGACCTGACGCAGACCCGCCGTGCGCAGACCCACCACCGCGACCGCGTGCGCGTCGGTCGGGTCGTTCTTGCGACCATGCCCGGTATCGATCGCACGCACCCGAGTCGACAGCTTCGACGGGACGTCGACGACGCGCTCACCATCGGAGACCAGCCGCTGGGCCAGGTTGAGACCGACACCGGTCGCGCCTTCCACCGCCCACTTCCGCTCCGGCCACCGCTGCACCAGCGCCCGCATCCTGCGGTACTCCGCGCTGGTGTTCTCAAACCGCGCCACCAACAGCACGTTCTCCTGGGAGTCGATCACCTCGATCGTGTTCGACCGCTTCGCCGGATCCACACCAATCACCACAACTGTCATGCCCGTTCTCCTGTCGCTAGAAGGAACGACGGGAGGGCATGCCTACCTCGGGCGACGCAGACCCCTCTCGAGCCACTTCCCGTCAACGGTGACCGGCGGAACGCACTCCGATAAAGAACCACACGGAAACCCGTGGGCAGGCACATCAAGAGCGATCCACCGGCCACCTGGCTCACAGCCTGGCCGGGCCACGAGCTGAACGAAAGTCAACAGGTAGGCACATCTGCTCGCCTCGACGACGACGCCATCATGCCTCTGGTGCGACATTGGGGCCTTCTCGACCTGGAAGGTTTTGCCGGGGTCGGCGAACG
>JANPBY010000055.1:0-3093 GCA_031430645.1 Actinomycetes bacterium
GCCCGGCCGAGTGTCGCGCGGAGCGCGCCCGCGGCGTGCTGGTCGAGCAGGAACTCGCTCGCCGGAAGCAGGGCCACCTGCTCGATCGGGCGCAGCCCACGCTGGGTGGCCGGATCAAAGGCGCGCATCTATACTCCATCAGTGGGGATTACCTATCGACCTGAAATTGATGGCATGCGCGCCATCGCCGTCCTGGCGGTGGTGCTGTTCCATGCGGGCATCGGACCGACCGCAGGGTTTGTCGGTGTCGACGTCTTCTTCGTTATCTCCGGGTATCTGATCACTTCGCTACTTCTCACGGAGTGGCGACACACTGGCCGCATCGGATTCATCGACTTCTATGCAAGGCGGGCCCGGCGAATTGTGCCGGCTGCCGTAGTCGTGGTGTTAGCCACACTACTCGTCAGCTGGGTGCTTTTGCCGCCTTCTGCGCTAATCCAGGTTGCGGAGTCAAGCGCTGCAGCAAACGTATTCGCTGCGAACTTCTTCTTTCAGTCAGCGACAGGTGGATATTTCGATCAGCGTGCATCAGAGATGCCGCTACTACATTTATGGTCGTTGTCAGTGGAGGAGCAATTCTATCTTGCTTGGCCTGCGCTTCTCATTTCTTCGCTCCGCAAAAATGAAAGGTCGCTGCCTGCTGTTCTGATGCTGTTAGTGCTAGCTTCCATTTCCCTCTCAGAATTCATGCTTCAGACCAACACAGAGCTCGCGTTCTATCAGATGCCGCCTCGCGTATGGGAGTTTTGTTTCGGGGGGCTTGTAGCGATTTCGCCGCGACTGGGCACCCGAACGAATTGGATTGCTGCAGCTGCGGTCGGTGGGCTTGTTCTGTCCACGTTTGCGTCAATTGACCATTTTCCCGGCCTTGGGGCAATGCCAGCCGTAGCAACTTCGGCGATCGTGCTTTGGCTTATCCATGGGAACAGCGCGATGGGCCTAGCGGGAAAGTGGCTGCGCAGTTGGCCTATGGTCACCGTCGGTAGATTGTCCTATTCGTTTTACCTTTGGCATTGGCCCCTGCTAGCGCTGTACTCCGCGACGACCATTGGGGGTGGAGACTCCGTGGTTCGGGTCAGCCTGGTTGTACTGGCGTTAGTCCTGGCGGCGGCAACCTATCGTTATGTCGAACAGCCCTTCCGCCGACTTAAATGGCGCAGTAGTTTGACGGTTCTTTCCGCAGTCTTGCTCTCCCTGGCTCTAGCAGCGGGCGCACTATTTTGGGCCAAGAGTCTTCGGCACTCCGAACTGATTCGGCCGAGCGACAATCCGTTTGCTGTATTTGTGGAGGCTGATCAGCCGGCCGGCTGGAGGCGCTGCCATTACATATTTAGTAGCAAGTACTTCCCAATTCATGGCTGCGAGTCGGTTCCGGGTGTGGTTCCGAGGGTTGTCATGTGGGGTGACTCGATGGCCATGTCCTGGCGGCCTCTCGCCTGGCATCTTGGCCAACTGCGTAGCGTGTCCGCGGTCGACTACTCTCGCGACGGTTGTCCTCCGATACTGGACTACCTGCCCGCCGATCCGACGCCGGGGGACATGCTGTGCAAGAACCACAACTCCATGGTGGCGGCGAGCCTGGTTCCAGATCAGACAGTTATCTTGGTAATGCGGATGGGCAACCTTTCCAATGACGAACTGCTCGTGCAATTGAGCAAATCCATAGAGAAAATCAGCTCGCGGGTTTCGAATGTGATCGTCCTAGGCCCCACCCCTGAGATGGCAGATTCAGTTCCAAAATGCATCCGAAGTGGTCGACTTGACGCCTGTGCGATCTCCAGAGATGCTTTCGATGCACAAGCATTGCCACGACTAGAGTTGCTTCGCACTTCGCTTTCTGCGATCCCGAATGCTTCCGTTATCGACACATCGCGCCACTTCTGCACCGATTCCACCTGTCCGCCGGTAAAGGATGGAATTGGTCTTTATTGGGACAGCCACCATGTGAGCGCGACTGCAGCCGCGCATTTTTCCACTGAAATTGCACACGAAATCCCGGGCTCACCCGATCCCGAGTTCGAGTGACATTTCTCCGGTGGTCACGATTTCAGACTGCAAGCAACTGGTTCAGTCGTTCCCAACTCCAGAAGGTGACGGAGCAACATGTCGTAAACGCCTCAATCACTTTGGAGTCGACGGATATGGTATCCGCGATCAAATCCGAGCTTATGGATTGGCGAGTCCGATATACATGTGATGCAATCGATTCACATGGCTCTGCAAACTTTTCTCTGCCCCATCATTCACGATTACATCGGTAGCCAAAGCCAGTCGATCTTTACGGCTGGCTTGAGCTTGGATCATTCGATCGGCAAGATCACTGTCAATTCCGTCTCGCGCCATCAGTCGTTTCCTCTGGACGACAACGGGCGCGTCTACGACCAAGATGCGGCTGAGCCATGCGTAGGCCGCGATGGATCCGGTCTCGGCGAGCAGGGGAATCGCGACGATCGCATACGGGTCCGGCGCGGCGGCGCACTCCGATTTGAGCAGGCTACGAATGCGCGGGTGTGTGATCGATTCGAGATCGCGCCGAGCCTGCGGATTTTCGAAGACCATCGCGCGCATGCGAACGCGGTCCAGCGAACCGTCGGGAAGCAGAATCTCAGAGCCAAACCGCTCGGCGATTTCGGCAAGGGCAGGCTGGCCCAGGCTGACGATCTGTCTCGAGGTGACGTCCGCATCCACGACCACCACACCATGCTGTTGGAACATCGCAGTGACGGCGCTCTTGCCCGACGCCACTCCGCCAGTTACAGCCACAACGAAGCCGGCCATATCAGCCGTTGGTGGCCCAGCGCAGGTACATGCCGAACAAGTCCATTCCGCTGATGAATTGGATCCAGCCTGCGATTGCCAGATAGGGGCCGAAGGGGATCTGGGTGGAGCGGTCCTTGCCCTTCATCAGCAACCAGACTGAGCCGATGATGGCGCCGACCAGGGATGAGATGAGCAGGATGGGCAGGATGGCCTTGATGCCGCACCAGGCGCCGAGGGCGGCGAGAAGCTTGAAGTCGCCGTAGCCCATGCCGTCCTTGCCGGTGACCAACTTGAACAGTTTGTAGACGCTCCAGAGGCTGAGGTAGCCCGCGG
>JANPBY010000056.1:0-3242 GCA_031430645.1 Actinomycetes bacterium
TGCGGACATCCGGGATGCCCACCGCTTTTTGGATCGCCATCCAGAACCGGCGGATTTCCTTTACCGGCTGGCCGGGTGTGTCGCTGGGGAACAGCAAGGTGCAGCCGCGCGGCACCAGCAACTGGCGCTGGCGCACGATGGCCGCCGTTTCATCGGAAATCGGCAGGCGGTGGATCTTGCGCTGCTTGGTCATGCTGGCGGGCTTTGACCAACTGAGATGTTCGAGGTTGAAATGCTCAAACCGGGCCTGGCGCACCTCACCCACCCGCGCGCCGGTCAGCATGCAAAGGCGGATGATGTCTGCTGCGTGGCGATCCTCGGCCCCATCTAGCGCCTCGGCTAGTTTGTGAATTTCTTCGTGGCAAAGAAAGCGTTCTCGGGGGTTCTCGATCCGGCGGCGGAAGCTGGAAGCAGGATTGTCCTCCCGCCAACCCCAGCTGACCGCATAAGTGAACATCTTGCGCAGCACCTCGCCGGTGCGGTTCGCGCGCACAGGGGTGGGTTTTGGTCCCTGCAGCTTCCGCGCCCGGTTGTTCGGCTTGGCCTTCGATGGTCTGGCCCGACCCGCCGCCACCTTATTTAGCAGCTTTTCAACATCGTAGGGCGTGATTTCCGTCACCAGCTTGTTGCCCCAGTCCGGGGCCACCATCTTCGACAGCATTGATTTCTGGTCGGAGGCATTCAGGGCGGAGAGGTGCGGCAGATGCACCTCGGTATAGCGGTCGATCAGATCTTTGAACCGTGGCGCATCTCGGCCGGTTTCCTTCTGCCCCAGTGGATCGCCCCCGGCGTCGATCTCGCGCCGCAGCTCTTTGGCCCGTTCCCGAGCCGCTGTGGTCGACCATTCTGGCCAGCGCCCGATGGTCATCCGCCGCTGCCGCCCGGCATGGCGATAGTCGATGGTGAAGGCCCGACTGCCGGATCGGTAGATACAGACGGCAAAGCCCCGCACATCGGCATCGAAAATCTGATAGTCCCGCCCCTTGGCCGGTTCGGCCTCGCGGACAGATTTCTCGTTCAAGCGCAATCGGTTGACCATGCAACTCACTTTCCAGTCGTCATCCCATGACGCGTAGATTCGCGCCCCAGGCAAGCCATGCATGACGGACAGAGTGGCGGGGTGGCGCAGGGTGGCGGTCATTTGGGGTGGGCGCGCCACCCATGGTTGCCGAGATCAAAACTGGCGATTTACTCTATGCAGTTGCCGAATCCCTTGCCAAACCAAGCTTGGAGTTGAACTATCGCCGTTTAAAAGGGGACGTATTACATGAACTTTGATCGTGGCGCCGAGTGGCATCGATGGGATCCCCATATTCACGCACCTGGAACGCTTCGTGAGGACCTCTATGCAAACGATTGGAGTGGCTACATCACGGCGATCGAGAATGCCGCTCCCGAAATCAGGGCGCTTGGCATAACCGATTACGGAGTGACGTCCACTTATCAGCGGGTGCTGGCCGAAAAGAAGGGAGGCAGGCTGGGAGGAGTAGAATTAATTTTCCCGAATGTCGAGCTGCGGCTTGATGTCGCGACGGTCAAAGGAAATTTCGTCAATGTGCATCTTCTTGTGAGCCCAGAGGACCCCAGTCATTTGGTGGAGTTTAACAGGTTCCTGCAACGCATTGAATTTCGCCGTGCGGCGAAAGACACATATGCCTGCACGCCAGACGATCTCAGGCGCCTTGGCAGAGCCGTCAATCCTGATCTTGCTGATGACGGTGCCGCGTTGTCTCATGGCGTGGGACAGTTCAAGGCCAATCTCAACCAACTTATGGACGTTTATAGAGATATCGACTGGGTTCAGCAGAACGTCATCGTTGCCGTGGCTGGCGGCGCCGACGGTTCTTCCGGTTTAAGGGAAGCCGCGGATGCGACCATTCGGGAGAGTATCCAACGCAGCGCGCACGTTATCTTCTCAAGTAACCCTGGCGACCGAGAATTCTGGCTTGGTCGTGGAAAAGAGCAAGCTGAAGGCATAATAAAGGCCTATGGCTCGCTCAAACCATGCATCTGGGGATGCGACGCGCACGAAGTAGCAAAGGTAGGTCGGCCAGACCTTGATCGGTTATGCTGGCTAAAGGGGAAGCCGTCTTTTGATACCTTGCGGCAGGCTCTCATCGATCCGGAGCGAGCTTACGTGGGATCAGTGCCGCCAGATGGTGCCAGCCCATCAATGGTGATCGACACCATTGTGATCAAAAATGCGCCATGGGCAGGAACTCCGACTATTTGCCTGAACCCCGGGCTGGTAGCCATCGTAGGAGCACGCGGCTCGGGCAAGACTGCCCTCGCAGACATGATCGCAGCGGGATGTGATTCCTACGGCACTTATAACGATACTTCCTTCCTCAGCAGGGCGCAGGAACTGCTTGCCGGAGCTACTGTAACCGTCAAATGGCAAGATGCCCACGAGACTACGACTCGAGAACTGGCAGCACCTTTCAACCGCGATGCAGATTCCTACGAACGCGCAAGGTATCTGTCGCAGCAATTCGTCGAGGACTTATGCTCGATACGTGGAATGCCCCGTCTTCTTTCCGAAATCGAACGAGTAATCTTTGAATCGCATCCAGCCTTAGATCGCGACGGAGCGGCTGATTTCCAAGAATTGTTGGATATGCGCGCCGGTATGCATCGACAGGCGCGGCGGCGCGAAGAGGCCAGTTTGGCGAACGTGTCGGATCAGATTGGGATCGAGTTGGAGAAATCTCGACAGGTTACCGGGCTGAATGAGCTGATCTCCGGAAAGGAGAAGTTGATTGCGGGATTGGTTAGGGACCGCGATGCGCTGATGCCAAAGGAGTCCAGCAAGGCTGGGGAACGCCTGCAAGCGCTCAATGCCGCAGCCGACACAGTTCGTGGACACATCAGAAATTTTTCCAGCCGCCAAGCTTCAATTTTGGGCTTGGCGGTCGAAGTCGCTGACATCCGCAAGAACCAAGCTCCTGATTCACTCCGTGATCTCAAGGAACGAAATCGCCCATCCGGCTTCAAGGACGATGAATGGCAGCGATTTCTCCTCACATTCTCTGGCGATGTAGACAAGTCGATCAGCGATCAAACGGCGGCCGCTGAGAGAGGCCTTGCGAGCTGGAAGGGCAAGAGACCCGATGCTCCCATGCATGAAGGCAGTTTCGTGGCCGTGGATGCTGCGCTTGAGGAGTTGCCATTGGCGCTGCTTGAAGCCGAGATCGAAAGACTGGGCGGTGTCCTGCTTCAAGATCAAGCGTTGGCGAAGCGAC
>JANPBY010000057.1:0-38970 GCA_031430645.1 Actinomycetes bacterium
GGTCTGGAAGCTCAACTTGCAGGAGTACGTCGTTGCCGCGGCGGCCGGACTTGCGGGCAGCACAAGGAGCCCCGCACACGCGAGGAACATCGCCGCACACGCGGCCGCGAACGAGCGGAACGACATCCGAGCAACCCCTCCAAGGAGATTCCGCCGAGTGGAACAACGTTCTCGTCAGCAGAACACAACGCATTCAACCCCGCTGCTAGCGCTCGGGTCAAGCACTCCAGGCTAATCGTGACCAACTGGGTGAGCCCTTGAGGGCGGACGCACACGCACGGTCACCTCAGGTGACCGCTCCCGGCTTGATCACCCCGAGCGCGGCGATGACCACGATGAGCACCCAGATGCCGAGGACAAATGGAACCGCGCCCTGGATCGCGCGGCGCAGGTCGCGCTCGACGGCCTCGGTCGATCCGGTGGTGACCAGCGCGCCGAACGCCGGACCGAAGGGCCGCAGCCGGAACCGGATGAACACCCCGAACAGCATCGCCACGGCATACAGCGCCACCTTGCCGCCCAGCCACTTCGGGTTCGTGGTCACGCCGAACGGGTCGGTCACGACGATCGTGTAGATCCCGACCGTGAGCAGCGTCGAGATGAGCCCGAACCGGATCACCAGGTCGACGTTCTTGATCTTGGCCCCGAGCGCCGTGCCCGTGTAGTGATGATCCGCGAGCACGAGCCCCAACCAGGCCAGGGAAAACGCCCACACGATCACGATCGGCCAACCCGCGAAGTCATCGCCGTACTCACTCGCCGCCATCAGCGAGACCCCGCTCGGCAGGAAAAGCACCAGGCAGATCCGCGGCACCATGTCGACCCACGCCATGATCCTCAGCGCGGTCACCCGGCTCTCGACCGCGAGCTCGGGCTTGAGGACATAGCGACTGGAGTAGAACACCCCGAGGTCAGCACCCAGCCAATACGCCATGAGCAACAGGTGCAGGAGGATCAGCACCTCGAGCAGGGTCATGGCGGGGCTCCGGTCAGGTCAGCTGGAACGGTGTTCCAGTCCGGAGGTGACGGTACCAGCGGTCCGGTCGGCCTTAGCTCGTCGGACTCAGCCGTTCGGACCTGGCTCGTCGATGTCCTCCGCCGTCGTGGCCGCCTCCATCCGGTCGTTGATCCGCTGCGCACGCGCCTGGACCGACACGGTGAGCCGGTCGCGGAGGCCGGAGAGCAGCCAGTAGGAGATCAGGCCGCTGACCAGGACCGCTAGGACGATGAGCAGGATGCCTCGAGCGCCGGCGACGTACAGCACGCCAAAGGACGCAGCCAGCACCGCCAGCCGCGCCAAGGTGTAGGTCCAGAAGGCCATCATGAGAACCCAAGAGTACGGCGCGCGCGAAGTCGATCTACTCTCAGTAGGTGACCCGCACCCTTCCCCTCCTTCTCCTCATCACGTTTCTCGTCTACTGCCTGGTGGACTGCTTCCGGACGCCCGAGGAGCGAGTGAAGAACCTGCCTAAGGTCATCTGGGTCTTGATCATCTTGATCATCCCGGTCGTCGGCGGCGTGGTCTGGCTGGTCGCCGGCAAGGCGAGGGGGCCGCGAGGGACGCGTGGGCCGTCGCGGGGCGGCGGCGGCTTCGGCCGGGGACCGGCCGGACCGTCCAAGGGTCCGGATGACGACGAGGACTTCCTCCGGGGACTGAAGTAGCCCCTGCTGTCTAGAAGTTCGGGAGGCGGGTCAGACTCCGCTGTAGGAGTGCAGTCCGTTCACCAGCAAGTTGACGCCGAAGTAGTTGAACATCAGCGTCCCGAAACCGGCCAGCGCGATCCAGGCCGACCCGCGCGACGTCCAGCCGGCGGTCGCCCGCGCGTGCAGATAGGCCGCGTAGACCACCCAGGTGATGAAGGCCCAGACCTCCTTGGGGTCCCAGCCCCAATAGCGGCCCCACGCGTTCTCCGCCCAGATGGCGCCGGCGATCACCGCGAAGGTCCACAGCGGGAAGGTGAAGGCATTGATGCGGTACGCCATCCGGTCCATGGACCCGGCCTCGGGCAGCAACCGCGCGACCCGACCCGGCTCGGCGATCTCGCCGGCGGCCAGCCGGCGGTCGGAACGCTCCTTGACCAGGAACAGCGCCGAGAACAGCGCGCCCAACGCGAACGCACCCGTCGCGATCATCGCAGCCATCACGTGCACCACGAGCCAACCCGACTTCAGCGCGGGGATCAGCTCGGCGGCCTCGGCATAGAGCACCGTCACCGACAACCCCAGCGCCAACAGCACGCACGGCACCACGAAGACGCCGAGCACCTGCTTGCTCCGGTCGCGCAGCGCCACGATCAAGAACCCACCGGCCAGCACCGTGGACGTGGTCAGGGTGAACTCGTGCATGTTGCCCCAGGGCACCCGCTGCACCGACGCCGTACGCGCGAGCACTGATCCCAGCTCGAGCACGAACGCCAACAACGTGAGCGCAGTCGCGATGCCCGCAGCCTTCTGACCCGGGAAGCGCCCGTCAGACACGGCGGTTTCGGGTACGGCTTCGGCAGCAGCCACAACCGCCCCCGACTCTGCAGCACCCGGACCGCCGGCGCCTACGGTCGCGAGATCGGCCCGGACCCGGGCGTCGTCACGCTTGCCCGCGGTCGACGCAGCAGCGACGGCGTAGCCGATGAAGGCCGCGGTGTAGACCGCCATCGCCGAGTAGGCCAGCTCAAGGCTGATCTTGGCGAGCCCCTCGTCAACCACTGCTACTCCCTCAGGTCCGATTCACGGTCATTCGGTTCGGGTTCACTCGTCCTGGTCGGCGCGAGGGCGAGGACCAGGGCATCCACGTCGGCCTCGACCCCGCTCGCCTCGTTCTTAGCGAGCCCCGCCACTTCAACCACCGTAGCCCCGTCCGCGCCGCTCGTCGCTCTGACCCAGACTCTTCGTCGGCGGATGAACAACGTGAGCAACAGCCCCAGGATCGCGCCCACCGCGCCGACCAGAGCCAGCTCCTTGCCCGGGTCGCGCGCCACTGACAGTGTCGTCCACTCCTGCAGTCCGGAGAAAGTGATCGACCCGAGCCCGTCCGGCAACGTGAACGTCTGCCCGGGCTTCAGCGGGACGACCAGCGGAGCACCGTCGGACGCCTTCGCCTTCACCGCCGCCAGCTTCTCGGTGTCGAGGGTGTAGACCGACCGCGAGATGCCGTCATCGAGTCCGAGGTCACCAGACCAGGCGTTCAGATAGACCTCGGGATTCTCCGCGCCCGGGAAGTAGGAAACCGGCCCACCACCATCGATGACGGTCGGGAAGAAGAAGCCGGTGAACCCCAGCTGCGTCGGACGGGCGTCCGGCACCTTGATCACGCATTGCGAGGTGAAGTTGCCATCCTGGGGCAGGCACGGCACGGGCTGATCGAAGACGACCCGACCACGCGCGTCCCTGACCGTGAAAGTCGGGGCATAGCCGTGGCCGACCAGAAAGACCTTGAAACCCTCGACATTGAGCGGCTTGTTGACCTGGACGGTCACCTGCCGCGGGGTCGCCCCCGGCTCGTCGATCACCGTCAGGTCGGCCTCGAAGGTCCGCGCAGCACCGGTCTGCACCGGCCCGGCTTCATAGGTCGCCCGGAAGTCGTCCAGGGTGAACGAGAACGGCGCGAGCGACCCGAGGTCGTACGCCAGCCCCGGGGTCACCTGGTCGTACTGCGTGACCGTGTTGGCGAACCCCTCGCCCTCCACCACCAGCGCAACGCCCTTGACCCCGCCCAGCGAACCCCAGGCGACCCCGATCAGCAGGACCACCAACGAGAAGTGGAAGATCAGGTTGCCGGTCTCGCGCAGATAGCCCTTCTCCGAGGCGACCCACCCGTCGCCGGTCACGACGCGGAACCGCGACCCACGCAGCGACCGCTCGGCCCGCTCCAGCACGGCCTCCGGAGACTCACTCGTCTCGAACGACGTCGCCACCGGCAGTCGCGACAGGTTGCGCGGGGCAGCCGGCGGCTGGCCGCGCATCGCCCGCCAGTGCTGTCCCGTCCTGGGCAGCACACAGCCGACGAGGGAGATGAACAACAGCAGGTACGTCGCCGCGAACCACGGCGAGGCATACACGTCGAAGAAGGAGAACCGGTCCAGCCACGGACTCACCCCGGGGTTCGCCGCCTTGTAGTCCGAGACGGCGATCGGGTTGACACCTCGCTGCGGCAACAGCGATCCCGGAACTGAGGCGAGGGCCAGCAAAAAGAGGAGAAGCAGCGCGGTGCGCATCGAGGTGAGCTGCCGCCAGGCCCAGCGAAGCATCCCGACCGGGCCTAGCGCTGGAACCCGTACTGGGCCAGCTGGCTCCGGTTCGAAGGTCGTCGACTCGAGGGTGTCGGCCATCTAGAACGCTACCTCGAAGTTGACGGCCCAGATCCGCATCTGCACGGCGAGGTCGGCCCAGATGCCGGTGACGAGCAACACTCCGAGGATCACGAGCATCGCGCCGCCGAAGCCCATGATGAAGGAGTAGTGCTGCTTGACCCACGCCATGCCGCCCGCGGCCCGGTTGAACGCCAGGGCGACCAGGATGAACGGCAGGCCGAGCCCGATGCAGTAGAAGACCATGAGCAGCGCGCCACGCCAGGCCGACGCCTCATTGAGCGCCAGGGCTTGAACCGCTGCCAACGTCGGGCCGATGCACGGGGTCCAGCCCAGCCCGAAGAGCACTCCGAGCAGCGGCGCCCCGAGCAGGCCAATGGTCGGCATCCGGTGGAAACGCCACTCCCGGCTGGTCCACGGGAGCCACCCGAGAAACGCCAGCCCCAGCACGATCGTCATTACGCCCAGCACCTTGGTGATCTGGCCCTGGTACTCGATCAGCGCCGCACCCAGCGACCCGGCCAACGCTCCCAGAGCCACGAAAACGACAGTGAAACCAGCAACGAACAGCACCGAGCCGGCCAGGAGCCGCCCGCGCTTGCTCTCCGCGAGATCCGCACCGACCAATCCCGTGGCATAGGAGACGTAGCCGGGCACCAGCGGCAGCACGCACGGGCTGAGGAAGGAGATCAGCCCCGCGAGCACCGCAATCGGCGCAGCGATCAGCAGCGAGCCGTTGACCACGGTGTCTGCCGGCGCCCAGAGCATGGCTGGCTCACGCCTGCTCAGCGACGAGCGGCTCGATGAGGGCGCGCAGCGTGCCCTCGCTGACCTCGCCGACGATGCGGGTGGCGACCCGACCCTGCTTGTCGAGCAACAGCGTTGAGGGGATCGCGTTGGGGTTCAGGTCACCCTTGAACGCCAACAACAGCACGCCATCTGGGTCGACGATGTTGGGGTAGGTGATCCCCACGTTTTCCAGGAAGGCCTTCGCGGCAGCGTCGCTGTCGCGGGTATCGATGCCGACGAAGGCGACGTCACTGCTCGCCGGATCATCGCCCACCAGGTCGTCGCTGACGGCCTTGAGCACTGGCGCCTCCTTGCGGCACGGCGGGCACCAGGAGCCCCACACGTTGATGACGACGACCTTGCCCCGCAAAGCCGCGAGGTCAAGGGTCTCGCCGTCCAGAGTCGGCCCGGCCAGCTCCACCGGGTCCCGACGGCCGGCTGGAGCCTTTTCGGTCACGGCACCGCTGCCCCCGACATAGTTCTGGTCAGGCTGGTCGACCGGCGTGCCCGCCGTACCCGACGAACACGCGGCCAAGGCCACCACCGACACCACCGCGGTCGCGGCGAGCGCAGCCGTACGGGCCAAGCGAACCGCGCGGGTGCTCCCCTGCCTCATGCCCCGGCCGTGAACTTCTTGCCAGCAGAGACCGGCAACAGAGCCTTCGCCGGCTCGGTGTAGGTGACCGCGACGATCCGGTCGCCTTCGTAGGTGAAGGACGTCACCGAGGCGAGCGAGCACTCGCGCTTGCGGGGGTCGTGCCACAGCCGACGGCCTTCGACGAAGCTGCGGGCGGTCCAGACGGGCAGTTGGTGGCTCACCAGGATCGCCTCGTGCCCGCGCGCAGCATCACGAGCAGTCTCCATCGCGGCCATCATCCGGGCAGCCTGCTCGACGTAGGGCTCCCCCCACGACGGGGTCAGCGGATTGCGCAGGTGTGGCCAGTGGCTCGGGTGTTTCAAGGACCCGTCGCCGACACCGAACTGCAGGCCCTGGAAGTAGTTCTCGGCCTCGATCAGCCGGTCATCGATCGCAATCTCGAGCCCGTGCGTGGCAGCGATCGGCGCGGCTGTCTCCTGGGCGCGCTCGAGCGGGGACGATCCGACGTACGTGACGTCGCGGTCGGCCATGGCGGCAGCGACCACCTCAGCCATCTGCACCCCGAGCTCCGAGAGGTGAAAGTCCGGCAGCCGCCCGTAGAGGACCTTGGTGGGGTTGTGGACCTCGCCGTGCCGGACCAGGTGGACGACGGTGACGTCGCTGTCATTGAGATCAGCAGGGATTGGCTGGCTGTCGCTCACGCGGCATCCTCCGGTCGGGCCGAGGCGGCGGCACGCGCAGCCGCAGGCAAGGCATCAGCGACTCGCTCGAGGGCGAGGTCATCATGGGCGGCCGAGACGAACCAGGCCTCGAAGGCGCTGGGCGGCAACGAGACTCCCTGGTCGAGCATCGAATGGAAGAACGGGCCGAACCGATAAGCGGCCTGCGTCCTCGCCATGGCGTAGTCGGTGACGACCGGTGTCACCACTGGATCGACGAAGAAGATGCTGAACAGGTTCCCCGCCTGCTGTAGGACATGCGCCACACCCTCATTGGCCAAGGCCTCGGACGTGATCCGACCGACCTCCGCGGCGACTGCATCCACGACGGCGTAGACCTCGTCGGTGCAATGCCGAAGCGTGGTGACTCCGGCCAGGGTCGCGAGCGGATTTCCCGAGAGGGTGCCGGCTTGATAGACCGGACCGAGCGGGGCCAGTAGGGCCATCACGTCGGCTCGTCCGCCGAAGCCGGCCGCCGGCAGCCCGCCGCCCATGACCTTGCCGAACGTCATCAGGTCGGGACGCACGCCGTCCAGGCCATACCAGCCCGAGCGGCTGACCCGAAACCCGGTCATCACCTCGTCACTGATGAAGAGCGCGCCGTTGCGCCGACAGAGGTCGGCCAGCCCGGCATTGAACCCGGGGAGCGGTGGGACGACTCCCATGTTGGCGGCCGCCGCCTCGGTGATGACGCACGCGATGGTGTCGCCGTGCTCGGCGAAGGCCGCCTCGACAGCAGCCAGGTCGTTGTACGGCAGCACGATCGTGTCGGCCGCACTCGCACCGGTGACACCTGGAGTGTCCGGGAGGCCGAGGGTGGCGACCCCCGACCCGGCCGCGGCCAGGAGCGCATCCACGTGCCCGTGATAGCAGCCGGCGAACTTCACGACCTTGGTGCGGCCAGTGAACCCGCGGGCCAGCCGGATCGCCGACATGGTGGCCTCCGTGCCGCTGCTCACGAACCGGATCTGATCCACCGGGTCGACCCGGGACACGATCTCCTCGGCGAGCTCGACCTCATAGCGGCCCGGGGCCCCGAAGGACGTACCCAGCGCCACCTGCTCGTGCAGCGCCTCGACCACCGCGGGATAGGCGTGCCCGAGGATCAGCGGTCCCCAGGAGCAGACCAGGTCGACGTAGTCGTTGCCGTCGGCGTCGACGATATAGGGGCCGACTCCCGACGCCATGAAGCGCGGCGTGCCACCGACGGCCTTGAACGCGCGGACCGGGGAGTTCACGCCGCCGGGGGTGACCGCGAGGGCGCGGTCGAAGAGGGCCTGCGAGGCGGGGACGGTCACCCCCCCATCCTCTCAGCCCCCACCGATTGGGCGAACTGGGCAGCGCCGGCCGCAGAAGTGTCCGAGGGCTGCCCGTTCCGTTGATCAAGGACGAATCGGCATTTCTGAGCAAGTAGAACCGACGTTTCGTCCTTGATCAACGGCTGGGGTGGGACAGAATCAAGCCGGAGTGACAGCCTGGGATAAACAGAGAGGTCGGCAGATGACCACGGTGCGGGCAGCGATCGTTCAGACCGAGTGGACGGGTGACAAGGAGTCCATGATCGTGGCCCACGCGGCCTACGCCCGCGAGGCCGCGGCCCTCGGGACTCAGGTCATGTGCTTCCAGGAGCTCTTCTACGGCCCGTACTTCTGCCAGGTGCAGGACGCGGCGTTCTACGACTACGCCGAATCGATCCCCGGCCCGACGACCGAGCGGTTCCAGGCGCTGGCCGCCGAGCTCGGCATGGTCATGGTGCTGCCGATGTATGAGCAGGAGCAGCCGGGCTTCCTCTACAACACCGCCGCGGTCATCGACGCCGACGGCTCCTACCTCGGCAAGTACCGCAAGCACCACATCCCGCACGTCAACGGATTCTGGGAGAAGTTCTACTTCCGCCCCGGAAACCTCGGCTTCCCAGTCTTCGACACCGCAGTCGGCAAGGTCGGGGTCTACATCTGCTACGACCGGCACTTCCCGGAGGGCTGGCGAGCCCTGGGCATCAACGGTGCCCAGATCGTCTTCAACCCCAGCGCCACGAGCCGTGGGCTGTCGTCCTATCTGTGGAAGCTGGAGCAGCCGGCAGCAGCCGTGGCGAATGAGTACTTCATCGGCGCTATCAACCGGGTCGGGGTCGAGGACCTCGGGGACAACGACTTCTACGGGACGTCGTACTTCGTCGACCCGCAAGGGCAATTCGTCGGCGAGGTCGCCGACCCGCACTCCCGTGAGCTCGTCGTGCGTGACCTCGACCTCGAGCTGGTCACCCAAGTGCGCAACCGCTGGGCGTTCTATCGCGACCGTCGCCCCGACGCCTACGGCGACCTGGTCGCACCATGACGCTGCTGATCCGCGGCGGCACCGTCGTCTCCCCCACCGGGCGGACGGCCATGGACGTGCTCGTCGATGGTGAGCGCATCGTGGCGCTCCTGGCCCCGGGCGACACCTCGCTCGGCGTCGACCTCGCCGCCTCCGCCGACACCGTGATCGATGCCACCGGCAAGTACGTCGTCCCGGGCGGCATCGACTGCCACACCCACATGGAGCTGCCCTTCGGCGGAACCTTCGCCTCCGACACCTTCGAGACGGGCACCCGCGCGGCGGCCTGGGGTGGCACCACAACGATCGTCGACTTCGCCGTCCAACGCACCGGCGAGCGGGTGCAGGACGGGCTCGCCGCCTGGCACGCGAAAGCGCAAGGCGAGTGCGCTATCGACTACGCCTTCCACCAGATCATCGGCGGGGTCGACGACGACTCGTTGAAGGCGATGGACGAACTCATCGCCGAAGGCATCACGAGCTTCAAGCTGTTCATGGCCTACCCCGGAGTCTTCTACAGCGATGACGGGCAGATCCTGCGCGCGATGCAGACCGCCGCGACCAACGGCGCGATGATCATGATGCATGCCGAGAACGGCATGGTCATCGATGCGTTGGTGCAGCAGGCTTTGTCGCGCGGTGAGACCTCGCCGATCAACCACGGGCTCACCCGACCCTGGGAGACCGAGGCCGAGGCCACGCACCGCGCGATCATGTTGGCCCGGCTCACGGGCGCGCCGCTCTATGTCGTGCACATGTCGGCCAAGCAAGCGGTTGACACTCTCGCCGCAGCCCGCAACGAAGGGCTCAACGTCTTCGGCGAGACCTGTCCGCAATACCTCTACCTGTCGCTCGAGGAGCAGCTCGGCGCTCCCGGCTTCGAGGGCGCGAAGTGGGTCTGCTCCACACCGCTGCGCTCGCGGGCCGAGCACCACCAGGACGAGCTCTGGAAGTACCTTCGCACCGACGACCTCTCCGTCGTCAGCACCGACCACTGCCCGTTTTGCTTCAAGGAGCAGAAGGAGCTCGGAGTCGGCGACTTCTCCAAGATTCCCAACGGGATCGGGTCAGTGGAGCACCGGATGGACCTGCTCTATCAGGGCGTCGTCGACGGTCGGATCACCCTCGAGCGCTGGGTCGAGCTGTGCTGCACGACCCCGGCGCGGATGTTCGGGCTGTACGGCCGCAAGGGCGTGGTCGCTCCCGGCGCCGACGCCGACCTCGTGGTCTATGACCCGGGCGGCCGTACGACGATCTCAGTTGAGACCCACCACATGAACATGGACCACTCGGCGTGGGAGGGCTTCGAGGTGGCCGGTCACGTGGACACGGTCATCTCCCGCGGCACCGTGGTCATCGACGGCGGCGCCTACCTCGGCAGCAAGGGCCACGGGCAGTACGTGAAGCGCGGCCTCTCCCAGTACCTCCGATAGAACAACCTCCGATAGGAGCGACATGGATCTCGGCGTCGTCCTGCAGACCAACCCACCAGCCTCGCGGGTGATCGACCTGGCCCGGCAAGCGGAGAACCTCGGCTTCTCCCACGTATGGACCTTCGACTCCCACCTGTTGTGGGAGGAGCCGTTCGTCATCTACAGCCAGATCCTTGCCGAGACCCGCAAGGTCATCGTCGGCCCGATGGTCACCAACCCGGCAACCCGCGACTGGACCGTGACGGCTTCGCTGTTTGCGACGCTGAACGAGATGTACGGCAACCGCACCATGTGCGGGATCGGGCGCGGCGACAGCGCCGTACGCGTCCTCAATGGCAAGCCCACAACCCTTGCCACCCTTCGGGAATCGATCCACGTGATCCGCGAGCTGGCGAACGGCCGAGAGGTGGAGCACCAGGGGTCGCACCTGCGTTTCCCGTGGGGCGGCGACAGCCGGCTTGAGGTATGGGTCGCGGCCTATGGCCCGAAAGCCCTTGCCCTCGCAGGGGAAGTCGGGGATGGCTTCATCCTGCAGCTGGCCGACCCGGACATCGCGGCCTGGACGATCCGGTCGGTGCGCGAGGCCGCCGAGAAGGCCGGTCGCGACCCGGCGTCGATTACGATCTGCGTCGCCGCCCCGGCCTACGTCGGTGACGATCTGCCACACATGCGCGACCAGGTGCGCTGGTTCGGCGGCATGGTCGGCAACCACGTTGCGGACATCGTCACGCGGTACGGCTCCGACGGCGGGGTGCCCGCCGCCCTCACCGACTACATCGCAGGCCGGCAGGGCTACGACTACAACGAGCACGGGCGGGCGGGGAACACCCACGCCGATTTCGTACCCGACGAGATCGTCGACCGGTTCTGCATCCTCGGTCCGGCCGCACACCACGTCGAGCGGCTCGAAGAACTGAAATCCCTTGGGGTGGATCAGTTCGCGGTCTACCTCCAGCACGACGGGAAGGCCCAGACCCTTGAGGCGTACGGCGAGACCGTGATCCCCGCCGTTGCGGAGCACGTCACCGCCAAGAGCTAGCCCGCTTGATGATCAAGGAATCCTGCACCGGTCCGGGTAGCCAGACCCGTGCACGATTCCTTGATCGCCGGGGGCGGCGGTGGACGATCACCCGTCAGGGGCATGCCGGGGGGCGTTCTCGGTGCCATGATCAGGGTGGGGGGCTGCCGTAGGAGGCTGCCTTGACGGACCACGGGACCCACACCACCGGTGTCGACTACTCCGTGCATGGGCGCACTGAGTTACGTGTGCATGGCGTGAGTGGCACCCCCGCGGCCGCCATGCTCCAACACTCCGAGGTGCTGCTCAAGCGCGTCAGCGGCGACCGGCGGGCCGGCTTCTATCGGCGGTGGTACCCCGGGGGTACGACTCCGGACAGCGACGCGGGACGTACCGAGGCGTACTCCTGGGGAGGCCTCACCTCTGGGCCTGCCTCCCGCGCGCTCTGGCTGCTCTTCCTGCCGTTCGTCCTCGTCGATCTCGCGCACTGGATGCTCCCACCGATGGCGAAGGATCGGGCGCCTGTCTCGGCCCGGCTCGCCTCGACCCTGTTGCGGCTTCTCGCGCTGAGCATCACCTTCACGTTCCTTGTCGCCCTCGCTGTCGTCACCCTGGACGTCGGAGCCTGGCAATGCGCTCCTGTCGAACGTTGTTCACGACGGTTCGCGCCCCTGGGCTGGATCACCGGACTCGACGCCGGTGGGCGGCTCGCGGTGGCCGCACTGGTGCCAGCGCTGGTCGTGGTCATCCTGTGGCGGCTCGGCCGGCAGAGCCTGCGGCTCCCCACCCAAGGGCAGACTGGACCCTCGCTCCCTCCCGGGCCTGCCGTATCCGTGGCGGAGCTGCCGCTGAGCGCTCCAACTTTTTGGATGGGCGACGTCTCCGAATTGCGACTCCGCGCCGTACACATCTCGGCTTGGTGCTCAGCGCTCGGCGCCTTGGTGCTGGCGCCCGCAGTGCAGCTGGCCGATGAGTCCCTCGGGAGATCAGTTCTCGCGGTGTTTCTGGTTCTCCACCTGACAGTCCTGGTCGCGTGCATCGCGGTGACCTGCTCCGAGCGGATCACCGGCCGCGGCGGTGACGGCGCGGACCGAACGACGCGGCCTCTGATGCGGCTGCGCTGGGCCTCGTTCCTGTTGCTGCTCGCCGGCTTGGTTGCTACCGCCCTCGTTCCCGTGCCCTGGCCGGTTGACGCCACCTACCTGGTGTCGCCGACTGAGTTGCCCTACCTGCGCGAGGTTGTCCCGGCCCTCTTTTACGTCCAGGTGGCGCTGCTCGTCGCGCTCACGGCGGCGGTAGCGGTCCAGCGACCTGGTCGGATCGGGGCGTCCCGACCCGGGTTCCACGTGGCGTTGCGCGGATACGCCGCACCCACCACTGCCTTCGCCGCCTGGTTGACCGCAGTCGCCTTCGGCGTCGGCCTCGGTCTGGCAGCGACCCACTACCTCGGGGTCGCCGTCAGCTCGATCGCGAGCGCCGAAGGGCTGCTGGTGGAGGAGGCGAAGATCCTCGCGGATCCAAGCTCAACCTTGGCAGCTCGGATCGGGATCGTGCAGGGCGATGCTCCGCTGATCCTGCCGCCGGGGTACTTCTGGACCGGCACCGCAGTCGTGATCATGCTGGCTGCGTTCGTCCTCGTTCTCCTCGGCGTCGTCGTCTACGTCCTGCGTGCGACCGCAGCCCTTGCGCCCCAGATTGAGCGGCAGTACCCCGGCCTGGACCAGCCGGACCGCGCACGCACCGTGGCGCGCGGGCGAGTCCTCGCCGGGCTCACCGACCACGTCGACGCGATCCTCGGGCCCCTGCTCGTCGTGGCTGTCCTGGAGGTAGTGGTTGGCTCCGTGCTGTTTAGGACCATCAGGCTCGACGTCGTGGAGAAGGACCCGTGGATCGCGCCCTGGACCGCCTTCGGGGTCTGGATCACCGGCCTGGTTGCAGCCGGACTGGTGTCTCTCGGCTTCCTCGCGTTTCGAGACGCGCGCGTGCGGCGCTATGTCGGCATTCTCTGGGATGTCGCGACCTTCTGGCCGCGGGCGAACCATCCCCTGACACCGCCAAGCTATGGCGAACGCGCCGTGCCTGAGCTCGAACGACGTACCGCGGAACTGACATCCACGGAAGGCGATCTGGTCGTGTTGACGGCGCACAGTCAAGGGTCGGTCCTAGCCGCAGCGATGCTGATGCGTGAGCGGAACTCGCCGGGACGAGTCGCGCTGCTCACCTATGGTTCGCCGCTGCGACGGCTCTATGCCCGCTTCTTCCCGGCCTACTTCGGACCGTTGGCCTTTGCTGCCACAGCCCGCGGCACGCACGACGCGACGAGCGACCACTGGATCAATCTCTGGACCGAGAGCGACCCGATCGGCGCCTGGGTGCTGAAGAAGGCCGGCTTCGTGGACCGGCCGGTTCACGAACCCACGTCCCTGGAGCTCGACGACAAGGGGGTACGCCCGCCGACCTGCGGGCACTCCGGCTATGCCGGATTCGAAGAGTATGCCGAAGCGATACGCATCCTCGACAACCCCTAGTTGATCAAGGAGAACCGCACCGTTTCTTTGACCAAAACGGTGGCCTTTTCCTTGATCATCTAGGGGGGGCGAGGAGGTGGGCGGCCTCGGTGGCCCAATAGGTCAGCACCGCGTCAGCCCCCGCTCGGCGGATTCCGACCAACGACTCCAGGATCGCGCGCTCGCGATCAATCCAGCCGTTGGCGGCAGCCGCTTCGAGCATCGAGTACTCACCGGACACCTGGTAGGCAAAGACAGGCACGTCTACGCAGTCGCGGACCTGACGCAGCACGTCCAAGTACGGCCCGGCCGGCTTCACCATCACCGCGTCGGCACCTTCAGCGACGTCCAACGCCACCTCACGCAACGCCTCAAAAGCGTTGGCCGGGTCCAGCTGGTAGGCCCGCCGGTCACCTGAGGCGGGCGTCGACTCGGCGGCCTCCCGGAACGGGCCATAGAAGGCGGAGGCGTACTTCGCGGCATAGGCCAGGATCGGCAGCTCAAAGAACCCAGCACCGTCCAGCCCCGCCCGGATCGCCGCAACCTGACCGTCCTGCATCCCCGACGGGGCGATCACGTGCGCGCCCGCCCGGGCCTGGGCGACCGCGACGCAGACGTACCGCTCAAGGGTCCTGTCGTTGTCGACCCCACCGGAGGAGTCGAGCGGGCCGCAGTGGCCGTGGTCGGTGTATTCACACAGGCACAGGTCAGCCATCAGCACCGTCGAGTCGCCGAGGTCGGCGGCGAGGTCGCGCAACGACACCTGGACAACACCCTCCTCGGCATCGGCCTGTGAGCCAGTCGCATCCTTGACGGTGGGGATCCCGAACAGGATCAGCCCACCGACGCCGGCCTCAACGGCCTCATGTGCCGCCTTGCGCAACGAGTCGCGCGTGTGCTGCACGACCCCCGGCATCGCCGAGACCGGGACCGGCTCGGCGAGGCCCTCCTTGACGAACAGCGGGAGCACGAGATCCGCCGGCGAAAGCCGAGTCTCAGCAACCAAGCGCCGCAAGGCAGGCGTACGGCGCAGCCGACGCGGCCGTTCCAGTGGAAAACCCGGTCCGACCACCTCAGCCACGATGGCCTACTTGGCCTTGCGTCGCGCGGCACCGCGCCGCTGCGACGGACGCCAGGACAGCTCGCCCTGCTCAAGAGCCACTGCGCGGCTGGCCATCCCGAACTCGGCCAACGCCTCGCCCAGCGCAGCCACCGACGGCGTCTCGGCGAGGACGTCGACTCGAAGGCCGTGCTCCTCAGCCGTCTTGGCCGTCGCCGGCCCGATGCACGCGATAACCGTCGTGGCGTGCGGCTTCCCGGCGATACCCACGAGGTTGCGAACGGTGCTTGACGAGGTGAAGACCACCGCGTCGAAGCCACCGCCCTTGATCGCCTCGCGAATCTCAGGTGCCGGCGGCGCTGCGCGCACCGTGCGATAGGCCGTCACATCGTCGATCTCCCAACCCAGCTCGATCAGCCCGGCAGCCAAGGTCTCGGTCGCGATGTCGGCACGCGGCAGGAACACCCGGTCGATCGGGTCGAAAATCGGGTCGTAGGAGGGGAAATCCTCCAGGAGCCCTGCGCTGGACTGCTCCTCGGAGGGGACCAGATCAGGACGTACGCCGAAGGCGATCAGCGCAGCTGCCGTCTGCTCACCGACCGCCGCCACCTTGATGCCGGCGAAGGCGCGCGCGTCGAGGCCGTACTCCTCGAACTTCTCGCGCACCGCTTTGACGGCGTTGACCGAGGTGAACGCCACCCAGAGGTAGCGCCCCGCAACCAAGCCCTGGATGGCTCGGTCCATCTGCTGGGGGGTGCGAGGCGGCTCGACCGAGATGGTCGGAACCTCCTCGGGTACGGCGCCCTGGTGCCGCAGTTGAAGCGCGAGCGCGCCAGCCTGCTCCTTGGTCCGCGGCACGAGCACCCGCCACCCGAACAGCGGCTTGGACTCGAACCACGACAATCGTTCGCGAAGGTCCACGACATCGCCCACGACTGCGACGACCGGCTCGGGCAGAGTCACGCCGTTGAGGGTGTGCGGCAGCGACTCGAGCGTCGCCACCACGGTGCGTTGGGTGGTCGTCGTGCCCTGCGACGTCACCGCTATCGGAGTGGACGCGGCTCGACCGGCGATGATGAGCGCGGCAGCCGCATCGACCGCGGCACTCTGGCCGCCGAGGACGACGACCGTCGTCGTCGCAGCCGAGTGCGCCTTCCAGTCGACCGTCGTCTCGGCCGGGGTCACGACGTGGACCGCGCGGGTCTTCGCCCCGGTCAGCGGTACTCCCGCATAGGCCGGCACCGCCGAGACCGACGAGACGCCCGGCACGACCTCAAAGGGGACATGCGCCTTGACGCAGGCCACAGCTTCCTCGGCGAAACCGTTGAACGTGGCGGGATCGCCGTCCATCAGCCGGACGACCTGACGACCGGCCTTCGCGGCGTCGACCGCGAGCCTCGACCGGGTGGCTTGCGCCAGGGGTGCACCGTCCGGGTCGGTGGTCCCGTCGAGGACCTCGACGTCGGGACGCGCGTGCACGAGCAGCTGCTCGCGGGCGACCCGGTCGAGGACGACGGTGTCGGCCGCGGCGAGCGCCTCGACTGCTCGAAGAGTGAGCAGTCCCGGGTCTCCGGGGCCGGCTCCGACAAAAGTGACGGTGCCGACTGGCTTGACGGGCTTCCTGCGGGTGCGGGTGGTCACGGGATTCGCTCCCCCATAAGACCAGCGGCCCCCTCCTCGATCATCCGCTGCGCGAGGGAACGTCCCAGCGCCGCGGCGTCGATCGGAGAACCGGTGGTGGATAGGCGTACGGACGTCGAGCCGTCAACGGCTGCAACGACCGCACGCAGATACAGCTCGGGTTCTGAGAACCCGTCCTCCGCCACATCAGCCAGTGCACCGACGGGAGCGGAACAGCCTGCTTCTAAGGCTGCAAGCACGGAGCGCTCCGCCGTCACGGCCGCACGGGTGCTGCGGTCGTCAAGCGGAGCAAGTGCATCGAGCAGGTCCGCGCGGTCAGCGCGGCACTCGACGGCGAGGGCGCCCTGACCGGGCGCGGGCAACATCTGGGTCGGGTCGAGGACCTCGGTCGCCTCATCGGCGCGGCCCAGCCGCAAGAGTCCGGCGCGGGCCAGGAGTACGGCGTCGACCGTGCCCTCGGCAACCAGCTTCAGCCGGGTGTCGACGTTGCCGCGGACCTGAACAACCTCCAGGCCGAAACCGAGAGCGCGCAGCTGGGCGGCCCGGCGCGGGGAGCCCGTGCCCACCGTTGAGCCGGCTGGGAGCTCGCCCAGCGTCAGCCCGTCCCGAGCAACCAAGCAGTCGCGCGGATCCTGCCGCGGCGGTACGGCGGCGAGCGCGAGCCCCTCGGCAGGAGCCGTCGGCAGGTCTTTCAGCGAGTGCACGGCCAGATCGACCTGGCCGGCGAGGACCGCATCGCGCAGCGCGCTGACGAACACACCCGCGCCCCCGAACGACGTGAGTGGCGCGTCGTTGCGATCGCCCTCGGTGACGATCTCCACAAGCTCCACCGGACGCCCGAGCAACCCGGTCAGGGTCTCAGCGATCTGCCCTGACTGGATCCGGGCCAGCGCACTTCGGCGGGTGCCGATGGTCAAGACTCCCGTGCCCGTCATCGTCGTCATGACCGGACCGCCTCAGGCGTGCCAGCCCGGGCCACCAGGTCGACAGCATCGGGGTCTAGGTCGAACAACCGGTGCAGCGCCTCGGCATAGGCATGCCCGCCCTCGTCCGCAGCAAGTTCCTTCATCCGCACGGTCGGGGCGTGCAGGAGCTTTTCGACCGTACGACGTACGGTCTGCGCGACCTCCTCGCGCGCCACCGGGTCCAACTCCGGCAGCCGCGCATCCAGCCGATCGAGCTCAGCAGCAACAACATCAGAGGCGAGCTGCCGAAGGGCGACGACGGTGGGCGCGACCCGCGCGGCTCGCTGGGCTACGAGGTAGGTGGCGACCTCGTCACCGACGATCTGGCGCACAGCTTCGATGTCGGCCTGGTGCTCGGCGCCGGCGAAGAGCACGCCGAGGTCGTCCAGCGACACGACCGTGACCCCGTCGAGCTGAGCAACGGCAGGGTCGACATCTCGCGGAAGCGCAAGATCAAGGACCGCAAAGGGCTCACTCTCGCGGCCGACTCGCGCGGCCTTGACCATGTCGAGGGTGACGACATGACCGGTCGTGCCGGTGCACGAGATGACCAGATCGGCCGACGCGATAGCCTCCGGCAGCGCATCCAGGGCCACCGGCGCCCCACCGAGCGAAGCAGCCAGCCGGGCGCCGTGGGCCAAGGTGCGGTTGGCGATCGTGGCACCGGCGATGCCCGTGTCCTGGAGCGCTGCGCCGACGATCCCGCCCATCGAGCCGGCCCCGATCACCAGCACCCGGGCGCCGTGGAGACCGCCCAGTGCGGCGCTCACCTCGGCCAAACCGACCGAGACCAGGGCCGAGCCGGCTCGGTCGATCCCGGTCTCGGTGTGGACCCGCTTGCCGACGCGCAGCGCGTTTTGGAAGAGGTCGTTCAACAAGGTGCCGGCGGATCCAGCATCCTGCGCAACGGCGAGCGCAGCTCTGGTCTGGCCCAGCACCTGCGACTCACCCACAACCATCGAATCCAGGCCGCTGACCACCGAAAACAGATGCTGGACGGTGCGCTCGTCGTAGTGGACGTAGAGGTGCGGGGTCAGCTCCTCGAGCTCGGCCCCAGCGTGCTCAGCGAGCAATCCGGTGAGGTCATCGACGCCGCCGTGGAACTTGTCAACGACGGCGTAGAGCTCGACCCGGTTGCACGTGGAGACGACGACCGCTTCACCGACGTGCGGCGCTTCAGTGACCCGCGCCAGCAAGGCCGGGACATCATCAACCACCACTGAGGCTCGCTCGAGCACGCTGACCGGGGCGGACCGGTGGGAGAGGCCGACGACCAAGATGCTCATGGCGTCGCCCCCACCAACTCTGAACCAACCTGGTCGGAGCCGACCAGGTCGGACTTGCGCTGCTCGTGAAAGGCCAGGATCTGGAGCTCGGTGGCCAGGTCGACCTTGCGCAGATCGACGCCGTCAGAAACCGCGAGCACTGTCGGGGCAAAGTTGAGGATGCTGGTGACACCCGCCTCCACGAGCCGGTCGCACACAGCTTGGGCAGAGTCGGCCGGAGTGGCGATCACGGCGATGTTGACCGACTCGTCCTCGACGATCTGCTCAAGCTCTTCGAGTGGTCGGATGCCCAGCCCCGCCACCAGCTGGCCGTGCCGAGCCGGATCGCTGTCGACGAGACCGACGACGCTGAACCCACGGGAGCCGAACCCTCCGTAGTTGGCGAGCGCCTGGCCGAGGTTGCCCACCCCAACGATCACGACCGACCAATCCTGGGTCAGTCCGAGCTCGCGGCCAATGTGGACGAGCAGATCGTCCACGTCATAGCCGACCCCGCGAGTTCCATAGGAACCCAGGTGGCTGAGGTCCTTGCGAAGCTTCGCCGAGTTGACGCCCGCCGCGAGCGCGAGCTCCTCGGAGGACACCGTCGAGGTGCCCTTGTCGGCGAGGGCCGACAAGGCCCGGTGATAGACCGGCAGCCGCGCGACAGTTGCCTCCGGAACCCCACCCTTGCGGGCGCGGCTCCCTGGTGCGGCGGTGGACACGGGGCGCTCTCCTGGTGCGTACGACGTCCTGTGGAGTGACGTGGAGTCCTAAGGAGTACTGCCTCGCACTCTAGGCGCTTGTGAACGACCGCACAAAGTCGCGCTCAGGAGCCCGACTCACCCGAAGAGGGTCTCGCCCCAGTAACCGCTCGCGCTGACCCCTGGCGGGCAGGCGAACAACCCGGACGAGCCGTGCTTGATGTATTCGTTGAGGATGTCGAGGCGGCTCAATTGAGTCTGGACCGGGACGAACTGTTTGCGCGGGTCGCGCTGGTAGGCCAAGAAGAACAACCCGGCATCCATCCGGCCCACGCGGTCGATCCCGTCGGCGAAGTTGTAGCCGCGACGCTGCAGCCGAGCGTCACCGTTGTTCGAGGGGTGGGCCAGGCGTACGTGCGCCGCGGTCGGAATCACCGGCTGACCGGCTGAGTCCACGGCATCGAAGTCGAGGTCCGCGCGCTCCTCGCCGGATCCCAGGGGTGCCCCGGAGCCCTTGTGGCGACCGATGATCGCCTCCTGCTCCTTCAGCGACGTACGGTCCCAGACCTCGATCGTCATCCGGATCCGGCGGCTCACCAGATAAGAGCCACCGACCATCCACCCGGCCCCGTCCTCGGGCTGAGCCCAGAGGTGCGCCTCGGTGCTCGGGGGGGTGAGCTCGAGATTGTTGGTGCCGTCCTTGAAACCTATGAGGTTGCGCGGGGTCGCAGCGCTGTCACCGACCCCCGTCGAACGGAGGTAGCCGAGCTGAGCCCAGCGCGGGTTGACGACTCCTGCGCCGATGCGGGCCAGTTGGCGGACTGCATGCAGGGCAACCTGCTCGTCATAAGCACAGGCCTGGAGACAGAGGTCGCCGCCGCTGATGGCCAGGTCGAGGTTGTCGCCGATGAAGTGCGGGAGGTCGGCCAGGGCTGCAGGCTTCTGAGCAGCCAGGCCGAACCGGTCGTCGAACAGGCTGGCACCAAAGCCGATGGTCAGGGTTAACCCGGCCGGAGGGAGTCCGATCGACTCACCCGTGTCATCCGGCGGCGCATCTGGTAGGCCGTCGACCGCGCCACCGGAACCGACCGGCAGGCCACTCGTCAGCCGGCGGGCCGCAGCGGTCCACTCCTTGAGCAAAGCCCACAGCTCGGCCGGATCGGTCGTGGTGACGTCGAAGGCCACGAAGTGAAGCCGGTCCTGCTGCGGGGTGACGATGCCGGCCTGGTGGGCGCCCTCAAACGCGATCGCGGCCTCGGCCTGACTGCTCGCCGAGGCCTCCTGACTGACCACGACGGCGGCTGTCCCTACGCCGGCAACGCCCAAGGCCGCCCCGCCGGCAGCGAGGCCGAGGAGTCGGCGGCGCGAAACTGTTGGCGCGGTCACGTGACCACTGTCACGGTGAGCCGCGACAGCGGCTCGGAGAGCGCCTCCACCTTGGCGGCCAGCTCCTTGACCTGGGCATCGGTGAGCTCGGTGTAGAGGACGAAGCCCTCACCGACCCGATAGAGGTCGAGGGACTCCTGCAAGTCGGCGAAGGTTGCGTCCAAGGTGGCCTTCAGTGCGGGGTCCTTGGCCGCCACCACCGGGGTCACCACGTCGTACGCCTTCTTGGCGCCGTCGATGTTGGCCTGGAAGTCCCATAGATCGGTGTGTGAGTACCGCTCCTCTTCGCCGGTGACCTTGCCGTTGGCGACCTCGTCGAGCAGCTCCTTGGCGCCGTTCGTGACCTGGTCCGCGGTCAGCTCGACGGTAGCGATCTTGGCGATGAGCTCTTCGGTGTCGGCGAGCATCTGGTCAGCGATCGGGTTCATTCCGTCGACAGACTCATCCAGCCACAACGCCTTTTCGATTCGGTGCCAGCCGGTCCAGTCGTCTCCGGGTTCCACATCATTCTCCCGGGCATCGAGCCTGGGGTCGAGGTCGCCGAAGGACTCTGCCACGGGCTCGATCCGCTCCCAGTGAACCCGCGTCGCGGCGTACAGCGCCTTGGCCTTGGCCTGGTCCCCATCCTTCACTGCCGTGACAAAGGCGTTGGTGCCCGCGAGCAAGGCGGCAGCCTCGGTGGCTACCCAGGCCTTGTATTCATCAGCAGCCGCGGCCAGAGCGGCTGCGTTGCCCGACGGCGCGGTCGAGGTGCCGGTCGCGGTGAACGGCGCCCGGATGCCATCCCCGACCATGCCCGGCTTGCAGGCCGTTTCGTAGGTCCCCGGCTCGAGAACAACGGTCAGCTCACGGGTGATAGCTGGGCCGATGTTCTCGACCTCGGCGATGATCCGCTGACCGTCGGCCGCATAGACATAGAACTCGGTCGCTTCGGAGCCGTCGTTCTTCACCGCGAAGGTCGTAGGTCCGGCCGGCCCCGATGTGGCCGACAACGTGCATGCGTCCGCCGTCGAGGAGACGGTGATCGCCCCGCTGTAATTGACGCCGCCACCGCCCGATGAGCTGCAGCCGGCAGCGACACCGCACACCACGACGGCCAGCAGGGACCGCCGGACCGAACCGACGTGCACGAAGGAAGGCATACCTAGGGTCCGCCGAATCCGTCAGGAGGCGACGACGGTGAAGGGAGCGCGAATTCCCTCGCCGACCTGACCCGGCTTGCAGGCCGTCTGATAGGTCCCGGCCGCGAGGTCCACCGTGAGCTCCCGAGTGAGGGCTGGACCGATGTCCTCCACCTCACCGATGATCTGCTGACCATCCTCGGCATAGAGGTAGAACTCGGTGGCCTCCGAGCCGTTGTTGGTCACCGCGAACGTCGTCGAACCAGCACCGACCGACGTGGCCGACAACGTGCAGGCGTCCGCCGTCGAGGAGACGGTGATCGCACCGCCCGCGCTGGTCCCCTCGCTCCCGGCGGACGAGCCGCACGCGGCGAGGGCAACGGCGGTCAGTGCGAGAGCAGGGACGAGCAGGATGCGATGCATAAGGACTGGACTCCTGGTTGGTGTTCGGCCGATTGGTGTTCGGCCTTGGGATGCTGGCGGGTCGGGTCAGGCGGCGACAGTCGCCTTGGGCGCTGGCTTTGCGCTGCGGGCTGGCCGTAGATAGAAGTAGAGGCAAGGGACGACGTAGGCCACCCAGACCGCCGCCTCGAGGACGGTGGTGCGCGGTGAGAAGTTGAAGATTCCCTTGAGCACCGTGCCGTACCAAGAACTCGGCGGAATCGTGGCGCTCACGTCGAAGAGCAGGTTGTTCAAGCCCGGGAGGTCGCCGGCCTCCTGCAGGTCGTGTACGCCGTACGAGAGCACGCCCGCGGCGACGAAGATGAGGAGGAAGCCGGTCCACTTGAAGAACACAGCGAGGTTGAGCTTGACAGCGCTCTTGTAGAGCGCGACCCCCAAGGCGATTGCTGTTCCCAGTCCAAGCGCGAAACCGATGACCGGGGTCCACGTGGACTCGGTCGCCTTAGCAGCGGTCCAGAAGAAGACCGAGGTCTCGAGGCCTTCCCGCGCGACGGCGATGAAGGCCAGAACCACAACAGCCGTGCCGCCGATGGCGACGGCTTGGTCGAGCTTGCCCTGGAGCTCCTTGGCGATCGACCGCGAGGCGGACTTCATCCAGAAGATCATCCAGGTGACGAACACCACCGCGATGATCGACATGATGCCGCCGAAGCGCTCCTGGGCCTCGAACGAGAGGTTCGCGGAGGTGAACTCCAGGAGAGCGCCGACGGCGACGCTGAGTGCGACGGCGAGTCCGACCCCGGTCCAGACGAAGCGCACGTGGCTCTGTCGCCCGGTGCGCACGAGGTACGCCAGCAGAATGCTGACGACCAACGCAGCCTCGAGGCCCTCGCGCAGTCCGATGAGGTAGTTACCAAGCACGAGAGCAAAGGTAAGGCATACCTAACTTCTAGACAAGTCTCGCGAACTGGGCTCCCCGAGCGCAGCGCGCAGTCGGTCGGCGTCCACCGTCCAAAAACAGTGCTGAGCTCCGTCCACGAGCACCACGGGGATCTCCTCCCAGTAGCGGTCGGTCAGCGCGGGATCGGCGAGGATGTCGCGCTCCTCCCACCCAACCCCCAGGTCGCCACAGACGCTGGACACGACCGCCCTCGCGTCGTCGCAGAGATGGCAGCCAGGCTTCCCGAGAAGGGTGACTCGATGGAGGCCCGCTGGATCCATGAAGAGCCCTACATGCCTTCGCGGAGCTGACCCTTCGCGACCTTGCCCGTGGCCGTGTGGGGCAGGCGGTCCACGAGAGCCACGACGGTCGGACACTTGAATCGGGCGAGCCGAGTGGCGGCAAAGGCCGTCACCGAGGCTTCGTTCAGGTCCGCGCCCGGCCGCGCCACGATGTAGGCCTTGACGGCCTCACCGGTCTGCGGATGCAGAACGCCGATCACGGCCACTTCCGAGATGTCTGGGTGGCCGATGAGCGCATCCTCGACCTCGCGGGGATAGACGTTGAAACCGTTGACGATGACGAGCTCCTTGCGGCGGTCGACGAGCACCAGGTCGCCGTCTTCGTCGAAGTACGCCACGTCGCCGGTCGGGAACCAACCCTCCGCGTCCGGGCCGTCGGAACCGTCCGGCCAGTACCCCGAGAACAAGTTGGCGCCACGGATCACAATCTCTCCGGGATCGCCTTCCTCGACGGGGTCGCCTTCCTCGTCGACGAGCCGCACCTCGACACCTGGCAACGGCCGCCCCACCGAGCCCGGCTTCGCGACGCCTCCGACGAGCGTCGAGGCGACTCCGGGCGCCGCCTCGGTCAGGCCATACCCCTCGAACACCGGGAGCCCGCAGGCAGTGGCGATCTCCTCAAAAACCTTCGGTGCCATGGGCGCGGCTCCCGTGAAGAGCATCCGCACCGAGGCGAAGGCCTCGCGAAGCCCCGGACGAGTGCTCCACGCCACAAACATCGGCGGGGCCCCAGGAATGTTGGTCACCCCGCGACGCCGAACGATCTCGAGGGTCGCGTCAGGATCGAAGCGCTCGACCAGTACGGCCGTTGCGGCCTGGTCAGCAACCGAGGCCAGGGTGCCGTTCAGGGAGTAGACGTGGAACATCGGGAGCACGAGCAGGACGACGTCGTCGGCTCGGACACTCTCGGTCTCAACTGCGGCCACGTTCGCCACGTTGGCGAGCAGTGCCCGGTGGGTCAGCATCGCGCCCTTGGCACGACCACTGGTGCCGGAAGTGAACAACAGGAGCGCGACGCTCTCCGGGTCGGTCGTCACCGGTTCGGGGGTCGCTGGTACCTCCATGGAGGCGTACGACTGCGTGGGCGCGTCTCCTTCGTCGCCGCCCTCGGCTCCGACGACCACTGCTCCGACGACCACCAAGGGAAGCTCCGGTGCTGCAGCGGACACAGCCTGCAGGACGTCTGCGCTCACGATGCCGACGGCGGCCGCAGCGTCCTCCAGGAGGCTGGCCAACTCGTACTCGGTCAGGCCGGGGTTCAGGGGGACCGCAACGAAGCCGCCGCGCAAGGCACCGAAGTAGGCGGCGGCGAACTCCCAGCAGGTGCCCAGCACCAGAACCACCCGGTCGCCGGGCTGAAGGCCCCGAGCCTGGAGGGCCGCGGCTGCCGCGTCCACGGCGACGTCCAGCTCGGACCACGTCAGCGTCGCCGCATCACTCACCAGCGCGGGATGCCCAGGGCGCCGCTCGGCAGCTTCGCGGACGAGATCGGCCAGGTTTGAGCGCACCTGCGGAGTCTCGCATACGCTCGCTCCTCGTGAGCGCCGAGCAGAAGACCCCACCGACCGACAACCCACCGTCGCCGGCGTCCAAACCCCCCGTCGTCCTTTCACCGGCAGTGATCGCCGGACAGGCCGCCGCTGCCGCCGCAGAGGTCGAGGCCGCGCTCAGCGTCACCCCGGATCCGACCGCCGCGGCGTTCTTCGATATCGACAACACCGTCGTGCGCGGTGCATCCATCTTCTATTTCGCGATGGGTCTTGCGCAGCGGAAGTTCTTCACGGTCGGCGACGTCGTGGGATTCGTACGGGGTCAAGTGAAGTTTCGGGTCGGCGGGGAGGACATGGGGGATATGGCCTCGGCGACCGAGACCGCCCTGGGCTTCGTCCGCGGCCATGAGGTCGCCGAGGTCGTCATGCTCGGACGCGAGATCTTCGACGAACGGATCGTCGGCAAGGTCTACCCCGGCACCTTGGCCATGGCCCGTGGTCACCTCGACGCCGGGCAACGCGTCTGGCTGGTCTCGGCAGCACCGGTCGAGCTTGCGACAATCATCGCCAAGCGGCTCGGCCTGACCGGAGCCCTCGGCACGGTGTCGGAGATCCGCGGCGGGGTCTACACCGGAAACCTTGTGGGCCATCCCTTGCACGGACCGGCCAAGGCAGAGGCCGTACGTGCTCTGGCCGAACGCGAGGGGCTCGACCTGTCGCGCTGCGCGGCGTACTCCGACTCGAGCAACGACATCCCGATGCTGTCCCTGGTCGGCGACCCGTGCGCAGTCAACCCCGACTCCGGGCTGCGCGCGCATGCGCGAGCCCTGGGCTGGCGGGTCGTCGACTACCGCACGGGCCGCAAGGCCGCCAAGATCGGCGTGCCCGCTGCCGCCGGGCTCGGCCTGCTCGCTGGCCTCGCAGTAGGGGCGATCGCCTTCGATCGGCGGAGGCAGGCCCGCTCCCGCCCTTGACGCCGGGAAGATATCTTCCTATAAATAGTCCATGGCCCGACGTGCTCCCGGCTCCTTGCTCCCCCTCGAGATCGACCTGCTGATCGCGGGGGTGGACCTCAACCGGTCCGGTGTGCCCGAGTTCCACGGCTACGCCGTTGCCGCCTCGCTGGCCGACGCGACGGGTGCCAAGCGCCTGACGGCGCACGGCACTCTCTACAAAGCCTTGGGGCGCCTCGCTGACGCGGGCCTCCTGGAGTCACGCTGGGAGGACCCGTCAGTCGCAGAGTCAGAGGGTCGCCCCCGACGGCGGTTGTACCGCGTGACCAGCAGTGGCGCGGTTGCCGCGGCCGAGAACCGCTTGCCAGCAGCCGCGATGAGACCGAAGGCTGGACCGCAGCGGGGCCGAGCTGCCAGGCACCCCGCCTCCGGACCGAGTCCCGCATGACGACCCCGACCGTGAGGACTTCGGTGCCCGGACCCCCTCCACTGGGGACCCGACTGGCCCAGAGCTGGACGCACGCCTACACCCGACGACTCAGGCCCGAGACGGCCGCGGCTCGACGTGACGAGATCGCCGCTGACCTCCACGACCACCTGGCGGCCGCGCGTACGGCTGGCCAGCCCGACAGTGTCACCGCCCGCGCGATCGCGGCCCGCATGCTCCTCGGCGTCCCCGCCGACCTCTCCTGGCGTCACCACCACCTGGGCGTCAAACGGCGCGCAGAGCGGAAGGAGAACGTCATGAGTCAGCCCGCCACCAGTCAGCCGTCCACCAACCGGGGAGCGCACTTCAGCGCCGCCCTCGCAGGAGCACTCGTCGTCGGCTGGATCGTATTCATCGGCGTCGGATCGACGATGTACGCCATCGACAATGACTCGTCCGTCAACTGGGGGGCGGGCGCATTCGTCGTCATTCTGGTGGCAGTCGGCGTCCTAGGCCTGGTGCGGCTTGCCCGGGATACCTCGAGCGGACCCTTTCTTCTCGCAGCTGCGGCCTTCGGCTCCACGATCCCGTTCTTCTGGGCGCCGCTCATCCCGCTCGTGGGGTTGGCCTTCGCCGCTGGGTTTATCGCCTACGGCATGTCGGTGAAGGCGAATTCCGACGCGGGCAGCCTCGAACCCAGTCAGACCTAGTCGGCTGCGGACCACCGGCGGCGGGAGCGGATCCCCGCCAGGAGAGGCTCCCGCCGCCGGTTCGCCCCCCTCAGAAAAAGACGGAGCGGCGCTGCATGAGCAGCCGATAGAGCGTGTGCTGAATGGTCTCTCGGACCTGGTCGGTGATGTTGAACACCAACATGGGGTCGTCGGCCGCACCGTCGGGGTATTCGTCGGTGGGGATCGGCTCACCGAACTCGATGATCCACTTGCTAGGCAGGGGGATCAGGCCCAGCGGACCCAGCCAGGGAAACGTCGGGGTGATCGGGACGTACGGCACGCCGATGGCGCGCGCGACCGTCTTGAGGTTGCCGATGATCGGGTAGATCTCCTCGGCACCGACGATGGAGACCGGGATGATCGGCACCTTGGCCCGCAGGGCCGCCGCGACGAAACCGCCACGGCCAAAGCGCTGCAGCTTGTATCGCTCGGAGAACGGTTTGCCGACGCCCTTGAAGCCCTCCGGCCAGACACCGACCACCTCACCGCGCCCAAGCAGTCGCTCGGCGTCGGCGTTGCAGGCGACGGTGGCACCGGACTTGCGAGCGAACTCCGAGACCACCGGCATCGAGAACACCAAGTCGGCGCCCAACATGCGCAACGCTCGCTGCTGAGGGTGATGGTCGAGGAGTGCCAGCTGAGTCATGATCGAGTCGATCGCGATGGTGCCGGAATGGTTGGCCACGATCAACGCGCCGCCATCGCCAGGGACGTTTTCCAGGCCGCGGGTCTCGATCCGGAACCAGTGCTTGTAGAGCGGCCGCAGCCAGGCCAGGAGCACCTTGTCGGTGAGCTCGGGGTCGTACCCGAAGTCGTCGACCTGGTAGTCACCGGTGATCCGGCGGCGCAAGAACGCCAACGTCGAGGCGAGCTTCGCATCGAGGGACTCCGCGGTCGACCTGGCCTCTGAAGATTCGACCTCGGGCTCGACCTCGGTCGGTTCAACATCGGGCTCAACCTTGGGCGCCGGCCGGACGCGGGGGACAGCTTTGGGCTTGGGCTTGGTCGTCCTTCGGCGCGGCGGCTGACCGTCGATCGGGATGACGCGCGCGTCGGTCATGGTCGCCGGCCTGTGCCAACGACCGACAGCAGGTGCTGCTCGAGGGACTCGAGGCGCTCCGGAGGCATCCGTCGGTTGAGCTCACCCGCGGCGACGAAGGCGGCGAAGGTCTCCGCCGTCGTGTAGCGAGGTTCGAAGCCAAGCAGCGACGTCATTCGCGTGGTGTCCAAACCCCGGCCGTACGTCAGGAAGTTCACCTGCTCAGGGGAGAAGTCGATGGCCCTGGCGCGACGCACGAACCCCCCGGCCATGGTGACGAACGGCGCGAGCAGAGGCAGGGTTAGTCGCCCGGCCCGGTGGACGGCCTGAGAAAGCAGCAGCATGCCGTCACCCGCGATGTTGTAGGTGCCGGGACGCTCGCTGACGGTCGCGAGCAGCAGCGAGTCGAGCAGGTCATCCTCGTGAACAAATTGCATCCGCGGGTCGAACCCGAGGACTGTGGGCACGACCGGCAACTCGAAGTACGCCGACAGGGGGGTCTTGATCCCAGGTCCCAAGCAGTTAGCAAAGCGCAACGTGGTCACCGAGACATCGGGGCGTCGCCTCGAGAACCCGCGGACGTACCCCTCAACCTCCACGGAGTCCTTGGCGAACCCCGAGCGTGGAAGTCGCTTGGGCTCCATGTCTTCCGTGAACAATGCGGGGTCCCTCGGGGAGGCGCCATAGACCGTCGAGGATGACTTCACGACCAGTCGCTTGACGCTGTCTGCCTTTTGGCAGGCGGCCAGCAACTGCATCGTCCCGATGACATTGACCTCCTTCATCAGCGAACGCCCACCTGCAGACAGCGGGGTGGCGATGACGCTCATGTGAACGACGGTGTCGACATCGGCCGCGGAGATGACCTTGGCGATGATCGGGTTGCGGATGTCTGCGCGGACGAACTCAGCACCGCCGAGGTCAGAGCGTGGGGGCACCACATCGACACCGATCACCCGATCGATGGTCGGATCTGCGGTTAGGAGACGCGCGAAGCGACCGCCGAGGTGTCGGGACACCCCGGTCACCAAAACGGTACGGGCCACGCAGAGCCTCGCGCGCTACTTCTTGTTACGGCGCTGGACGCGGGTCTTCTTGAGCAGCTTGCGGTGCTTCTTCTTCGCCATGCGCTTGCGGCGCTTCTTGATGACGGAACCCACGGGTGTACCTCGAGGTCTTCTGCTCAGGGGAGAAACGGGACGGGCGGTCAGTTCAGACGTGCTGGTGTCGCTCAGCGACGCTTCAGGGTACCCGCAGGCAACACGTGCGCACGACGGCCGGTTCAGCCAGCTTCGACGAAGGAGTCCCGCAGGTAGTCACTGACGGCCTGTTCCGGAACTCGGAAGGAGCGACCCACCCGGATCGCGGGCATGTCACCCGCGTGCACGAGTCGGTAGACCGTCATCTTCGAGACCCGCATGGCCGCAGCCACCTCAGCCACCGTCAGGAAGCGCACCTCTGCCAGAGGACGCTCTCCATTACCTACCGCCATGACTCAGATCGTAGTGAGGACCAGGCCCAGGCGCAGAAGAACTTCAAGAAAGTTCAGAGGTCCCGTTCGGGATCCAAGCCATGGAGCGGGAACACCGCGGCCCTCGTGGCCAGCACCGCCCGGTCGAGGGCATCCTGGTCGTCCCAGCCATCCGCCCAGGCCCGGTAGCCCGCTGGCGCAGCATCGCCCATGACTGAAGGCGCGGTCCGCCCCAGCCGATCCCTGACGTGCTGGCGCCACACTTCGGGCACGGACGCACTCAGGTCAACCGGACGCCCGACGACCTCACCGATGAGATGCGCCCAGGCCCTAGGAACGACATCGACAATCTCGTAGCCGCCCCCGCCCACGGCTACCCAACGACCCCCTGCGAAGGCATGGGCGAGTTCGTGGATCGCGCGATAACTGGCCCGCTGGCCGTCGATGCTCAGGCTCAGGTGCGCGAGCGGATCGAATACGTGGGAGTCGCACCCGTGTTGAGAGACGATCATCTGCGGCTGGAACTGCTCGATCAGAGGCGGTACGACGGCGTGGAAGGCGCGCAGCCAGCCCGCATCGTTGGTCCCCATCGGGAGGGCCACGTTGACCGCGGAACCGTCGGCGGTTGGTCCCCCGACGTCGGTGGGCCATCCAGTGCCCGGGAAAAGTGTGCGCGGAGACTCGTGCAGGGAGACGGTGAGCACGCGCGAGTCATCCCAGAAGGCGCGTTCCACCCCGTCCCCGTGGTGGACGTCGACATCGATGTACGCCACTCGCTCGGCGCCTTGGCTCAGCGCCCAGGCGATCGCGACCGCCGGGTCGTTGTAGACGCAGAAACCCGACGCCGCCTCGGGCATGGCGTGGTGCAGACCGCCGGCAAGGTTGACGGCATGATCGAAGCCCCCGCTCCAAACCGCACGCATCGCCTCGACCGACGCCCCGACGACATGCGCCGAGGCGTCATGCATGCCCCCGAACGACGGCACATCCGGCGTCCCCAACCCATGCTGCAGATCCTGATAGCCCGCGCCGGCGTCAGCGGCAGTGCGTACGGCCGCCAGGTAGCCGGAGCTGTGCACCAGCTCGAGAAGGTCGTCCTCTGCACTAGGCGCAAGCAGCTCGGTGATCCCCTCCAGAAGTCCGAGATCACGCGCGAGGCGCACGGCCAACTGCACACGCACCGGCGCGAGCGGGTGGGCCGGCCCGAAGTCGTAGGCGGCGAGCGACTCGTCCCAGACGAAGGCCACGCGTTCGCTCATGCCCCGGACGCTACCTGTCGTTCACTCGGTGCTGTCGTTCACTCGGTGCGGAGGGCGACCACGGGGTCGAGACGCCCGGCCCGCCGGGCCGGGAAGACCCCGAAGAAGACCCCCACCCCCACGGAGACCGCGAAGGCCAGGACCACCGACCACCAGGCGATGACCGCCGGGAGTGGGGTAAGTGCATCGGCCAGCAACGAAGCACCAATCCCCAGGGCCATCCCGATCGTTCCCCCGATGGTCGTGAGGAGCACGGCCTCGATCAGGAACTGGATCGTGATGTCGCGCTGACGGGCACCCAGAGCCATCCGCAACCCGATCTCCCGGGTCCGTTCACGCACGGACACCAACATGATGTTGGAGACGCCGACCCCACCGACAAGCAGTGAGATCCCCGCGATGGCGGCGAGAACGAGAGTGAGCAAGCCGAGGATCGTCCCGATGGTCCCGAGGATCTGGGTCTGCGTGACCGCCGAGAACTTGTCCCCCGGGTACTTCTCCTCAAGCGCCGCGACGATGCTCGTCTGGAGTGGCTCGATGGAGTCGATGGTCGGGGCCTTCACGGCTAGAGCATCGATGCGCTCAACTCCGAAAAGCCGTTGGGCCGCCGTTACCGGGACATGAATCTCCTCGTCCCGGCTGACCCCGAAGGTCGAGCCGATCTCCTCGAAGACCCCGATCACCCGAAACCGCACGCCGGCAATGGACACCTGACGTCCCAAGGGATCGACGTCGCCGAACAGCGTCTCTGCCACCGCGGAGCCGAGGATGGCGACCCGCCTTCGGGTGTCCACATCCCCGGCGGTGAGATACGTGCCCTTCGACAACGGGCGGTCGAACACATTGGGGATGTTCTCGTTGGTGCCAGCCACCGTGACAAAGGTGCTTCGGGAGCCGACCCGCGCCTCCTCGCCCGAGGAGACCGTGGTCGCGACGCCTGACGGGTTGCCGATCACCCGGCCGATGTAGTCGACGTCCTCGAGCTGAAGCCGGCTGACCGTTGGGGCAGCCCCAAAGTCAAACTCGCCGGGCAGGACCAGGATCAGGTTGGACCCGAGCCCCTGGACCTGCTGCTCGACCTCGCGTTTGGCGCCGGACCCGATCGCTACCAGAGTGACAACGGCAGCCACCCCGATAATGACGCCGAGCATCGTGAGCAGGCTGCGCAAACGGTTGGCACGTAACGCGTCCAGCGCGACCCGGAACGCCTCGCCGAGCCTCACGAGGCGACCTGCACTGCGGAGTCCGACTCGATCAGACCATCGCGCATCCGGATCTGCCGACGGGCCCGCGCGGCGATGTCGGCATCGTGGGTGACGAGGACAACGGCCACCCCCTGCTCGCTGTTGAGCCGCTCAAGGATGGCCATGACGTCGGCCCCGTTGACGGTGTCGAGGTTGCCCGTGGGCTCGTCGGCGAGCAGAAGTCGTGGTTCACCCACGAGTGCGCGCGCGATGGCCACCCGCTGCTGCTCACCGCCGGAGAGCTGCGAGGGCCGGTGGGTCATCCGATGCGCCATGCCCACGGCGTCAAGCGCCTCCTCGGCCCGCTGGCGACGTTCGCGCCGACTCACGCCCCGATAGACCAAGGGCAGCGACACGTTGTCGACAGCACTGGTCCGGGCCAGCAGCTGGAAGGACTGGAAGACGAACCCGATCGCTGCGTTGCGGAGCTCGGCCAACTCTCCGTCATCGAGGGAGGTGACGTCACGTCCATCGACGCGAAGCGTTCCCGCGGTGGGTCGATCCAGACAGCCGAACAGGTGCATCAGGGTCGACTTGCCCGAGCCCGAGGGACCGATGACGGCGGCGTACTCACCGGGGTCGACGGCCAGGGAGACCCCGCGAAGAGCCTCGACCACGACACCCTCCAGCTCATAGGTGCGGGTGACCCCCACTGCCTCCAGCGCGGGGGTGACGGTCACGGGAGCGACTGCCCAGCACGTACTTGGTCGGCGCCCCGGACGACGACGATTTCCCCTTCTCCCACACCGCTGGTGACCTCGAGAGTGTCCACGCCCTGAGCTCCGAGCGTGACCGCGCGGCGCTCCACGATGCCGTTGTCGACCACCCACACTGCTTCGCCCTGACCGTCACGGAACACGGCCGCGGCAGGTACGGCGACCACGGCTGTGGCCTCTCGGACCTGCAGCCGGGCCACGGCCGACATCCCGGGCCGGGGGGTGGGCGCTGGAGTCCCGTCGGCTGCGGTACCACCGTCAAGCGATAGTCGGACGACGTAGGACACTCCCCCCCTGCTGCTCGCAGTCGGTTGAAGGTCGACGCTGGTCACGGTCCCGACATAGTCGGCGTCGGGAACGGCATCCAGCTCGATCTCGGCCTTGACCCCGGGTTCGACGAGGAGCACGTCGGTCTCATCCACCGAGGCCGTCACCGACAGGGTGGAAATGTCGGTGATGGTCGCGATCGTCGACCCGGCGGAGACCGGGGCGCCAACCGTCAGAGTCCCGGTGGTCGACGCTCCACCGCCGGATCCCCCAAGCAACGACGATGCCGTCCCCTGGACGGATTCAGGAAGAGATCCGACGAGGGAGGACAAGTCGGAGCCGGCCGCCCCGGGGGTCGCGCCGAGGGACACGATGCCGGGAACCGGAGCCCGTACGACCAGCGCATCCACCGTCGACTGCGCGGCCGCGAGCGCGAGCTTGGTCTGCTGACGCTGGGTGCGGGCCAGGCTGGCGAGCGACCGCTCGAGGGCAGCGACGCCGGCATTCAGGTTGGCCGTGGCCTGCTTGCCTTGGGCGCGAGCCGTGGCATAGGCCGCCTCAGACTGAGCAATTTGCGCGAGCGCCTGGGCCTTCGCGGTCGGGTCCGGGATGGCTTCGGCCGCTTGCCTCGCGGTGGAGAAGGCGGCGGCCGCCGCGGCGTCTGCCTGGCGCTGAGACGCGGAGAGGTTCGTGCGAGGCAGACTCACCGACGCCGACTGCGCAGCCTCGCTGTCGGCCTGCTCGGCCTGGCGGAGCGCTTTCTGCGCGGATCGCGACTTCAAGATAAGGAGCACCTCGCCGCCATCGACGGCCTCCCCGTCGGCCACCTCGATGGAGGCAACAGTTCCCGACGCGGCAGCCGTCACAGTCGCTGTGGACCTCGCCACGACAGTTGCTGGCGCCTCCACGACCTCGACTACGGTCGCCCGACCCACCGCTGCGGTCTCGACGACCGGCGCCTCGTCCCCACTGCACGCGGTCAGCAAGATAACCGTCGCAGCCAGTCCGGCCAGGACGGCTGGGCGTCTCGGCCACACCAGCACACCAGACATCGTAGGTTTCACTCCATGGAACGGCAGCGCACGGGGGCGGCGAGGGTGCTGCGCCCGAAATCGCGACGCAGGGTCGAGCAACGACTGGCGCGCGCACCGCGCCGACCGCAGGGTCGGCTGATCGCTTCGGGATTCCTCATCCTGATCTCGATCGGTACGGCATTGCTGATGCTTCCGCTCTCCCGCTCTGGCCCGGGTCACGCCGACCTGGTGACCGCGTTGTTCACCTCGACCTCGGCGGCGTGCGTCGTGGGTCTGTCGGTGGTGGACACCGGCACGTACTGGTCGGGGTTCGGCCAGGCCGTACTCCTGCTGCTCATGCAGTTCGGCGGACTCGGAATCATGGCCGGCGCCTCCCTCATCGGCATCGCCGTGTCCCGTCGGCTAGGACTGCGAACCCGGGTGATGGCTGCGGCCGAGACCAGGACCGTCGATCTCGCTGACGTGCGTCGAGTCGTGATCGGTGTCACCTCCCTGAGCCTGAGCATCGAGCTGGTGGTCGCGGTCTTGCTCACGGCCCGGTTCTCCCTCGGCTATGACCTCTCGTTCGGAACCGCACTCTGGAACGGCGTCTTCCACGCCGTGTCGTCCTTCAACAACGCGGGGTTCTCGCTCTTCGCGGGCAACTTGACCGATTTCGTTGGCGACCCTTGGGTCTGCCTGCCGATCGACGTGGCCGTGATCCTCGGCGGCCTCGGCTTCCCGGTGCTGTTCGAGATCTTTCGGGACCGCAAGCGGCGCCGCGCTCGAGGATTCAGCCCGAACGCCAGGATCACCCTCGCGATGACCGCCGGGCTTCTGACCGTCGGCACGGTCGCGATCCTGCTTACCGAGCGAGCTAACCCGCTCACCCTGGGTCCCCTCGACCTCGGGACCCGTGTTTTGGCCTCGTTCACCCAAAGCGTCATGCCGCGAACAGCCGGCTTCAACTCCCTCGACTACGGCGTCATGACCGGGATGACGATTGCGATCACCATCGCGTTGATGTTCATCGGTGGATCGTCGGCCTCGACCGCCGGAGGGATCAAGGTCGGTACGGCTGCAGTCGCCGCCAGCGCGGTCTGGGCCCAGCTCCGCGGGGACGAGGACGCTGTCCTGGCCCATCGGACCATGCCACGAGACTTGGTGCGACAGGCGTTCACCCTGATCACCTTGTTCTCCCTCACGCTGTTCGTCGGGATCATCGTGTTGTTGTCCCTCAGCGACTTGAACACCGAGAACGCCACCTTCTCGGCGACCTCGGCCATCACGACAACAGGTTTGGCAACGGTCAACATCGGCCTGCTCCCCGACCCCGCACTCCTGGTCCTGACCGCGCTGATGTTCATCGGCCGGCTCGGACCGGTGTCCCTCGGAGCCTCGCTGGCTCTGCGAGAGACTCATCGAAGGTTCCGCTATCCCGAGGGGCGTCCCAATGTCGGCTAAGGACTCAACTGTGCTCGTCGTCGGCCTGGGCCGCTTCGGTTCCGCGGTCGCGAAGAATCTCGTGAACGCCGGCATCGAAGTGCTCGCCATCGACAGCGACCCGCGCCTGGTCAAGGAGTGGGCGGACCAACTCACGCAGGTGCTAGAGGGCGATGCGACCGATCTGGAGATGCTGCGGCAGATCGGTGGAGCCGAATTCAGCCAAGCGGTCGTGGCGATCGGTTCGAGCGTGGAGGCATCGGTTCTGGCCGTCTCGCACCTTTCCGACCTCGGGGTTCCCGCGATCTGGGCAAAAGCACTGTCCACCTCGCACGGCCGCATCCTCGAGCGAGTCGGGGCGCACCGAGTCGTCTATCCCGAGAGCGAGGTCGGGGCCAAGACAGCCCGCCTGCTCGCGGAGAATCTGCTCGACTACCTCGCAGTCGGCGACGACCACGCCCTGGCTGCCGTGCCCGCGCCGCCGCGACTGTGGGGGCTCACCCTGGCCGAAGCTCAGACGCGGGCCACCGAGGACGTCACCGTGGTCGCTGTACGTCGGGCCGCCGGTGGTGTGGAGAACGCCACGGGTGCCACGCGAATCATCGAGGGCGACGTCATCGTCGTCCTCGGGACGACCGCCGCGATCGCACGATCCGCTCGAACCTGACCCGGGACTGCGGCGAGCCGACGGCTAGGCGCCGTCGGCGAGCTCGCGCGATCGATCGCGGGCGGCTTCCATCGCGGACAGGAAAGCCGCGCGCACCTTGTGATCGTCGAGCTGGCGCAACGCGGCCACCGTCGTACCGGCCGGCGAGGTGACGTTCTCGCGCAGGACCGTGGGGTGCTCGCCGGTCTCCTTGAGCATCTTGGCGGCCCCCACCAGCGTCTGAACGACCAGCTCGTTCGACGTGGCCCGAGGGAGACCGAGCAGCACACCCGCTTCGATCATCGCTTCGACGACGTAGAAGATGTAGGCCGGTCCGGAGCCACTGATCGCAGTGACGGCGTCCTGGTACTTCTCCGGAACCCGCACGACCTTGCCGACCGCTCGCAACAACGACTCAGCCTCAGCCAGGTGCGGCTCGTCGCAGTGCTGACCGCCGGAGACCGCGGCCATCCCCTCATCGACGAGAGCTGGAGTGTTCGGCATGACGCGTACGACCGGTGTGCCCTCAGGAAGCCGGGACTCGAGGAACTCCGTGGTGATCCCGGCAGCCAGTGAGACGACGAGCGCCCCAGGACGTAGCGCGCCAGCCACCTCGTCGAGGAGAGCGCCCATGTCCTGGGGCTTGACCACCAGCACGAGGGTGTCGGCGACCTCAGCTGCCCCAAGGTTTTCGAGGACGTCCACGCCGTACTTCTCGGTGAGTTCTTTGGCCCGCTCCGGCCGTCGCTCGGTGATCACCAGCCGGTCAGTGCCCACCCCAGAACGCAGCAGCCCTGACAGCAAGGCCTCCCCCATGACACCGGCGCCGAAGACGGCGATCCGCGAGGTCACTTCTTGCTCGACAAAGACTTCAGGAACAGCGCCAGGTTGGCCGGTTTCTCGGCCATCCGGCGCACCATGTAGCCGTACCAGTCCTCGCCATAGGGCAGGTAGACGCGCATCTTCTCGCCGTCGGCAGCCAGTCTGCGCTGCTCGTCGGGTCGGACGCCGTAAAGCATCTGGTACTCGTAGGTGCCTTTCGGGCGGTCGTGGCGCACCGCCAGCGCGCCGGCAATCTCGACCAGCCGTGGGTCGTGCGAAGCCACCATCGGGTAGCCCGGGCCGGCCATGAGCACCTTGAGACAACGGACATAGGACCGGTCGACGTCGCCCTTGTCCTGCCAGGCCACCGACTCGGGTTCCTTGTAGGCGCCCTTGCACAGGCGTACCCGCGAACCTTCGACGGCGAGGTCCCGGCAGTCACCCTCGGTGCGATAGAGGTAGGCCTGCAAGACGGCCCCGGTCTGCGGGAAGTCCTGGCGCAGCTCGGCGAGGATTCCGAGGGTGGAGTCGGTCGTGGTGTGGTCCTCCATGTCGAGGGTCACGGTCGTGCCGACTTCCGCTGCGGCGATGCAGATGGCGCGCGCGTTTTCCAGCGCGACCTTCTCCCCATCGCCGGGGAGTGCCTGTCCGACGGCCGACAGCTTGACCGACACCTCGGCACTTGCGGTGAGGCCGGCCTCGCCGAGGTGGTGGAGCAGCAGGAGGTAGGCCTCACGGGTCGCATCGGCGTGGGCCTGATCCAGGGTGTCCTCCCCGAGGTTGTCGATGGTCACGAACCGGCCGTCCTCGACCAAGGTGCGCGTCGCGGCAACGGCCTCGTCAGCGGACTCACCGGCCACGAACCGGTGGACCACGTCGCGCGAGATCGGGGCGCCGGCGACCAGGGTCTTGAGCCGCTCGCTGCGGCTGACACTCAACAGCGTCCGTCGGATCACGGCCAAGCCTCCTCAACGTCGGTCGCTGCGAGTCTAGAGGCCCGAGTCGTGGCTGGCTCTGGCGGATCGAAGACGCGAGGCTGCTCAGCCAGAACTGTCCGAATCGGGGTCCTCCGTTGGGCGAAATGGCCACCCTTTCGGACAGTTCTGGCGGCCAAGCGAAGCGGGCTGCCGCTGCACTCCGAGGTCCTGATCTCGAGAGTCAGGGCGTCCGACGCCGCAGGGTCACCGAACCGAGCAGCAGCAGTACCACCGTGAACCCAACCATGACGAGGACGTCTTTCGGGAACGGGGAGTCCAGCGTTCCGACCCTGGAGACGTGCTGCATGGCCTGGACGGCGTACGTCATGGGCAGCAGCCAGGCGACCCGTTCGAGCAGCGGCGGGAGAGCAGCGACCGGGACGATGAGGCCGCACAGCAGCAGCTGCGGGAACACCATGGCCGGCATGAACTGCACGGCCTGGAACTCCGTACGCGCGAACGCACTCACGAAGAGGCCGAGGCTGGTGCCGAGAACGGCCACCAGGACGGCCACCAAGATGACCGCCCAGGCAGGGCCTGCCACGTCCATCCCCAGGAGTCCGAGGGAGAGCCCGCTGGCGAGCAGGGCTTGGAGTGTCGCCATGGCACCTAAGGCCACCGCATAGCCACCGAGGAATTCGACCTTGCCGACAGGCATCGCCAGGAGGCGCTCGAGGGTGCCAGACGAGCGCTCCCGGAGGGTCGCGATGCTCGTCACGAGGAACATCACGATGAGCGGGAAGATCGCGAGCAGCTGTGGCCCAAAGTCGTCGAAGGCCGCGGGGTTGTCGACAAGCACCCAGGCCAGCAGCGCAAGCAGCACGCAAGGGACGACCAGCAAGAGGATCAGGGTTCGCGGGTCGTGCCGGAGCTGCGTCAGGACCCGGTGGGCCGTGGCAAAGAGCCTGCGCCGATTCACTTCAAGCCACCTCAGGCGACTCGACGAGGGCCAGGAAGGCGTCCTCCACATTCGAGGCCCCGGTGCGTACGAGCAGTTCGGGG
>JANPBY010000058.1:0-4191 GCA_031430645.1 Actinomycetes bacterium
GCAACGGACCCAACTGAACGAAAGCGATAGGGCAGGTTTGTCCGCCACGCTGAAAATCGTCGCTGCCGGGCAAGAATGATGTGGGTTCACGGCCCGATCCGTCCAACTCCCGGCATTTCTTCGACCATGGATTCCGCTCGCGGCGAAAGACGCTTGATCAGATCGCTCGTTCAAGCGACCCTTCGGTCAAGCGGCAGGCCACGTGGGGAATGTCGGGACAAGCCACGTCGGCAAAGCACAGGGCGGCCCCGCAGAATGCTTCAGATCATCCATGTTCGAGACGAAGCTGAGGCTGACGATGTCCGCCATCTCGTGCAAGACTACATAACTTGGCTGCGTATCCGTTACCCCGATGAAGCCGCGTTGCTCGACGCCTATTTTGCCGCGCAGGACATCGAGGGTCAGATGCGCGACCTGCTGACCCGCTTTGTGCCGCCTTCAGCCGATTGCCTTCTGGCGCGGCTTGACGGGGTGCCGGTCGGGGTGGTGATGACCAAACGCTACTCCGAAACGATTTGCGAGATGAACCGGATGTATGTGCGCGATGTGGCGCGCGGGCACGGGGTGGGGCGGGCGCTGGTTGCCGAACTTCTGGCAACCGGCAAAGCGCTTGGTTACCAAAAAATGATGTTGGCCGCAGGTCCACGCCATACCGAGGCAGTGGCCCTGTACCGCAGTTTCGGCTTTGTCGATGCGCAACACATGGCTGACACTGGGGCGGGCGACACAGAAGTCCGCATGGTTCGCGACCTATGACCGCAAAGGTGCAGCGTTGCTGCTATGGCCCGCAGCAGCTCGCTTGGATTGGACGCCAGCAGCGTTCGCGGTTCTGTAGTTGGGCGAAATCGGCGTAACGTCCGGTTGGCAGCTTACCCCCCATTAATGCTATGGTCCCCGGATCACCAAACGGAGGCGTTTCGCTATGACTGCGTTCCACTTGCCGCCCAAGGCGCTCGACGCGACGTTTGCTGACTTCCGACACGCCCACGTTTGCCTTCGCGTTCCTGACTACGAGGCCGCAAAGTCGTGGTTGGTCGACAAGTTGGATTTTCGCGTGGTTCACGAATGGCCTGAGCCGATGCTGGGAGTTCAGATGGGTTATCTGGCAGCTGCCGGCGATGATGGGACGGTTCTTGAGATCGTTGGCGGAAATGAACCAGAGGCGTCACCAAGAGCCGAGTTGGATTTTGTGGCGACGTTTGGCTTCCAGGGCCTGCATCATGTCTGCTTCACCGTGCCTTCGGTGGACAGGACTGTCGAGAATTTGAAGGCGCGCAACGTGAAAGTTGTAGCCGAGCCGTTCAACGTTGAAGCGATTGCCAGGAGGATCGCCTTCTTTGCCGATCCATGGGGCAACCTCTTTGAGCTAGAGGAAATTTTGACCTGACGCCGATGCCGATTCCTAACTGCGAGTGTCTGCTTTTGCCGAATAGCGGTCACATGCGGTGATGGATCAAAGAGGGCAAGGGTGCCGTCAAATGGACCTGCCTGTCATGCCGGATGTTTGCCGCCAACGCGTGGCGATCTGTTCTATCTGCTTTAGGATCTGCTCATCGAGCTTCAGGTTGGAGGCGATCATTTCCTTCACCTGCAGCTTGGCCTCGGTCAGAACCTCTCCGATCTTGGCGATGCTGGTGAGATCGACTGTGGGCACGCCCTGCGCGAGGGCAGGGGCCGAGGAGAGCACGGCTGCAGAGATCAGAAAAGGGCCGAGACCCCGGACAAGATTGCGGATCATTCGGAACCACCCTTTACTTTGATGAATGTTGCGTCGATGGCATAGGCCTGCAGCCAGAGTGCGTAGCGGGCCTGATCAACCTTCACGCGGGCTGCCTTGACCCGCTCGACCATGAGACCGATGCGGACAGCTTCGGCCCGGGCATAGCTGTTGAGGTCCAGCGCCTCCTTTGCGGACTGCGTCGTGGGAATGCGTTCGATGATGGAACGCAGCCGCTTCAGCGATGCCTCAATCTCCAGAGAGGCGGCCATGCCATAGTGCAGACCCGCGTCAGCCGTGTTGCTGGCCTCGGCGATCGCCATGTCGCGCGGATCAAACGTGCCGACCTGATCGACGCCCGTGATCTTGCCTGCATAGGCGTTGAAGAAGCCGGTGATGCGGACGACGTAATCCTGGGTCTCTTTGAAGGGTGGGATACCGCCGTATTTGGTGACATTGCCCGGACCGGCATTGTAGGCGGCCAAGGCCAGCGGCACTGAGCCAAACTTGTTCAACTGCGTCAGGAAGTACCGCGCGCCACCATCCAGTTGCAGCATCGGATCATCATAGTAGGCGGGGTAGATGCCCAGATCCTTGGCCGTGTCCGGCATAACCTGCGTCAGGCCAAAGGCCCCAACCGGGCTGCGCGCCCCGATGGAAAACCCGGATTCCTGTTTCACAAGGCTCTGGAACCAAATGCGGAACTCGACCGGGTTCAGCCCGGCACGGGCAAGCCCGGGGTGGCCTGCATATTTCTGCGCGGTGGCGACGATCATCTCTTCGATGCTGGTCTTGGCATCGCCAAAGAGCCGCGCGGCATAGGGGTTGTTGTCCTCAACCGAGTAGAGCACTTCGGCCTCAGCACCGGGGATCACTTCAAGATCGCCGATCCACGGCGTCTGGCCAGTCATCATCGCCAGCGTCGCATCCAACGCGTCGAGCTGGTCCTGGTGCAATTCATCGATGCGGCGCTTCTTGTCAGCCTCAAGTTCGCGCGCCCCAGTCAGATAGGACATCTGCGCGATTTCCAGGGCGTGCTGGATGATCGACTTCGGGTCGACAATCGGCACGCCCTGCGCCATCGCAGGCCAAGGCAGGACCGCCACGCCCAAGGCCAAGGCCCCGATCAGGCCGAGAGATTTATTCGCAGGGAATGACATCAAGGCCCGACGTGTTGCCGCGTGAGACAAGCCCCGCATCCGGGCTTGCGCCCTTGGTGGAAGTGGTCACAGTGGAACCAGCCGTGGCCCAGCAATTGGTCTTGGCAATCGGCACGCCGGTGCAGCCCGCGAGGGGCACTAACCCGAGTCCGATAATCAAGGTTATGTAATATACTGATTTCATTGGACAATCATTCCTTCCAGAATTTGGGCCGATTGGCGTAATCAGCGCCGAAAGCATTGAGCCCGGCTTGACCACCGCCAAGCGCCGTCAAAAGTGGCCCAAGGGCTTTGAGATCGACATTCAGAACCGTCGAGCTTCGCGGGGTGCGCGACAGCACCATCCGCTGGCCCGGGATTGGGCTGAGGACAAAGTCCAACTCGCCGTCGGTGAGCCGAAATCCGTCATAGTCCGCACTTGCCGCTTCGCCGTTCGGGAACAGCAGCTGGTTCGGCAGCGCTTCTAGGATCGAGCGCGCTTTCGAGCCCCGGATCTGGCTTGGAAACTGGGTCATCATCACCACGACGACGTTCTTCTTCCGCGCGGTCACCAGCCATTCGGTGAGTTTCTTGGCGAAGTATTCGTCGTCGAGGACTTTCCAGGCCTCATCGATCAGGATCAGTGTCGGGCGCTTTTCTTCGATCAGCATCTCGATGCGGCGGAAGAGATAGCCGAGGATCGCGGTGCGCTCGGTCCCGAGGTCGAGAATTTCTGTCAGATCGACGGCCGTGACGTCATGGCTGGTGAAATCCACCACCGGCTCTTCGGCCTCACCAAAGACCCAGCCATAACGACCTTCCGGGCCCCACTCGCTGATCCGCTGCGCCAAATCGAGCCCGTCCCCAACATCGCCAAAGAGTTCCTGAAACGCGCGGAAGTTCCGCAAGCCTTCCCGGGCTTTGCCATTCTGGGAAATCGCTGACTTGAGGGCTTCGGACTGCAGCGGTGTCATTGGCCCGCTGCGGGATTCCAAAAGTGCCACCAGCCAATCCAGAAACCATGCCTCGCCGCGTTCGCCGGATTCTGTGGCGAGTGGGTTCAGGCCCGTCGGTCGTCCGGCGCGGATTTCGGCGTAGCGGCCGCCAAGGGCGCGCACTGCCATTTTGAGGCCGGCTTCTTTGTCGAAAATGATCGTGCGGCCCCCTGCCCTTTGGGCCTGGGCAGCAAGGAAGGCGACGGTGGTGGTCTTGCCGCCGCCGGATTTGCCCAACACCAGGGTGTGGCCATTGGTAGGCTCGGCTTTTGGATCGCCCGGTTCATGGAAGCTGAACCGATGCAGCGAGCCCTGCAGTGTCTGGAACAGCGTCAGCGGC
>JANPBY010000059.1:0-6051 GCA_031430645.1 Actinomycetes bacterium
GTGCGGATCCTGGCCGAGGGTGTGCGGAGTACGTCGCCGGGAGCGCGAGCCCATGTCCTGGTCTTGGAGCTGTCGGCGGTGGACGCCCTGGAGAACCCCGGAGCTCTTGCCGTGGAGTGTTTCGGTCCGGTGGGAGCGCTCGTCCAATACGACGGCCGCGAGCAACTGCTGGCCTTGCTCGCAGTGCTTCCGGGCTGCCTGGTGGGCACGGTTCAGGGATCTCGGGACGAGCCGCTGGCGGCCGACTGCGTCCAGGCGTTGACGCGGATCGCCGGCCGGGTGGTCTGGAACGGTTGGCCCACCGGCGTCGCCGTCACCGCCGGCCAGCACCACGGCGGGCCGTGGCCGGCGACCACCAACCCGTTGCACACCTCGGTGGGCACCGCGGCCCTCGACCGGTTCACCCGACCGGTCGCGTTCCAATCGATGCCCGTGGAACTGCTCCCGCCGGCTGCTCGCTGAACCTTTGCTGACGATCAGATAGCACAGATGTTTGATTCTGTGCCACAGTGGTCCGATGGCTGCGGGTGGCATGGGACGTGCGACCGATGTCGGTCGCGGCCCGCTGAGCGCGCGTCGCCGCGGAGCCCAGTCCCCGCCGCCTGCGGAGACGACCCTCACCGATGCCGGCCGTCCATGCTGGGTGCTGCTTGCGCCGGGCGACCATCCGGGGCAGGTCTACGCCTGGCGCAAGGATGTCCACTCCCAGTCCTGGGAAGCCCTGCTCGTGGCCTGGGTTCCAGCGGAAAGCCTGCGTCCGAGGTGATGCTGGGCGCGTTGCTGGCTACGCTCAATCAGTGACCGAGAGCGAGTTGACCGACACCGCGACCGACCCAGAGATCGGGGCCGCCCGACGGCGGGCGGCTCACTGGAACAGCGCGTACGAGACCAAGGGGGCCGAGGGGGTCAGCTGGTACCAGAGCGCCGCCCAGCCGTCGCTGGGTCTGATCACCGAGCATGCGCCCGACCCGGGCTCCGCGATCATCGATGTCGGGGGCGGGTCGTCCCACCTGGTTGACGCTCTGCTCCGTGCGGGCTACACCGACGTCACTGTGCTCGACGTGTCAGCGCGCGCGCTGCACGATGCCCGCGACCGGCTGTCTGATTCAGCCGAGCGGGCGACGTGGATCGAGGCGGATCTCTTGGCGTGGGTGCCTCAGCAGCGCTACGACGTCTGGCACGACCGGGCGGTCTTCCACTTCCTGACCGACGCGCACGACCGGGGCCACTACGTCGACCTGGTGTCGGCGTCGGTCGAGCCTGGCGGTCACCTCGTCGTGGGCGCCTTCGCCGCGGACGGGCCCGAGGCGTGCTCGGGACTGCCGGTGGTGCGCTATGCCGCGCAGGTGCTGGCGGCGGAGTTCGCCCGTGCCTTCGAGCTCCGGTCGCATCAGCGCGTTGACCACGTGACCCCGTGGGGATCGGTCCAGCCCTTCACCTGGGTCGTCCTAGCCCGCCGCCACTCCTGAGCGCCCCCTCGGGGTTGGCGTAAGGCGATCGTCACGGGTTCGTCCCGGCCTCGGGTTCGCGCGCGCCCTAGGGTGGCAGTGCCCGAGGAGGGAACCCACGATGACCGAGACACCTGCCGCTAGTGCTGCTCCCCAAGGCCTCAGCAACCGCCTGGCTAATGACCGCGTCGCGCGAGTCGGCGCATTGCTCGTCCGCCTGACGGTTGCCGCGTTGTGGCTGGAGAACCTGAACTGGAAGAAGCCCCCAGGCTTTGGCGAGGCCGACCAGTCCGGACTCTGGTACTTCACGAATCTGGCCGTGGAGTATCCCGTGTTCCCACCGTTCTCCAGCCTCGTGGAGAACGTCATCCAGCCGAACTTTCAGTTGTTTGCCTGGGGCGCCTACCTGACTGAAATCTGTTTGGCGGTCTTCCTGCTCCTGGGGTTGGCTACCCGCTTCTGGGCCACGGTCGGCATCGCCCAGGCCATCGTCATCTACCTCTCGGTGGGCAACGGGCCGACCGAGTGGCCGTGGAGCTACTTCCTGATGATTGCCGCGCACGTCGCGATCCTCGCCTTCGCAGCGGGTCGTGTCTTTGGTGTGGACGCAAAACTGCGCACCAGTTCCTTGGCCGATTCCCCGAACCGGCTCGTGCGTTGGTTCATGCTGACGACGTGACCCTGGTCGACCGCGACGCTGACCTCGCCCGCGGTGGTGCCAACGGATGGCAACGACGAGGGCTCGCGCTGATCGCGTGGGTACCGATCGCGAGCTACGTGTGGATCGCACTGAGCCGGTTGCGCTATCCCTATGAGCTGGAATGGCTCGAGGGAGGAGCGGTCGAGCTCGTACGGCGGGTCTCCGAAGGCCAGAGCCTCTACCTGTCCCCGTCGTTCGACTACACCCCCTGGCCGTACCCACCGCTGTACTTCTGGGTTTCGTCCGGAGTCGCGGAGGTGACGGGCGAGGGCTTCGTGCCGCTGCGCCTGGTGTCCCTGCTCAGTTCGCTCGCCGTGCTGCTGCTGATCGCGGCGATCGTTCGGCAGGCGGGTGGCGCCCGCTTGGCCGGTTTGGTGGCAGCCGGCTTGTTTGCAGCCACCTTTCAGCTCGGCGGCGCCTGGCTGGATCTCGCGCGGGTGGATTCCCTCTTCCTTGCGCTGTTCCTGGGGGCTGTTCTGGCCGGTGGGCGAGCGACGTCCTGGCCCGGCGGGCTGTTGGTGGGAGGCCTCCTCTTCCTCTCAGTCTTGACCAAGCAGAACGCGCTGATTGCCGCGTTGCCGGTGCTCGTTTGGCTCGTGGCCTGCAGAAGGGTCGTGGGGCTGACGGCGGCCGGCGCGCTCGTTGCCGCCACGGTGGGCTCAGTGTTGCTCGGCAATGCCTGGACCGATGGTTGGTACGACGACTACGTCGTGTGGGAGCTGCTCGGCCAGGCTGTGGAATGGCGCTGGTTCCTGGGGTTCTGGGTCATCGACTTGGCCCTCCCACTAGCGATCTGTTTGTCGATCGTGGGGTGGTGGGCCCGGCGCACCTATCTCGCTCACCGGCCATTCACTCTGCGCAGCGCACTCGTGTATGGCTACGTCCCAGCGGTTGTCCTCGGGCTCTTGGCGGCGGCGTGGGCAGGGCGGCTGCACTCCGGTGGGTTCGCCAACGTCGTGATCCCCGCCTACGCCGCGGTCGCGATCCTGTTCGGGCTGGCCGTGAACAACGTGCTCAGCGGCGGAGGCGGGCCCTCACGGTTCACCGTCGGCTGGCTCGTGGTGGCCTTTGCCGCGCAGATCGTGTTGCTCCTGCTCGTTCCGTGGCGCGGAACCCTCCCCTGGACTCTTGTCCCGACCTCCGTAGACCAAGCCGCAGGGGACCGGCTGGTGACCGTTCTCAGCGACCTCCCAGGTCGGGTGATCATTCCGGTCCATCCCCACCTGCTGACCCAGGCCGGCCTCCCGACGCACTCGCAGTCCCTCGCCGTCGGCGACGTACTCCGTGGCCCGGATGGACGAGGCAGAACAGCGCTTCGGATCGACCTGGCCACGGCATTGGACGATGTGTCGGTGGTGATCCTGGACACCCCCGGTGAGGTTTCGCAGTGGGAGCCAGCCCTGAGCCGGGACTTCACGGCCCTGGATCCCGAGGTGCTGCAGGCCCTGGTCTACGGCGGTGACCCGGATGTGTTCCGACCTGTGACCGATCTGGCCATCCGGCCGACCTACGTCTATGTCCGGACCAGCGATCTTGGGGCCGTCGAGGAGGCACTCACCCCGTGACGGTCGAGGTGATTCTTCCCGTGCTCAACGAAGCCGGTGCCCTGCCGTGGGTGCTCGAGCGAATGCCCGAGGGCTACCTGCCATTGGTCGTCGACAACGGGTCGACCGACGGCTCGGCGGAGGTCGCCCGTGACCTCGGTGCGCGCGTCATCGTCGAGCCGTCGCCCGGGTTCGGCGCGGCCTGCTTCGCCGGGCTGACCGCCGCGACAACCGACATCGTGGCGTTCATGGACGCCGACGCGAGCTTCGATCCCGGGGACCTTCCCCTGGTGGTTGACCCGATCATCGCCAAGACCGCCGACTTGATCCTGGGCGCACGGCAACGCCACGCAAAGGCGTGGCCCCTCCACTCCCGCGTGGCCAACCGCGTACTGACCGCGGAGGTTCGTCGGCGCTCCGGTCTGGCCCTGCGTGACCTTGGGCCTATGCGCGCGGCCCGCCGTGAAGACCTTGTGGCCCTGCACCTCAAAGATCGTCGCTTCGGTTGGCCCCTGGAGATGGTGCTGCGGGCTCATGAGGCTGGCTGGCGGATCGAGGAGGTGCCGGTGCAGTACCTCCCTCGCGTCGGGAAGTCCAAGGTCACCGGCACGGTGAAGGGCACCGCCCGGGCCATCCGTGACATGAGCGGGCTCCTTCGATGAGCACCCTCCTCGTCATGGCGAAGGCGCCGGTGGCCGGCCGCGTCAAGACCCGGTTGGTGCCACCGCTGACCCACGACCAAGCCGCGGCTGTCGCTGCCGCGAGCCTCGCCGACACCCTGGAGGCCGTACGCGCCTGTGCGGCCGACCGCAGGGTGCTCGCGCTGGACGGACCTGTCGGAGACTGGCTCCCTGAAGGCTTTCTCGTGATCCCGCAACGCGGCCGCGGCCTCGCAGCTCGCCTAGCAGCGGCCTGGGACGATGCGGGTGGGCCGGGAGTGCAGATCGGCATGGACACCCCGCAGGTGACGGCTGAGCTGTTGGATGGAGCATTGGGAACCCTTGGTGAGCAGGGGGTCGATGCGGTGCTTGGGCTGGCGGCGGACGGCGGTTGGTGGGCGATCGGACTTCAGACGCCGGACGCTCGGGTCTTTGAGGACGTAACCATGAGCGTGGCTGACACGGGCATCCGGCAACACGGGCGCCTCGTGAGTCTTGGCTGCGCGGTCCGCGACCTGCCCGTCCTGCGGGACATCGACACGGTCGAGGATCTTGTGGCAGTGGCACGGTCAGCACCGCACACCCGAACGGCCCGGATCGCAGCAAACGTCATCGCCCCTCAGTCGGGGAGACTCGGATGAAGGTCCTTGTCACGGGCGGACTGGGCTTCATCGGATCCCACGTCGTCGACCAACTCCTGGACGAGGGGCATCAGGTGCGCGTGCTCGACGGGATCACCGCCGCAGCGCATTCTTCGCCACCGGACTATCGGCGTGACGACGTGGAGTACCTCACGATCGACCTGTCCGATCGGATCACCGTTGAGCGAGCCGTGGCCGGAGTCGACGCCGTCTGTCATCAGGCAGCGCGCGTGGGACTGGGCGTCAACTTCGAGGATGTCACGGACTACGTCGGGGACAATTCCCTGGGTACGGCAATCTTGCTGCGCGCCCTCGACGCACGAGGGTTCGCCGGACGCATCGTCCTGGCCTCGAGCATGGTCGTCTATGGCGAGGGCGGCTACACCTGCGCTGAGCATGGCAACGTGCGCCCGCCCGCGCGGCGAAGGGAGGACCTCGAGAACGCCGTCTTTGATCCGTTGTGTCCGGCCTGCGGTGCGCCGCTGTCACCCGTCGATCTAGATGAGGACGCCCCGCTCGATCCGCGCAATGTTTATGCCGCCACGAAGGTCAATCAGGAACACCTTTGCCAGGCCTACGCCGTGGCCACAGGCTCGGACGTCATCAGCCTCCGTTACCACAACGTCTATGGGCCACGGATGCCACGCGATACCCCCTACGCAGGGGTCGCGAGCATCATGCGCAGTGCCTACGCCGCAGGTCGCGGCCCGTCGGTGTTCGAAGATGGCGGGCAGCGTCGGGACTTCGTTCACGTCCGCGACGTGGCACGGGCCAATGTGTTGTCACTCACCGCCCCCAGCGCAGTGGTGGGCGCCTTCAACATCGCCTCGGGTGTGCCGCACACGATCGGTGATCTTGCCGAAGCCCTTCGGTCTTCGTACGGTTCCAACGCGCCGCCGCCGAGGGTGACCGGGGAGTACCGGCTCGGGGACGTACGGCACATCACGGCTTCCCCCCGGCGAGCACGGGAGGTGCTGGGGTTCACGGCGGCGGTCACCTTCGAGGACGGTATGCGGGCCTTCGCCGCCGACCCGCTGCGCGACCCACAGCTGCCGCGCG
>JANPBY010000060.1:0-3116 GCA_031430645.1 Actinomycetes bacterium
CAGTGGAACCGACCTCATGATGATTGATGGATCCGGTGGGGGCAGCATCCCGATCGACGAGCCACAGTTTCTGGAGTCAGATATCGATACGCTGTTGCAGCTGCGGCTCATCACATACATCGGGCGCAACGGCAGAGGCGATCCGATGTATGCCTTCTCCCGCAACGCAGCAGCTCTGGTGAAGGCGCGAGACTTTTCGGGCTAGACCGGGCCTTGAGGTCGGTCCTAGAGGCTCTGGCGGCTCCAGACGCAGTCCTGCCGGGGCAGGAATAGCCGTTGGGTCTACTGTGCGACCATCGTGGTCGCAGTCCATGACACCAGGGGTTTAGACCATGCCGGGCAGACAGGCCAGGAAGCGGATCCATTTCGTGCGCGCCACCTACAACGTCGGCGCCGAGCCGGCCCTCTCCCTCGAGACGATGGTACGGCGCGCGCTACGCAACCGCAGCGTGACGGCTAGCCAAGTTCCGATTCCGGCCCTGGGCATCATGGAGACCCGCCAGAAGGTCGTCCCGAACCGAGGGTTTATCCGCATGGCGCTCGGTGCTGGTGCGCCGGGGGAGTCGATGAGCACTATGGGGCTGACGGTCGCAGGGGAAGGTGATACGGATTACGCCAACGCACCACCACATAATCGCGCGTTCAAGCTCTCGGATGCCTTCGTGCTTGTCGAGGGCAATGAGTTGCTCGTGATGGTCGATGGGATGCGCCTTGGATCGGTAGCGCTCTACCTCAGGCTCCTGCTCGGCGTTGCAGGCCAGCCAGCAGCGCACTCGGCCTTCGAGCTCGCACCGGTTGGCGACCCGGACAAGGAAGCTGTACTCGCTGAAGAGGGCGTCAGCGCCTTGAAGTTGAGCGGAAGCGCGTACGCGGCCGAGAACCCGGATGCCTTGGCGCCTGGCGCCGATGCGACGGGCCTGGTTGAGCAGCTGTGGGCGAACTTGACAGGCAAGATTCGCGACGTGTTTGAGTACGAAGCTGGTAACGATCAGGAGCGCGCGCGCCTAGCCGCCAGCTGGGGTGATTTGAAGGTCACCACGACCATCCGGGCCCGCGGCGGCAGTCGCGCGGACCCAATCGTTCTCCAAAACCTGCAAGGGATCGGTATCGACCTGATCGAAGACGCGCCAGTCGGAATGGATTTGCAAATTGTGACTGGCCAGGGCAGCAAGGTCTCGCCATCCGAACTGGTCCTGGGGAAGTACGTAACTGTGGATCGCCAAGACCGACGCAACGACCTGAGCATCCCCGACATGTGGTCGGAGCTCGAGGACTACCGCATAGAACTGGGGCAGCAGGGCCGATGGAATCCATGAAGCGCCTCTGCAAGAAGGTCAACTGCTCGCTGCTGCGGTACGTGGCGCTGTCGCTCGTGCTGGCGGGAATTAGCGCGCCGTATCTACAGCCTTGGTACCACGCGAGCAAGGATGCTGCGACTATCCTGGCGACCGTGCTTTCCATCCTCGCAGGCTTTCTGATTGCTGTAATGGCGATCGTGGCCGACGAGCGCTCGTTGCGCGGCAAGAACTGGCGTCAGGACACTTACTACCTCGGTGAAGTGAAGCGCCAACTGCTCCGTCATCGCCTGATGTTCCACCTGTACCTGGCTGTGCTGGTGCTCATCTTCTTAGGTTCCCTCGGCATATCGTGGGATCCCTCGGTGCGCTGGGCTGTGGAGTGGGCTGTGATGTTCCTTGGAGTATTCGCGCTGCTGCTTTCGTTCCGCTTGCCCGGCGAATTGACGACGCGACAACTGACGCAGCTGCAGCAGTTGCTTGATGCCAGGCGGCATGCAGCCAATGATGGTGCCGACGATCCTCCTTCTGATCGCCCATAGGGACGTTCACCAAGAGGCGCCGCGAACCCAGCCCGAGCCAGATAACTCTGCCCCTCTCCCTGCGGGTGCAGTTCGGGCAGCTGCGCACGCGACTCGAGTCGGCCGCCCGCCGGCGTCACGGCCAGTCGGATGTTTCCGCACGGCCAATCCAGCCCTGCGCCGGAACGGATTAGCCGCAGGCGGCCGGACCCAAGCTCGGACCTCAAGAAACTTGCGATTGCACTTGAACTGAACAGATTCGGCGTCAGACTAGGAACCTAGGGCGACACAAGGAATCGGAATGGGCGTGGAACAAGCGTTGCAGACGATCGAGCACATCCGCGAGGAGTTGCGCCTGGCGGCTGAAGGCGGGCAAAAGGAGCTCAGCTTCGAAACGGTGTACGAGATCCTGGACGCAGTCGAGCACGCTTCCCGAGAGAATGTTGACGCCCCGATTGTCGTCATTGAAAAGTTCAAGCACGCCCTAAACAACGACCTGAATGCCCAGCAGGACGAGCGACGACACGCGCACGAATGGGACGTCGAACAGTTCCGTCAGGTAATCGCGCTTGGCCAGTCGGCTATGAAGGCGGGTGTCGTGATCAATGGCGGTGCCGCTGTGGCGCTGCTCGCTTTCATCGGGCACATGGTTGGCGAGGCGCGAGCTTTCCGAGTCCTACCGTTTGCCGACTCGATGTGGTGGTTCGTCATCGGCGTCTTGGCTAGCGGCGTCGCCTTCGCGGCAACATACGTTAGCCAGTTGGGATACGCCGGCAAAGCGGTCTGGTCACAGCGAGCAGGTTACTTCTTCCACGCGTTGGCCGCGCTCGGGGGCGTTTTCGCGCTCGTCGCGTTCCTGATGGGATCGGCCGCCGCTTATCACGGATTCCTCGGGCTTTAGAGTCCCGACGCGCTGCCTCGTGATCCTTGCCGCGATTGATTACTGGAACTTCCGCACGGCGCGCGGACGATACTCGTTCCACGCCAAGCAGGGAAGAATGAGCTCGGCCTGGGACGGCTGGTTTCCCGAGCAGTTGGTTCGGCTACTCAAGCCGGGAGATGTGATTTTCGTTCGAGGCGGAAACTGGATCGGCTCCTGGCTCATCATGTATTTGACGAGTTCCTGGGTCAGCCATGTTGCGATCTACGTAGGCAGCGGACAGGTCATTCACGCAACGAACCAAGGCGTTGTGGTCGATCCGCTGCAATCGCTCGTCTCGAATGAGCGCGACGGGGTGCTTCCATTCATGCTCCCGCTTTCAGATAAGGAGCGCGTTGCCATGGTCGACCACCAGATGTC
>JANPBY010000061.1:0-26565 GCA_031430645.1 Actinomycetes bacterium
GGTGGAGCCGACGATCCGGCCCGCTCAGGGGTCGGGAACTCAGCGGCTCTACTCCTTCCGCGACATCCTTGTGCTCAAGATCGTCAAGCGACTCCTCGACACCGGAGTCTCCTTGCAGCAGATCCGAATCGCGGTTCAACACCTTCGGGATCGCGGTGTCCAGGATCTTGCGCACATGACGTTGATGAGCGACGGCGCAAGTGTCTACGAATGCACGTCTGCTGATGAAGTCATCGACTTGGTCCAAGGAGGCCAGGGCGTGTTCGGTATCGCTGTGGGCCGGGTTTGGCGTGAAGTCGAGAGTTCGCTGGCCAATCTGCCCAGTGAGCGACCAGAGACCGAATCTGAGATCGATCACCCAAGCGATGAACTGGCCCGACGTCGTCGCACGCACGCTACGGGGTGAACCGAGCGCGGCTGCGAGGTCAGAGGCCCCTGGGGAGCTAGGCTGGGCCTGCTGATGACCCCGCTCGGGAGAGTTCTTTCACCTCCAGTGGAAGGCGCCGAAGGAGCAATTCTCCCCAGAACCTCTCAGGCGACCAGGACCGTGCGGGCGAGGCACCTCTGGAAAGAGGCCGTACGGCTTCCCGCACCCGCGCAGCCAAGGCGTCCCACCGACGGTGCAAGGTGTTGCAGACAGTTCAATCGCCTGCTACCCCGAACCTCTCAGGTGTCGATGACAGAGGGGGAGGCCAGCTAGGGCGCGCCTGCGTCTTGGCGCCGCGCTGTCGCCGGAGGCCGCCGTGACCTTGCCCTCAACCCACCTGGCTCTGAGCGATCTCGAGGATCAGGCGCCCTTTGTCGAAAGACACATCGGACCCGATGCCGATGATCAGGCCAAGATGCTCGCGGCCATCGGACGTCCGAGCCTCGAGACGCTGGTCGCAGAGGCAGTGCCGGCGAGCATCCAGAGTGGACATCCCCTCAGCCTGGAACGCGGTCGCAGCGAACCCGAAGTCATGGCCGAACTCCGTTCGTTGGCCGCTATGAACACCGTGCTCACGCCCATGATCGGACTCGGGTACCACGGCACTCACACACCACCAGTGATCCTGCGCAACGTGATGGAGAACCCCGCCTGGTACACCGCGTACACGCCCTATCAGGCGGAGATCAGCCAGGGCCGACTGGAAGCACTGCTCAACTTCCAGACTGTCGTCTCCGACCTGACGGGGCTCGACACGGCCAACGCCAGCATGCTGGACGAAGCCACGGCGGCGGCCGAGGCGATGATGCTGCTCCGCCGGGTAAGCAAGTCGGCCAGCCCGGTCTTCCTCGTGGATGCTGACGCCCATCCGCAGACCATCGCTGTGATGAGGACTCGTGCGGAACCCTTGGGCATCGAACTACGCGTGGCCGACCTGGCCCTCGGGTTGCCCGACGAGGAATGCTTCGGGGTCCTCGCTCAGTACCCCGGATCCTCGGGCAACGTGCGTGATCTCGCCCCCCTCGGCAAACAGGCAGCAGCCCGTAGCGTGGGCTTTGCGGTGGCCGCGGATCTTCTCGCTCTCGCCGTCCTCGCGCCTCCCGGCGAGTTTGGGGCGGATGTCGCCGTCGGTACGTCGCAGCGCTTCGGAGTTCCGCTCGGTTTCGGCGGCCCCCATGCCGGCTACCTCGCGGTCCGCTCCGGGCTGGAAAGGTCCATGCCCGGTCGACTAGTCGGCGTCAGTGTTGACTCCGCTGGTCGCCCGGCGTACCGACTGGCCCTGCAGACCCGCGAACAACACATCCGCAGGGAGAAGGCCACCTCGAACATCTGCACCGCCCAGGTGCTGCTCGCTGTGATGGCGGGGATGTATGCGGTCTGGCACGGTCCCGAGGGCTTGCGACGGATCGCCGAGCGCACCCACCGATTGGCCCTGCTGCTCGCGCAAGGACTTCGAGATGCTGGCTTCACCACCACCAGCCCCTACGTGTTCGACACCGTGCAGGTGAAGGCACCTGGTCAGGCATTACGTGTGGTCGCTGCGGCGAGGGAACAGGGGATAGCGCTCCGACTGGTCGATGGCGACACCGTTGCCGTCGCTTGTGACGAGACGACGACCCGGACCGAGGTCGAGGCAGTGTGGACCGCCTTCGGCGTGAGCGCCGATCTGGCATCGCTCGATGTGAGCACAGTCGATCCGTTGGACGACCTGCAGGTGTGGCGCAGCACGCACTATCTCACTCACCCTGTCTTTAGCACGCACGGCAGCGAGACCGAGATGCTGCGATACCTGCGCCGCCTCGCAGATGCTGACCTGGCCCTAGATCGCACGATGATCCCGCTCGGGTCGTGCACGATGAAGCTCAACGCGACCACGGAGATGGAGCCGGTCACCTGGCCGGAGTTCTCCGGACTCCATCCCTTCGCCCCCCTCGAAGACTCAGCCGGCACGCGTGAGCTGATCCGCCAGCTCGAGGAGTGGCTCGTGGAGATCACCGGCTATGACGCAGTTTCGCTGCAACCCAATGCGGGGAGTCAGGGGGAGTTCGCTGGGCTGCTCGCGATCCGCGCGTTCCACCGTACTCATGGGGATGATCAGCGGGTCGTCTGTCTAATCCCCAGCAGCGCACACGGCACCAACGCTGCTTCCGCCGTCATGGCCGGATTCCGGGTCGTCGTAGTGTCCTGTGACCAGCAGGGCAACGTCGATATCGACGACCTTCGGGCGAAGGTGGCCGAACACGCGCGTTCGCTAGCAGCGTTGATGATCACCTACCCGTCGACCCATGGAGTCTTCGAGGAGTCAGTCGGTGACATCTGCGAGCTTGTTCATGAGGCTGGGGGCCAGGTCTACGTCGACGGGGCCAACCTCAATGCGCTCGTGGGCCTGGCGCGACCCGGCAAGTTTGGCGCAGACGTCAGTCATCTGAACTTGCACAAGACATTCTGCATCCCTCACGGAGGCGGCGGCCCCGGGGTGGGGCCGGTCGGCGTCCGGGCACATCTGGCGCCCTATCTGCCCAACCACCCGATGGTTGCCGAAGCCGGCCCGGCGACTGGCGTTGGGCCAATCGCCGGCGCCCCTTGGGGGAGTGCGGGGATCTTGCCGATTTCCTGGGCCTACGTGCGACTGATGGGTGGTGAGGGGCTGACCAAGGCGACCGAAGTCGCGATCCTGAGCGCCAACTACCTCGCGCACCGCCTCGCCCCGCACTTTCCGGTGCTCTATACCGGGCGAGGGGGGCTTGTGGCCCACGAGTGCATCGTCGACCTACGCGAGATCACCCGCGAAACCGGAGTGACTGCCGAGGATGTCGCCAAGAGGTTGATCGACTACGGGTTCCATGCGCCGACGCTCTCGTTCCCCGTTGCGGGAACACTGATGATCGAGCCGACCGAGTCCGAGGGATTGGCCGAACTCGATCGGTTCTGCGGGGCGATGATCTCCATCCGTGGGGAGATTGACAGGATCGCGCGAGGTGAGTGGTCCCACGACCAGTCACCACTGGCGCAGGCACCGCACACAGCCGAGCAGCTCGCAGCCGAGTGGCCCCATCCCTACACGCGCGAGGAGGCGGCCTATCCGCTGGCTTCGTTGCGGGCCAACAAGTACTGGTCACCGGTGCAGCGCGTGGACGGTGCCCACGGAGATCGCAACTTGGTGTGCGCCTGTCCTCCACCCGAGGCCTTCGCCGACTAGGCAGCGAAGGCCTCGGGCGTGCACGTGTTGTCAGGCTGGCGAGCTGTCAGGCGACTCCGCATCCTTCGCGGCCGCCTTGATGTCGCGAGCGACCACGTCGTCGACGGCTGACTCGACAATTGCGTCGGCCCTCTCGAGTGCCTTGCGGATCTCGACTGCTCCGGGATCTGAGACGAGAGCCACGATCCCTGAGTGACCTGGCGCAATGGCGCTCTCGAGCTCGTCGGCTAGCTCGTTGCGGTGATGGATCTGGCGGGCCTTTCCTGTGGCGGCACCGACTGCGCCAATCGCAGCCGCAGATCCCAGGATCGACGGTGGGAACAGCACGCCGAGGACGACGCCGCCGACGATTCCCCACTTCAACCCGGACCTGGTGCTGTGATCCGTGGCCTTCTGGACGGTCAAAGTGCCGTCGTCTTCGCGCTGAACGACAATCACGCCGTCAACCTCGACGGTCGCTCCGTCTTCGAGAGACAAGAGCAACTCATAGGCCTCCCAGGCGGCATCCTTGTCACTGAAGTCCGCGACGAACAACGTGTATGCACCGTCGCTGACGACGGCTGCCTCCACGGAGACATCTGACTCGGCGGCGGGAACTGCGGTGGTCTGGTCCTCTGACACTGGCTCTCCTTGTGCTCCTAAGGCGCTTCGGATTGGACGCCCTTTGGTCAAAACCTAGCCGACGCCGCGCGCTCACTACGTTGGCACGTGCGACGATGGACCAGTGACCGTCATCGCTGCGGTGGGAACCGCCCTCGGTGCCCACACCTATGACCAGGAGACGATCACCTCGATTTTTGGACGCCATGTCGTGGGCAGCGACGGCGCCGCTTTGGCGCTCTTGAAACGCCTCCATAGTCATGCCGGCGTCAAGACCCGGCACTTGGCCATCGAGCTGGACGACTACCCCGAGCTCGAGGGCTTCACGGCCGCGAACGACGCGTGGATCCGAGTCGGGGTGCAGATGGGGGAGGAGGCCGTGCGCCGGGCCTTGGAATCGGCCCACTTGGTGCCGAGCGACGTGGACGTGCTGATGACCACCACCGTCACCGGTGTCGCCGCCCCCTCCCTCGATGCGCGCCTCGTGCAGCCGCTCGGCCTCCGACCCGACGTCAAGCGCGTTCCCATGTTTGGGCTGGGGTGTGTTGCAGGGACTGCGGGGGTAGCCCGTCTGCACGACTATCTCCTGGGGCATCCGGACGACGTCGCAGTGCTCCTCGCTGTCGAGCTTTGCTCGTTGACCGTCCAGCGAGGTGATCCCTCCGTGGCTAACCTCATCGCGTCCGGGCTCTTCGGAGACGGTGCCGCGGCCGTCGTACTCGTCGGTGAGCGCCGGGCGGCGGCCCTTGGGCTGACCGGACCCGTGGTCGTTGCCTCGCGATCGCAGTTCTATGAAGACACCGAACGCGTCATGGGCTGGGACGTCGGGTCCTCGGGGCTGCGAATCGTGCTGGCAGCCTCGGTCGCAGACGTCGTCCGAGACAATTTGGGCGCGGATGTCAAGGGCTTCCTGGCTGATCAGGGACTTGATATCTCCGATGTCCACCACTGGGTCGCCCATCCGGGTGGCCCCAAGGTCATCGATGCTGTCTGCGAGACCCTGGGCCTCCCAGATGATGCCCTTGCGCCGACCCGTGCCTCGCTCGCGGCGGTCGGGAACTTGTCCTCCGCCTCGGTCCTCCACGTCCTGGCCGATGTTCTCGCGGCCGACCCGGGCGGATCGGAGGAGCCAGCAGTCATGCTGGCGATGGGGCCAGGATTCTGCTCAGAACTGGTCCTACTGCGGTGGTGACGTCGAGACAGCTCATGACGGGTGACCCCAGGTGAGTTCCGTCGACTGGTACGTCCTGCTGGTTGCCGCCGTGGCCTTGGAGCGGCTCGCCGAGTTGGTGGTCTCCAAGCGCAACGCCGCTTGGTCGATGGCCCGCGGGGGCGTGGAGACGGGTCGGGGTCACTATCCATTCATGGTGGTGCTGCACACGGGCCTCCTCCTTGGTTGTGTGGTCGAGGTCGTCATTTTCGACCCGCCTTTCATTCCCTGGCTGGGCTGGCCGATGCTTGCTCTGGTGCTCATCTCGCAGGCGTTGCGCTGGTGGTGCATCTCCACCCTGGGTAGACGGTGGAACACCAGGGTCATTGTCGTCCCTGGCCTGCCGCTGGTCACCGGAGGTCCGTACCGCTGGTTCCGTCACCCGAACTACATTGTCGTTGTCGTTGAAGGGATCGCCCTTCCGCTCGTGCACACCGCCTGGGTGACAGCCTTGGTCTTCACGGCGCTGAACATCCCGCTGCTTGCCGTACGGCTGCGCGACGAGGAACGCGCACTCCGCACAGCGCAGCCGGCGACATGACTCCAGGCCAGGTGACGAGCGTGGACCTGTTCGTCGTCGGGGGCGGCCCGATCGGGCTCGTCACGGCGCTGGAAGCTGCTCGTGCGGGTCTGACCGTTGAGGTTGCTGAACCGCGGACGACCCCGGTGGACAAAGCGTGCGGTGAAGGGCTGATGCCCACCGCCCGACGCCGGCTGCGGGATCTGGACGTTGAACCCGAAGGCCAGCCCTTTTACGGGATCAGCTACATCGGACCAGATGGGCGACAAGCCTCGGTGGACTTCCCTGACGGACCCGGCCTCGGTGTCCGACGGCTGGTGCTCCATGACGTCTTGAGCCGGGCTGTGTCCAACGCCGGCATCACGAGGACACCGAATCTCGCACGGGTCGTTGCTGTGCGACCCGACCATGTCGAGCTCTCCGTGGGCGCAGAGACCGTACGGGCGCGCTATGCGGCCGCCGCCGACGGACTGCACTCGGGCGTGCGATCCGCCCTCGGACTCGATCGGTCCGCACGCGGACCGGCGCGCTATGGGCTACGCCAGCACTGGGCCGTCGCGCCGTGGTCGCGTCACGTTGAGGTCCACTGGTCCCCTCAGGCCGAGCTCTACGTGACACCGGTGTCGACCGATGTGGTGGGGATCGCAGTCCTCACAGCGGTTCGTGGACGGTCGTACTCCTCCTGGCTCGAAGAGTTCCCGGAGGTCCTGCGGCGCCTAAACGGCGCAGAGACGTTGTCGGAAGTGCGTGGAGCGGGACCGCTGGAACAACGAACCAGGAGCCGAACCGCAGGCCGAGTCTTGCTCGTCGGTGACGCTGCCGGTTATGTGGACGCGATCACCGGGGAGGGATTCGCGGTCGGCATGACTTCCGCGCAGGCCTTGGTCGCTGCCGTGCTCGCAGACGACCCTCAAAGCTATGAACGTACGTGGCGCACCAGCACGCGGGCTTCCCGGATGCTGACCTTGGGGTTGCTCCGAGCTTCACAGATCCCGCAGGTCCGACGTCAACTCGTTCCTGCGGCCGATCGATTCCCCGCACTCTTCGGTCGGGTGGTCAGCGCCCTCGCGTGAGTCGGGACGGCGCTGAGTGCTCAGGTGGCGCCGTCGACCTCCTGGGCCTCGAAGAGCGCAGGCTGCTCGGTCATCCAATCAGCGTGCAAGACGGTGAAACCGGCGGAACGTACGGCATGCACGACCTGCGGGTCGTCATCGACGACGACGGCGACCGGAGCCTTAGTGACGAGTTTGCGCAGCACGCCGAGCTTGACCATCCGGGCAGGCCGGTGATCGGAGTTGCCGCGCATGTACACCGGACCGCTGGGAAGCCCGACCTCAGTCAGCCAGGCCTCGGTGTCGGAGCGCCAGCGCTCGGGGCGGCCGGTGAGATAGACGATGGTGTGGTCGCTCGCGAGCTGGTGGGCCACTGCAGCGCCCTCGGGGAGCAAGGGGTCCTGCCGAGCGGCGCAGAAGAACGCCTCCCAGTTCTTGGGTTTCCGCTCGACGTGGTGCACCCGGTGACGGGTGTCGGCGACGACCCCGTCGAGATCGATCACCGCCCATCGCTGAGTTGTCACTTCCCTGGCCACGCGCTCAAGTTACCAGCCGGTAGCATCCAGGCATGGTCGATGTCTTTGCAGGGCTTCAGCAGGCTGTTCCGTTCGTCCGGACCCTCGGTCTCGAGTCGGTCGAGGTGACTGAGGAGCGAGCTGTGTTGCGGCTTCCGGATGTCGAGAGCCAGCGCAACCACGTGGGGGGACCGCACGCCGGGGCGATGTTCAGCCTGGGGGAGTCGGCGAGCGGAGCCGTCGTCCTGACTCACTTTCTCGCGACGCTGGACCGTGCGACACCGCTGGCCGTGAGCGCGAGCATCGCGTATCTCAAGGTGGCGTTGGGACCGGTCATCGCAACAGCGACCTTGAGCCGGGATGCAGCCGACGTTCTCGCTGAGTTGGATGCGGGGGAGCGGCCCGAGTTCGACGTCGCCGTGACTCTCATCGATGCTGACGGCACGGTTACGGCGACCATGAACGTCGTGTGGACGTTGCGTCGCAATCGCTGACCTTGTCACTGGGGAGAGCTCTGATTAGTCCGGCACGGGTTCCGACAATCGGGTCGCCAAGGCTGGTCTGAGGGCCAGAAATCCGGCTGCAGCAAGAAGTCCGATGCCGAAACAGCCGAACCAAAGGGCATCGGCGCCCAGCTCCTGGTAGACCCAGGTGCCCATCAGGGGGGCGATCAGGACCGCCCCGCCGAAAGAGGTCCCGAAGACACCCTGATATCGCCCTCGGGCTTCGGGCGGGGCCAGGTCCGCGATCGTCGCCACAAGCAAGCCAGCCATCAGGATCTCGCCGAGGGTCCAGATGGCGACGGTGGCGGCATAGGCGGGGACTCCCACGGCAAAGGCGGTCAAGCCGAAGCCGATGGCCATCACCGTCTGAGCCAGGGCAATCCAGCGCATCCGGTCGGCCCGGGCTAGCTGGTTTGATACCCAGGGCTGGAGCACGACGATCAACAGCCCGTTCAGGGCAGCGATCAGGCCGTAGTCGCTGGGGGAGAGGCCGGAGTCGATGATCGCCAGGGGCAAGGTGATCGTCACTTGCAGGTAGAGCGTCGCGTGGATCAGGGTCAGGCCACAAACCAGCATGAAGGTGCGGTCAGCCAAGGCGGTGCGGAAGCCGGCACTTCCTTCGGCATCATGGTCTCGTCTGGGAGGGTCCTTGCGGATGCCCACGGCGACGACGGCGGCGTACCCAGCACACGTGAGTGCGTCGACAGCGAAGATGAGCGTGTAGGACTGCTCAGCGAGAAACCCTGCGGTGGCCGCTGCGATCATGAAGCCCAGGTTGATCGCCCAAAACAGCAGGCCGTAGGCGCGAGGACGCTCAGCGGGGTCCACCAAGTCTGCGACGAGGGCTGCAGTCGCCGGTCGGTAGAGGTCGCCGACGAGCCCAACTACGAAAGCTGTGACCAGCAACTGCGTGGTGCCGCGGGCAGCCCCCAGCGCCACCAGGGCAACCGAGGATGCGAGCAGCCCGCCAATCAAGGTCGTCCGGCGGCCGATGTGGTCCGCCAGTGCACCGCCCGCAATCTGGGAGGCCACGGCGCCAGCGCCGTACGCAGTCAAGACAATGCCCGCTTGGGCTGGTGAGAGACCGCGCTGTGAGGTCAAGTAGAGGACGAGGAATGGTTCGACAAAGGTCCCCACGCGGTTGACCAGCGTCCCGGTCCACAGCACCCAGAACTCTTGGGGAAGAGGCGGTCGAGGCACGCTCCCGACCCTCGCACAGGCGAAGTCACCGCGATGCGAAGCGGGGGCCACCGCCCTAGGGTGTCGAGGTGTCCTCACCTAGCGGACCGGCCAGCGCCGAGAGCGTTGGTTGGACCCCCATGATCTTCCTCGGTTTGGGGATCGCCCTGGTGGTGATGGACGCCACCATTGTCAACGTCGCGCTTCCGTCGATCATCGTCGACCTGGACATCACCTCCATCGACGCGGAGTGGGTCAACGCGATCTACTCCTTGGTCTTCGCATCGTTGCTCATCGTGGCAGGGCGGATGGGGGACCGGCTCGGGCGACGACGAGTGTTCGTCGCCGGCGTCGTGGTCTTCGGCGGGGCCAGTCTGCTCGCCGCCCAAGCGGCGACTGGAGACGCGTTGATCGCGGCTCGGGCTCTCCAGGGCGTGGGCGGTGCAATGATCGCGCCGACGTCGCTGTCTTTGGTGAACGCGACCTATGTGGGGCGGGCTCGGACGATCGCCTTTGCGATCTACGGGTCACTCATCGGTGGGATGGCTGCGGTTGGTCCGCTGTTGGGCGGTTGGTTGACCGAGAACTACAGCTGGCGCTGGGCCTTCCTCATCAATGTGCCACTGGGGATCGTGATCATCATCGGGGCGCTCCTGAAGATCCCGGAGAGCAAGGACGAACAGATCGCCCCCGGGGTCGACGTGCTGGGTGCAGTCCTCTCAGCGGTCGGCATCGGCCTGTTCGTGTTCGGTCTGATCGAGGGCCGGAACTACGGATGGTGGCGCGTGGACTCTCCGGTGGAGCTCGCGGGCCGTACGTGGGCCGCGGGAGATCTCTCGCCCGTCGCCATGGCCATGACCCTCTCGGTCCTCTCCCTCGGGCTGCTGTACGTCGTCGAACAACGACGTACAGCAGCTGGGCAATCGGCCCTCATCGACTTCAGGTTGTTCCGCATCCCGACGTTCGGGATCGGCAGCCTCGCGGCCCTGATCGTCAGCCTCGGCGAGTTCGGGATTCTGTTCTCGCTTCCGCTGTTCTTGCAAAGCGTGCAGGGTTACTCCGCTTTTGGGGCCGGAGCCGTTCTCGCGGCCCTGGCTGCCGGGTCGTTCGTGTCAGGACCCACATCGGCCAAGCTGGCGGATTGGCAGTCTCCCCGCTTCGTCGCCCGACTCGGACTGTTTCTCGAAGTCGTAGGCATCCTGGGTCTGGGCTTGGTGATCTCACCCACGGTGAGTGGATGGGCCGTGGCCTTCTGGTTGTTCGTGTACGGCGTCGGAGTCGGGTACGCGAGCGCGCAACTGACCGGCCTCATCTTGTCCGAGGTGCCGATTCATCAAAGCGGGCAGGCGAGTGGGACGCAGAGCACCGCCCGCCAGATCGGTTCGGCGCTGGGGACCGCCATCTTGGGGACGGTGCTGTTCGTGAGCCTGGTCAACGGGACCAACACCAACCTGCGGGCCGTACCCGGCCTGACCGACGACGAGCGCGAAGTCATCAGCCAGTCGGTCGAACAGTCGGCGGGAACCAACATCCCCGCCCTCGCTGCCCAGCCGGGCGGCGAGGCGATCGCCGAGGCGGCGAGCGAGGCCTTCGCCAGCGCCATCCGCACGACCTCCTTCGTGGCCGCGGGCGCCGTCAGCCTAGGCCTGCTCGCCACTTTGTGGCTGCCACCCGAGGCACGCCGTCGCGAGGACGAGACCGAGGACCGCGAGGTTCGGGTCGATCTGGATCTGGATCGTTAGGGCCGGGTTAACCTCGGCCCATGGGAGCAGCCGTCAAGCGCTTTGAGCCGACCGAGGAGGAGCATCGGGTCACCACCCTGGAGCTCTTCTTCGACCTCGTGTTTGTCTTCGCGTTCACCCAAGTAACCGCCCTCATGGCAGACGATCTTTCGGCGCAAAGCCTGTTCCGTGGACTCGTCCTCCTCGCCATCTTGTGGTTCGCCTGGGCTGCCTACTCGTGGCTCGGGAATCAGGCGCGGGCCGATGAAGGCGTGCTTCGACTCTCGATGGTCCTCGCGATGGGAGCCATGTTCGTCGCAGCGCTCGCCGTACCCGAGGCCTGGAACGACCTGCCGGGCGGACTCAACGGTCCAGTGGTGCTCGCGGTGGCCATCGCGGCCATGAGAGTGCTGCATCTGGTGGCTTACGCAATCGCCGCGGGGGAGGACACCGGTCTTCGCCGGCAACTGGTGTTCACCTCAATCCCGGTCCTGCTCGCCGCCACCTTGCTTGTGACCGGTGCAATGATCGGCGGTCGCCCCCAGACCGTGTTGTGGCTGACCGCATTGGCTGTCGACTATGGGGGAATTCTGGCTGCCGGCAGCAGCGGGTGGCGCCTGCGATCGCCTTCGCACTTCGCCGAGCGGCATGGGCTCATCATCATCATCGCGCTAGGGGAGTCGATTGTTTCCATCGGGATCGGAGTCGCCGCCCTGCCGGTGAGCGGCCCCATCGTGGTGGCCTCCCTTCTGGGCTTGGCCGTGTGCATCGCCCTGTGGTGGCTCTACTTCGACGTGATGGCGATCGTCGGAGAACGTGCGCTGGTCATGCTCCCGGAGGACGAGCGACCCGCCCGCGCCCGCAACTCCTACAGCTATCTCCACCTGCCGATGGTCGCGGGCATCGTCGTCATGGCGGTCGGGCTCAAGAAGGCCACCGGATACGTCGCCGGGGTAGACGACCACGTCCTCAGCGACCCGCTCAAAGGGCTGGCCCTGATTGTGCTCTTCGTGGGTCCCGTGGTCTATCTTCTCGGCCACATGGCCTTCCGTTGGCTCAACGCCCGCACCATCCCGCGTGAGCGAATCCTCGTGGTCGGACTGCTCATCTTGGCAATCCCTTTATGCCAGTCGCTGCCGGCTCTCGCATCGCTCGGGACGCTCGCTGCCATCCTCGGCGGCCTCATCGCCTACGAGTTCCGCCGCTACCGGACTATTCGCTACGCGATCCGGCACGGCGACTTTTCCTGGTCCCCAGCCCTGGCCGCCGGGGAGGGGACCAGCCCGACCCTAGACGAGACCTGACATAATGTTGATTATCGGCATTATGTCTCGAGGGAAGAGCGGGGCACTTAAACCCGGAGTCCGGCTGGCGTGGAAGGCTGTGCTGCGTGGTCACCCATCCGTTTCTCGATCAGGAAGGGCCGATCGCCTTCGTGCATCGAGGCGGAGCCGCGGAGGGTGCCGAAAACTCCCTCGCCACTTTTCAGCGAGCCTTCGACCTCGGCTTCACCTACCTCGAGACCGATGTTCACGCCACCTCCGACGGCGTCCTCGTCGCGGTGCATGACCCGACCCTTGATCGGGTCGCTGACCGCCCCGGCCGGCTGTGTGAGCTGCCGTGGGTCGACGTCGCCCAGGCACGCCTCGCCGATGGATCAGCTGTTCCTCGGCTCCCGGAGCTGCTCGACGCCCTGCCACAGGCGCGGATCAACGTCGATGTGAAGGCTGACGATGCCGTAGGCCCGCTCATTCGGCTGCTGAACGCCCACCCGGACTGGCTCGAGCGCGTGTGCGTCGGCAGTTTCTCCGATGCGCGACTGACCGCGATTCGCGCTCATTTCGGTCCTCGAGTGTGCACGTCTACGGGTCCTGCCGGCGTGCTCGCCCACCGGCTGGCGGCAGCTGTACGTCGCCCGACCCCGACGCGGTATCTCGGCAACTGTCTCCAGGTGCCGGTGAGTCTGGGTCGGCTGGCGATCCTCACGCCGGGTTTTGTGGACGCCGCCCACGCCCAGGGGCTGCCGGTGCATGCCTGGACGGTGGACGAACCGGCGGAGATGATCCGGCTGCTCGATCTGGGTGTGGACGGCATCATGACCGACCGCCCGGAGAATCTGCGCAGCGTGCTCAGTTCTCGCAGACAGTGGCATCCCCCTGCGCCATGATGCGCGGGTGACGTCTCACATCCCGCCCGAGGTTACTGACGAGCAGCGACGCCGTGAGCAGCATGGCTGGTTCTTCTACGACTGGGCGGCGTCGGCCTTCTCGACGACAGTCGTCACCGTCTTCCTAGGCCCGTACCTCACCGAGGTGACCGAGGTCGCGGCTGGGCCGGATGGCTTTGTCGACGTGCTGGGCGTTTCGGTCCGCGACTCAGCGTGGTTCCCCGCGATGATCACGACGTCGGTGTTCCTCCAGGTGTTCATCTTGCCGATCGTCGGTGCCATCGCGGACCGGGCTCGTAGCAAGCGCGTACTGCTCGCTCTGTTTGCCGGGATCGGGTCGGTCTCGACGATGCTCATGTTCTTCGTCCGCGACGGACACTTCCTCGCGGGCGGGCTGCTTCTCGTCGTGGCCAACGTCGCCTTTGGCGCGTCGATCGTCGTCTACAACTCCTTCCTTCCTGAGATCGCTACTCCCGACGAGCGCGACACCGTCAGCGCCCGCGGTTGGGCGCTGGGCTACCTCGGTGGCTTCGTCCTCCTCCTGCTCAACCTCATTCTTTTCACTGCCCATGAGTCGTTCGGACTGTCCGAAGGCGAGGCCGTACGCCTGTGCTTGCTCTCCGCGGGTGTCTGGTGGGCCGTGTTCACCTTGATTCCACTGCGGCGACTCGTCGACCGCCCACCGACGCACCTAGTCGAGCCTGTCGGTGGCTCGGGAGGAGTTGTGAGGGGCGCGTTCCGGCAGTTGGTACGCACGCTGAAGGACTTGCGCAACTACCCGCAGACCCTGTGGTTTCTGCTGGCTTTCCTGCTCTTCAACGACGGGATCCAGGCAGCGATCGCCTTCTCTGCCACCTACGGCTCCGAAGAGCTGGAACTCGAGCAGGAGACGCTGATCCTGGCGATCGTGGTCGTCCAGCTCGTCGCCTTTGCCGGAGCCCTGCTGCTCGGTCGGATCGCCCGCACCCGCGGAGCCAAACGCACCATCTTGGGCTCTCTAGTTGTCTGGACCCTTGTCGTCCTCTACGCCGCGGTGATCCCCACCGGTGCAGTAGGCCTGTTCTTCGTGCTTGCCGTGGCGATCGGCCTGGTCCTCGGGGGCAGCCAGGCGTTGTCCCGGTCGCTGTTCAGCCAGTTCATCCCGGTCGGTCGGGAGGCGGAGTACTTCGGCCTTTACGAGATCAGCGACCGCGCGACGTCTTTTGTGGGGTCCCTCATGATCACCGTGGTCCTACAATTGACCGGTTCCTATCGGCTGGCGATCCTCGGGCTGGTCGCGTTCTTCATCCTCGGCTTCGTTCTTCTGGTCAGGGTTGATGTTCCTCGCGGCATCCGCGAGGCGGGCAACGAGGTCCCTGCCGTCGTCTGATCCGGCCAGAAGTGCTTACAAAGTGATTTCACCCCTTGTTCGTGGGTTGGTCACAGGGCACTTGGGGAACATCAAAGGCGTGGGGGACGTTCCCCTGGCAGATCCCCGTTTCCCTGGGGGATCAGCGGCACATCTGATGAGACGGAGAAGTTGATCATGGGTGAGGCGCTTCGGGGCACCAAGCTCGGTGCGGTGAGCTATGAGAACGACCGAGGAGTTCAGTTCGCTCCTCGCCTGGACACGGCCTATCGCTGCGCGGCAGGACACCTGACAGAAGTCCCCTTCAGCATTGAGGCAGACGTTCCGGCACTGTGGGAGTGCCGCACGTGTGGTGACTCCGCGCTTCGTGTGGACGCTGAGCAGCCCGAGCCAATCGCGGGCCGCAAGTTACGCACCCCGTGGGACATGCTGGTCGAGCGGCGCACGGTCGGAGACCTCGAGGACTTGCTCCAGGAGCGCCTGACTCTGCTTCGTGGGGCAGGCGGCGCGGGCCAGGTCCTGCACGCCGACTATCACCAAGCTCAGGGAAGCAAGCCTCGTGGGCGAAGTGCTCCGGCACAGACCCGCAAGTCCGCCTGACCTTCCCCCTCCCCCGACGGCCCTGCCGCGGAGCCTCACCCCCCTCGAGGCTCCAGCGGCGGGGCCGTTCGGCTGTCCGGGTCCTCGTCGACCACTTGAGGTTGGGCAGGCTGGGCAGGTGCAGCCGGTCCGGGGAGGACCTCGCCGCGAATCACCTCTCCTGGAATGATCTGCTCCACCGACACGGTCGATTCGCCGACACCGGGGGGTCGTGGTCGGCCGTCCTGCTCCCAAACGACAAAGCCGCCAGGGGCCGAGACGGCAGAGAACCGGCGAAGGAACCACGCCGCTGCAACGACCCGAAGGCCGGACCGGGCGAAGGGGAACAACAGCAGCAGCCCCACAACGTCACCGACGAAGCCGGGGATCGCGAGAAGCAGACCGCCGAGGAAGAGCAGCCCGCGATCAGCTGCCTGCCGGACATCGGGAGGTTGTGGGGCCGTGGCCACGCCGGCCGCGTCGGGCACACCAGCCGAGGCACGCAGGCTGGCCCACCAGGAGCGGCCAGCATGGCGCATAACAAAGAACCCAAGTACGGCCCCGAGGATGACCAGAGCGAATGTGAGCGCTCCCCCGACCTGTTGGGTCATGACGACGATCGAGGCGATCTCGAGCGCAGGGACCAAGATCAGCAGAAGGAAGAGAAAAGTGGGCACGGGATCACTGTGCCCGATCCGAGCCCTTTCGACTCATCTGCTTGGCCTGCGCCCAGCGAGTCTGTGCGCCCCAGACGGTCACCCGCCACAGCGCCTCCCCGACGATGCCGCGGCTCATCTTGCTGAGGCCGGCTTCGCGCTCCACGAACGTGATGGGCACCTCGGTCACGGTGAAACCCTGCTTGACGGCGCGGCGAGCGAGGTCGACCTGGAAGCAGTAGCCCTGCGACTCGACACTCTCGAGGTCGAGCCCTTTGAGGGCGGCCGCCCGGAAGGCCCGGTAGCCGCCGGTCGCGTCGTGAAGCGGGAGGCCCAAAGCCAGCCGCGCGTAGGTGTTGCCCCCTCGACTGAGCACCTCGCGGCTGCGCGGCCAGTTGACGACCCTGCCGCCCTCGACCCAACGCGAGCCGAGGACCAGATCGGCCCCCGCTTCGAGGGCAGCAAGCAGGCTTGGCAACTCCTCAGGCCGGTGTGAACCGTCGGCATCCATCTCGACGATGACGTCGTAGCCGCGATCGAGAGCCCAGCGGAAGGCGGCGAGATAGGCAGCGCCGAGCCCCTCCTTGCCGGCCCGGTGCAGGACGTGAACGTGGTCATCGCCGGCCGCTAGTTCGTCGGCGATGACCCCGGTGCCGTCGGGGCTGTTGTCGTCTGTGACCAGGATGTGCGCTTCGGGCACGGCGGCGCGGACTCGACTGACGATCCGGTGGAGGTTGGCTGCTTCGTCGTAGGTGGGGATGCAGACCAGGATCCCTGAGGTTCGGGAGTCGTTCATTGAGGTTCGGGAGTCGTTCACTGAGGTTCGGGAGTCACTGTGGCACGGCCCCGTCGGTCGGAGGAGTGGGTCCGACGGGCTGCCGTCGGCGACGCCAGGTGACCGTACCCGACCAGGCCGCAGCCCCGAAACCGATCAGCGCGATGACCACCTCAGGGAGGGCGCCGGCCCGGTCGGCTGGAGTCAGTGCACCCGAGAGCCGTACGTCCTGAACGAGCTGAGCGGCCGTGAAGATCTCAGCCCGCTGCTCGACTGACCCGTCCGGCGCGATCGTCGCTGTGACCCCCGAGGTGGCAGCCACGAGAACCCATCGTCCGTGTTCGACGGCCCGCAAGCGACTCATGGCGAGCTGCTGCTCGGTTTGGGGCGTGAATCCGAAGGTCGCGTTGTTGGTCTGGATGGCGATGATCTCGGCTCCGCTGACCACTGCAGAACGCACGAGCCCGTCATAGGCCACTTCGAAGCAGATGACATCCGCCACGCGCGCGGGACCGACCTGGAGAACTCCCGGCTCAGTCCCCGAGGCAAAGTCGCGTCCCACCCGGTCGACCTCTTTGGAGATGAGCCGAGCAATGGATCGAAAGGGGATGTACTCCGCAAAGGGCACCGGGTGTCGCTTGACGTAGATCTCCCCCGGACCGCCGGAAGAGGTCAGCGTTGCCGGCTCCCAGACGATGCCGACGTTGAGAACCGTCGTTGGGTCGGCCGGGTTCTCGATGACGGCCCCGACCAGGATGGGGACGCCGATGGTGTCGACGGCTCCTTGGATCAGTTCGGCGGCCCGGGCGTCTCGGATGGGGTCGACATCAGACGCATTCTCTGGCCAGATGACGAGGTCGGGTTGGGGTTCCTCTCCCGCTGCAACGGCGGCTGCCAGGGCTTCGGTGCCGGCGACGTGATTGCGGAGGACGGCCTCACGTTGAGCGTTGAAGTCCAGGCCGAGCCGCGGCACGTTGCCCTGGATCACTGCGGCCACGACGGGCGGACCGTTAGCGGTCGCAGACGGAACAGCCCCCCCAACCGCGAGCACCGCGGCTGCGCCGGCGAAGGCCGCACCCGCTGCTCGGCCCGGGCCACGAACGGCGGCCAAAACACCTGCGGCCAGCAGCCCACCGGCGAGCCCGACGGCGAAGGTCATCAGTGGTGCTCCGCCAAGGACGGCAAGGCCGAGGGTGGGGCCGTCCACCTGACTGAAGGCGATTCGGCCCCAGGTGAACCCCTCGAACGGCCAGCGGCCGCGTACGGCCTCTTCGGCCACCCACAGGCAACCGACCCACAGGGGCCAGGCTGGTAGCCGCTGAACCAGGGAGACGCCGATCGCGAGCGGCACGACGTACAGCGCCTGATAGACGGCGAGGAGCAACCAGGGCACCGCACCGACATAGATCCCGGTCCAGTGCATGAGGGGGACGAACAGTCCGAGACCGGCAGCCAGGCCGACGAGGGCGGACACCCGAAGCGACGCCCCACGGACGGCCAGAGTCATCAGGGCCACAGACACCGGAGCTAGGGCCCACAGGTCGTACGGGGCAAACGCCAGCATGAGCAGCACCCCGGACGCCGCGCCAGCGCCCACCCGCCCCCATGGGGTCCGCAATCGCTCCACCCGCTGAGCCTACGGACGCCCCCCAACTTCACGCGCGACACGCCGTCCTCACGCGCGAAGTACCACGCTCACGTGTCCCGATATCGCGCGTTAAGTGCCGCTCAAGGGACGACGACGGTTCCGGTCGCGGTCGTGCAGACAAGGGGCGGCTCGGTGACGTCCGCAGCTGACGGGGAGCGCTCCGGGGCGGCTCGGCAGATGATTCGGGCCTCGAAACTGATTCCGCGTGAACGCCGACCCACGCGCGAGACCGTGGCGGTCACTTCGATCACATCGCCGGCACGCACGGGACCGACGAAAGCGACCTCGTCGTATCCGGCGAAGAGACCCTCGTCCCCGTCCGTACGGATGCATACCTCGGTCGCGACGTCGCCGAAGAGGCCGAGGACGTAGGCCCCGTCGACAAGGTCGCCGCCGTAGTGGGCATGGGCGTGAGGGACGTAGCGACGGTGGGTGACCGTTGTGCCGAGCCGGGAGTCCTCGCTCATGGAATCCTCGGTCATGTCGTCCCTCTCATCGGGTCGCCCTTCGTGCCTTGCCGGTCGACTGGCCCTGCCAGGCGCGCGAGTTGCGCTTGCGCTTCGGTGGCGCAGGTTCTGGCTCGATGACCGGAGTTTCCTCGAAGCTGGCGGCTGCGGCCCTCGCGTCCACCTCCACGGCATGCACGAGGTAGGACGCGACTTCTCCCGGCGTCGTGCCCTTGCCGAAGATTCGGTCTACGCCCAGTGCCTTCGTCGAGCCCTCGTCGAAGCGTGGTCCGCCGACGACGAGCAGCGGCCGTTCAGCTGCGGGGTACGCCTCTCGAAACGCAGCGGCCATCTCGCGGGTGTTGTGCAGGTGTGCGTCCTTCTGAGTGACGACCTGAGACACCAGGACCGCATCGGCTTCGAGGGCCTGGGTTCGCTCGACAAGCTCGGGGACGAGCACCTGGGCGCCGAGGTTGTGAACCTCGATCTCGGAGTAGTACTCGAGTCCCTTTTCCCCCGCAAAACCTTTGATGTTGAGGATGGCATCGATCCCGACGGTGTGGGCGTCGGTGCCGATGCAGGCACCCACCACAACCAAAGGCCGGCGAAGGACGCGCTTGATCGCTACGTTGACCTCCTTGGCCGTGAGCAGCGGGAACTCGCGCTCCAGGACGACGACCTTGTGCGGTTCAACGAGGTGATGGACCGGCCCGTACACCACGAAGAAGGTGAAGTCAGGCCCCATGGGTTTGGCATGGACCAGAAGCGCTGGGTCGATGCCCATCTTGTTGGCGAGCTGGATCGCAGCACCCTCGGCGCGCTTGTCGTGGGGCATAGGCAGGGTGAACGACACCTGGATCATGCCGTCACCGGTCGTGTCGCCGTACGGCCGGAGGACTCGTTGATCGCTCACTCAGAAGCCTCCAAGACATCGACGCCGGCGTGGTAGTAGTCCGGCGCCCGGACCGCGACCCCATCGAGACCCTTGCCCGCGTCAGCTGGGCGCTTCATCAGTCCGAAGGTGCCATCGCCGATCGCCTCGAGCAGAGGCGCTTTCCCGGGCTCGTCAACGATCGCCTCGAGAAGCTCGATCGCTTCGGACAGCACCTGCCGAGCCCGGGTCTGGATGAAGCCGTCCAACGGCGGCCGAAAGTCCTCAGTAAGGCCGCCCGCTGAGTTCATGACGTACCTCACGTTCTGGAGGGCGAGGTCTCGGTCGGAGAGCCATGGCGTTACGACCGCCTCGGTCATCATGCCAACGAGCAGAATGCTCTGCCCGGTAAGGCTTCCTGCCAGGTTGAAGAACCCATCGAGGAGGTAGCCCTTGAAGATGTCCCCCGTCATGTGCTTGGTCGGTGGCATCCACTTCAGTGGCGCTTTGGGAAACAAGGTCCGTGCAAGCAGTGCGTGCGCGAGCTCGAGGCGGAACGACTCCGGCAGGTCGGGGTTGATCTCGAATGCGTGCCCCAGCCCGATCTGCGCGTCCGGGAGCCCGGCCTCCTTGGCAAAGAACTCATTGAGCAACTGGCTGACCGTCACGGTGTGAGCGGCCTCGACCGCGTCGGCCGTTGTCAGGTAGTTGTCCTCGCCGGTGTTGATGATGATCCCGGCTCGGGCGTGCACCTGCCGTGAATACCGCTGATCCACAAAGGTGCGAATCGGGTTGATGTCACGGAAGAGAATTCCGTACATCGAGTCGTTGAGCATCATGTCGAGCCGCTCGATTCCGGCCAGCGTCGCGATCTCCGGCATGCACAGCCCGGACGCGTAGTTTGTGAGCCTTACGTAGCGACCCAGTTCTTTGCTGACGTCGTCGAGGGCTGCGCGCATGATCCGGAAGTTCTCTTGCGTGGCATAGGTGCCGGCGTACCCCTCGCGCGTCGCGCCCTCCGGGACGTAGTCGAGCAGCGACTGACCGGTCGAGCGGATCACCGCGATGATGTCGGCGCCTTCCCGAGCGGCGGCCTGGGCCTGTGGTACGTCCTCGTAGATGTCGCCGGTGGCCACGATGAGGTAGATCCACGGGCGCCGCGGTGCGTCGCCGATACGCGCCACCATCCGGTCTCGGGTCGTGCGTGCTCGGTCGATGCGAGCCAGGCCCCTGGCGGCAGCCGTACGTGCGCCGCGCCGCGCTCGGTCGGCATCCCTGCCAGCGGGCACGGTGAAGGACACCGATCCCGCGGCAGCTTTCTGAGCGAGGGCCAGCAGGTCACCGGTGTTGCTCTCCCGCAGCGCGTGCCAGACCGGCAGGGCAACACCGTGCTCGAGGCCCACGTCGGCTCGCACCGCGTCGACGAGCCGGTTCACCCAAGGGATGCCCTCAACATCGGCACCAGCGAGCCCGGCAAGGCGTAGCCCGGCACGCTCCACCGACACGGTGGTGTGGGTGCGTGCGATCTTCACGACTGGGCGGCCAGCCTGACGCGCCAGGGCGCGAGCCTTGCGGACGACGACCGGGTCGAGGGTGAGCAGCTCCCCCGCGGGCCGGGTACGTGCTGGGGTCATCGGAGAACTCCCTCACGGGCGAGCAAAGTGCGCTGAGTGTGACGTTTCGTACCGACACGCCGGCGTGTCGCGTACACAACGTCACACTCAGCGGGGGTGGGCACAGGGTCAGTGTGCCGCGAGGCGGCTCTCGAAGAGGGCGCGGACGCCAGGTTCCTCACGCAGCAGCGTGAAGGCGAGTTCGGCGTGGCCCGGGGTGAACCCGTTGCCCACGAGCATCGTCACGTCACTGGCCAGCCCCTCGGCGCCAAGGGCCGCGGCACTGAATGAAGTGGCCATAGAGAAGAAGATGACGGTGCCCCCCGCCGGATTGGTCGCCAGAATCGCGCCGTGCTCGCACCCCGGGACGTCGACGCAGACCACGGTGATGTCAGCCGGGGCACCGAGCGACTCCGTGACGGCAGTCGCGACGGCGACCGGATCGCGCGCGTCAGCCAAGGTGACGGTGTCGGCCAAGCCCGAAGCCTCGAGGCTCGCCTGCTCGTGGGCGACCGGGACAACTCCCACAGTACGGCTGGCGCCGGAACGCCGAGCAGCCACGAGCGACAGGGAGCCGGACTTCCCCGCTCCCCCGATGACAGCGACCGTCGGCGCGATGCCGCGAGCGACATACGTCCCGACGACGCGAGTGGTGAGGGCGGGCGCTCCGGCGACGTCCATGACTGCCATAGCGAGCTCACTGGGCAGATCATCCGGCAGGACGGCGGCAATGGATCGGCCGAACAGGATGGCCGTGCCGCTGCAGGGAACCTGCTCACTGAGGCCATCCCAGTCGGCGAGACCATCCGTGATGCGCAGCGGGGTCAAAGACAGGGAGACCAAGGTGGCCACTCGGTCGCCGGTCCGAAGGCCGAGGGTCGACTCCGGTCCGACCGCCTCGACGACGCCGACAAGCATTCCACCGGAGCCTGTCACCGGATTCTGCATCTTGCCGCGCTCGGCGAGGATCGCAAGCACCTCTGCGCGAACTGCCGCACCATCTCCCCCATGCTTCTCCGACAACTGGCGGAAGCTCGCGGCGTCGAGGTTCAGTCGCTCGACGCCGATCCTGGTCTCGTCGGCCTCGATGGTCGGGTCAGCATCAAGTCGCCGCGCTGCCTGCGGGAGGACTCCGAGCGGTTCGAGCACCCGATGGAGGCCCACCGGGGATGGCGCCCGGCGAGGAGTCTGCCCCGGCGTCGCCGGATGGGTCGGCGTGGTCACCCCGGGATCCTCTCATGAACCCGGGCTGAGATGCCGAAGAATCTCCCGCCGCCCGATGGCCCAACAGGAAGTTTTCCGCGTATCCTCGACGCCATGACCGAGCAGCTTGTCGTCCCGTCGGCGTCCTCCACGGCCCAGATCGCTGAACAGCCCTACGCCTATGCCGCCCGACCGCTCATGGAGCCGGACTGGACCCGGTTCGCAGGGTGGGCCGAGGCAACCGAGGAGCAGTGGCGGGATGTTCAGTGGCAGCGCTCGCACTGTGTGAAGAACATCAAGCAGTTGCGCGAGCTCCTCGGAGATCTCCTCGAGGACCGCTTCTATGCAGACCTCGAGCGCGACCAGGCCGAGCGGGCGACGATGTCCATGCTGGTCCCGCCGCAGATGATGAACACGATGGTTCCCGCGTCGCATGACGGAGGCACTCCGTCTCCCGCTGCGTTCACCGAAGCGTTCTACGCCGACCCGGTTCGCCGCTACATGCTCCCCGTCTTCAGCGACCGCCGTACCGACTGGCCCACACACCCGCACGCCACCCGCGACTCACTCCATGAGCACGACATGTGGGTGGCCGAGGGCCTCACGCACCGCTACCCCACCAAGGTGCTCGCCGAGCTGCTTCCGACCTGCCCGCAGTACTGCGGGCACTGCACACGCATGGACATCGTGGGGAACTCCACCCCGCAGGTGGTCAAGCTGAAGTTCGACCTGAAGCCGGTGGCCCGTCAGGACCAGATGCTCGACTATCTGCAGCGCTCCCCTGGCGTGCGTGACGTCGTCGTCAGCGGTGGCGACGTGGCCAACCTGCCGTGGAAGAACCTCGAGGCTTACGTCGCCAGGCTCCTTGAGGTTGACCACATTCGCGACATTCGGCTTGCCACCAAGGCCCTGATGGGTCTACCGCAGCACTGGCTCCAGGACGACGTTGTAGCCGGGATGACCCGGCTTGGTGACACCGCCCGCGAGCGAGGAGTCTCCATCGCTATTCACACCCACGTGAACACCGCCCAGTCGGTGACCCCGCTGGTCGCTGAGGCATCGCGGGCGATGATGGCTGCGGGCGTGCGTGACGTACGCAACCAGGGCGTGCTCATGCGCGGGGTCAATGACTCGGTTGAGCAGCTCCTCGACCTGTGCTTCGCACTGTTGGATGGCGCGGGGATCATGCCCTACTACTTCTACATGTGCGACATGATCCCGTTCAGCGAGCACTGGCGGGTGAGCGTCAAGCAGGCGCAGCATCTGCAGCACGGGCTGATGGGCTACCTTCCCGGCTTTGCCACCCCACGGATCGTCTGCGACGTGCCTTTCGTCGGTAAGCGCTGGGTGCACCAGCTGGACTCCTACGACCAGGTACACGGGGTCTCGTACTGGACGAAGAACTACCGCACCTCGATCGAGGGCGCCGATGACGACGCGACAGTCCGCGCGTACGAGTACTACGACCCGATCGACACCCTCCCCCCCGAGGGACAGGTCTGGTGGTCCGAGCACGGGATGGAATCAGTCGAGCGGACGCTGGCTGACGCCGCCGCTGCAGCAGCTGCGTCGCGCCTGGCCTCTGAGGGAGCCTCGAGCGGCTAGGAAACGGCCGACCTACCCTCGTACGGCGTCGAGAGAACCACGGTCGTCCGGGTGCGGACGTTTGCTGTCGCCCGAATCTCGCCGAGTAAGGCCTCCAGGGCTAGTGGCGACGGCACCCGGACCTTCAGGATGTAGGACTCGGCCCCCGCGACGGAGTGGCAGGCCTCGATCGCCGAGATGCCGGCGAGGCGGTCCGGCGCATCGTCGGGTTCGCTCGGATCCAGCGGCGTGATGGAAACAAAGGCGGTGACCGGCAGCCCGACGGCGTCCGGGTTGACCACCGCCGAATAGCCGGCGATCACCCCGCGTTCCTCCAGCCGCCGCACGCGCTGATGCACCGCTGACGTCGACAGGCCGGTGAACTTCCCCAGGTCGGTGTAGGACATCCGGCCATCTCCGGTGAGCAGCCCTACAATCTGACGGTCAAGGTCCTCCACGCCGAAGAACCTACCGCCAGGTGTCAGCCTTTGGTGAGGGCTCGACCGATCACCATCCGTTGGATCTGATTGGTCCCTTCGACGATCTGCAGCACTTTTGCCTCGCGCATGTAGCGCTCGACCGGAAAGTCCTCGACGTAGCCGTACCCACCGAGGACCTGCACACAGTCGGTGGTGACTTGCATCGCCATGTCCGTGGCAAACAACTTCGCCATGGCTGCCTGAGAGCCGAAGGACTGGCCTCGGTCCTTGCGGCGCGCAGCGGCGAGGTAGAGCTCGCGGGCTGCCGTGACGCCCGTTGCTGCGTCGGCCAGGAGAAACTGCATCCCCTGGAAATCGGCAATTGGGCGGCCGAACTGGCGGCGCTCCTTGGCGTAGGCGACCGCGGTGTCCAGTGCCGTCTGGGCAAGTCCCACCGCGCAGGCCGCAATCCCGAGACGACCACTATCGAGGGCGGCCAGCGCGATCTCGAAGCCCTGGCCCTCGGCACCGATCCGTCGCTCGGCAGGGATCCGCGCGCCATCAAGCAGGACTTGTGCGGTATGGCTGGAGTTGGCCGCCATCTTGCGCTCGGGCGGCGCAAACGAGATCCCGGGCGTGTGCGCTTCAGCGAGCAGGCAGGTGATGCCGCGCGGGCCATCGTCGGCCGTACGCGTCATCAGGGCATAGAAGTCCGCCACTCCCCCATGAGTGATCCAGGCCTTAGTGCCGGTCACCGAGTAGGTGTCACCATCCAGTACTGCGCGTGTTTGTAGCGCTGCGGCGTCGGAACCGGACTGCGGCTCGGACAGGCAGTACGCGCCGAGCAGCTCTCCCCCGAGGAGGTCGGGCAACCACCAGTCCCGCTGCTCGTCGGTGCCGTAGACAGCCAACGGGTGGCAGGCCAGGGTGTGGACGCTGACACCGATTCCCACCGAGAGCCAGGCGGCGGCGAGCTCCTCGAGCACCTGGAGATAGACGGCGTATGGCTGTCCGCCGCCCCCGTGTTCCTCTGGGTAGGCGAGGCTCAACAACCCTGTCTTGCCAAGGGTCCGAAACGTCTCCCGGGGGAAACGCTTCTCTGCTTCGTAGGTCGCAGCGAGCGGGGCGAGCTCAGCGTCTGCGATCTCCCGGGTCAAGGCGATCAACTCGTGTGCCTCGTCAGTGGGGAGTTCACGGTCCACGTTTAGGGCCACGTCGACGTCGTTCCTTTCGGGGTTGTGGTTCAGGCGTCCAGGACGACGAGCTCGCGGGGGCGCAGGTTGAGCCGACGGACACCATCGTCAGTGCAGACCACGATGTCCTCGATCCGAGCACCGAACAACCCGGGGTGGTAGATGCCAGGTTCGATGGAGAAGGCCATACCTGGCGTGAGTTCCAAGGTATTTCCCGAGACGATGTAGGGCTCTTCGTGGGTGGAGATTCCGATGCCGTGCCCGGTTCGGTGGATGAAGAGGTCGCCGTAGCCCGCAGCTTCGACTACGTCGCGCGCCGCCGCATCGACCGACTCGGCGCTGACACCGGGGCGAGCCCATAGGCAGCCGGCTTCCTGGGCTTCCTGGAGGACTGCGTACGAGGCAAGAAACTCCGCCGGCGGGACCCCGACGGAGTACGTCCTGGTCTCGTCCGAGCAGTACCCCTCCGGAGTCGTACCGCCGATATCCACGACCACGGGGTCACCTCGTTCGATGACACGGTCGGAGAGCTCATGGTGCGGGCTGGCGCCGTTGGGGCCGGACCCGACGATGACGAAGTCCACACTCGAGTGACCAGCTGCCAGGATTGCGTCCGCGATGTCGGCTCCGACCTCGCGCTCGGTGCGGCCCACCTTGAGCCACTGGGCCACCTCGGCGTGCACCGAGTCGATCGCGGCTCCAGCCGCAGCCAAGGCCTCGATCTCAGCTCCCGACTTGCGCATCCGGAGGTCACGAAGGACGGAGCCGGCCAGCACCTGTTCGGCCTGGGGCATGGCGTCGCGGAGGGCAAGCACCTTCTCGGCCCACATGTGGTCGTCCACGGCGACGCGGAGGGCACCCGGCACAAGTGAAGCCACCAGGGCGTAGGGGTCGTCGGTCTCTCCCCAACCCGCAATTTCGACACCGGCAGCGCCGAGCGGCGAGGCCAGCGCCGCGGGGATCTCAAGGTTTGGGACAACGATGACTGGGTCTGCACTGGGACGAAGGACGAGGCAGGTAAGTCGCTCGAGGGGGATCGCGTCGTAGCCACTGAGGTAGCGAAGATCTGGGCCGGGGCTGACGAGCATGGCGTCCAGACCGGCAATCGCGGTGAGGTCTGATGCGCGGCCCAGTCGG
>JANPBY010000062.1:0-2418 GCA_031430645.1 Actinomycetes bacterium
GGGGAGGCCAACATCGGCACGGCCGCCGCGGCCGCCACGCTGCTGATGGTCGTCACCGCGGCCGTGGTGGTGCTGGCCGACCGTTGGCGCACCGATCGGGCGGGCTCCCTGTGACTGCTGAGGTGAACGACCCTGGGGTGAGCGGCGCTGTCGGGCTGTGGGTGAGCAACCTGGATGTGTCCTACGACGGGGCACCGCTCCTCGTCGACGTCGACCTTGAGGTCAGTGGGAGCGAGGTGGTGGCCCTGCTGGGCCCGAGCGGTTCGGGCAAGTCCTCGCTGCTTAGGGTGCTGGCGGGTCTGCTGCTGCCCCAGCAAGGCGTCATCGCGTGGGACGGCCAAGACCTCGCAGGCTCGCCAACACACCAGCGCCGCTTCGGGCTGGTCTTCCAGGACGCACTGCTGTTCCCCCACCTTGACGTGGCTGCCAACGTGGCGTACGGCCTGGCGGCTACCGGGGTCCCGCGCGCTGAGCGCGCCGCGCGCGTCGCCGAGCTGCTCGAGCTGGTCGAACTGCCTGATCACGGGTCCCGCTCGATCTCGACGCTGTCTGGAGGCGAGGCACAGCGGATCGCGCTGGCCCGGGCGTTGGCGCCTCGCCCCCGACTGATGCTCCTGGACGAACCGTTCGGTGCACTGGACCGGGAGCTGAGGGACCGGCTGGCAGCCGACGTACGCACGTTGCTCCACCGCCTCGGAACCCCCGCTGTGCATGTCACGCACGACCTCGCCGAAGCCGAGCTCGTCGCCGATCGAGTGGTCCGGCTCGTCCGTCGACCAGAAGGCGGCTCAACGCTCGTCTGGCTTGCTACCAGCTGAGGGTGGGCACGGCCGGGAGGATGCGGATCGGGTCGTCGGTGGTGACCAGGGTGAGAGTGTCTAACACCGTCTGTGCCACCAGGAGGCGGTCGAACGGGTCGCGGTTGGTCCACTCCATCGAACCCGCGAACAGCGCATGCGCTGAGGTGACTGGCAGCTCCTCGCAGCCGATGGCGGCCAGTCGCGAGGACCAAGCCTCCACGAGTGCTGCACCCGCGGGAAGCTTCCCGAGCCGCACTTTGGTCGAGACCTCGAGAGCGGACGCTGCAGAGACGAGGAGGGTGTGTGCAGACTGAGCGAGGTGATGGCGGACGGTGGTCGGGATCTTTGAGGGGTCGCCCAGCAACCATAGAAGTACGTGGGTGTCGAGGAGGTAGGTCACTGCCATCCCCGCAGCTCTACGTCCGGGAGCGGGTCGAAGAATGCGTCGGGAAGCGGGAGTTCCATGATCCCAAAACTGCGCGCAGGAGGGTCTCCGAACGGCTCCAGCCGGGCCACCGGTCGCCCGGCGCGAGCGATCACGACGTGCTGCCCTGCTTCGACGAGCGCCAGCAGCTCCGACAGCCGGGTCTTCGCCTCGTGCACGTTCACCTGCGTCTCCATCTGAATAGTTGACTTGACTAAGGGTGATTAGTCAATGAGCCTGAGCCTGTGTGTTTTGACCCTTGGCGGGGGGACCCGTACCCTTGACCTTCGGCGCGCGCTGCGCGCCCTTCCCTCGTGCGCCCGCCCTTCAAGCACAGTCGCCTGGGAACGCTCGAGCACCACGCAACGCGAAGCAGGGAGTTCCACGGTGTACGCGATCGTCCGCGCCGGTGGCCGCCAAGAGAAGGTCGCTGTCGGCGACGTCATCGAGATCGACCGTCAGTCCGGTGAGCCGGGTTCTGAGGTCGTGTTCCCAGCCCTGCTCCTGGTCGACGGCGATGCCGTGACCTCCGACGCCAAGGCACTGGCCAAGGTCAGCGTGACGGGTGAGATCCTGTCCCTGACCAAAGGCCCGAAGATCGACATCCTTAAATACAAGAACAAGACCGGCTACCGCAAGCGCATGGGCCACCGTTCCAAGCTCACGCTGGTGCGCGTCACCGGCATCGAGTCCACCTAACCCCACACGGGATCCCCCACACGTCACGCACCACGACGCAAACGAGACGGCAGAGGCGCAGCGATGGCACACAAAAAGGGCGCGAGTTCCACCAGGAACGGCCGCGACTCCAACTCTCAGCGCCTGGGCGTCAAGCGCTTCGGCGGCCAGCTGGTCAATGCGGGCGAGATCATCGTGCGTCAGCGCGGCACCCACTTCCACCCCGGCACAGGTGTCGGGCGCGGTGACGACGACACGCTGTTCGCTCTCCAGGCCGGTGCGGTCGAGTTCGGCAGCCGCCGAGGACGTCGCGTGGTCAACATCGTCCCGAACGTCCCGGCGGAGATCTCCGCCTGAGGACGACGCAGACAACGTCGAGGAGGGCGGCACCCCACAGCGGGGGACCGCCCTCCTCGCTTTCCAGACCAGCCCAGCCTTTCCAGCCCAGCCTTTCCAGTCAGCACAACCCGCAGTGAACGCTTGAGGATCGAGGAGGTGCTCGTCACGTGACGACCT
>JANPBY010000063.1:0-2361 GCA_031430645.1 Actinomycetes bacterium
GAAGGCGTCAACGAAGTACCTCGAGTCGCCCGATGGTTCGGCCAGGGCGCTGGGCAGCACACGGCGTTCAATCCGGTAGTCGGAAAGGTCGGCCGCATCACGCAGAAGAAGCGTCGCCGATTCCTCGTTCGGGTCTACGACGCCGAATGCCGCAGCGGTGAGCTTAACGTCCACCGGCGGACGGGGCCGCGCGAGCACGCCCGGGGCGTGGGAGAGCTGTACCGACGTGCGCTTCCAGTCGATTGGCTCGGGACTGCGAACGAGGAAGCCGTTCGCCCCGTGCAGCCGCGTCACCTCCACCTGCGGCGGAATGTGATCCGCTGCGGACCCGAGCACGGCTGAAGCGAGCGCTTCGTAGTCCCGCCTCTCCTGGTCCGTGGGACCTGTGGTCATCGCCCTTGCCTTGGCCTTGTGTGAGGACACGCTCGCCGGGAGTCCTCTCCATGCTACGTCCTGGTAGCTGTGGAGGTGGTGGAAGACATTCACGAATTGCGACGTCGTGAACTTGAAGCGGTAGACGATCGGCGCTTCCTTGCGCAGGTCGTCCACACGGACATCGGAAAACCGCGCGCCCGCGGTTCCCCACGTGTAGAGCCCCACCCGGCCACGGTCGTGCGTCGCATCGTGCACGTCGAAGATAAGCGCGCCGTCCAAGTATACGCGAAGCAAGTCGTCCACGGCCTCAACGGTCACGAGATAATCAGTATTCCCCGCGTATGCTACGTCGTCCTCGCCAAGTATCGTGTGCGTCTCGTTTGCCACCCGGACCAGCCGTCGGTACCGGCGGAACTGGTCCATCGAAAAGCGGTAGTAGTTGGTTGCGTCCTTTGCTCGAAATAGTACGCCGACCGCCCCAGGCGCCCCGCTCCCGGACCCAGCCGAGTTGCGGAGTAGCACACTGAAGCGGTAGTCCGTCCATGTCGCTGGGTCGCCGCGGAATATCATCGTCCCGGGCTGAACGGGGTCATTCCCCGTCAGAGCGCCGCCGGCGATCGGTGACGTCTGCACGACGGCGCCAAGCGCCGGGATCTCCCACGATGAAGTGCCCCCCATGAGCGCGGGCCTCCCCTGGACCGTGACCTTCTTGGTCGCATTGTCTACGGCGGTAATTCGGTAACGCTTGGACACCCGAGCAGTATCCGTCGCGAGAATGATAACGGCGAACGCCGTATCGACGGTGGAAAGATCGGGTGCGCCGTTAAGAGCGACGATGCTCTGGCTGGCCGTCGCGGCGCTGCCCGCACGCAACGGGTGGTACTTCGTCGTCCAGGCCGACGGCCCCGCGGTCGTCCCTTGATCGACCGGCGTCTCCCAGCCCGCGCGACCCGCCGAGAAGTCGTCGTGCAGAAGTAGGGGAACCAGCCGTGCTTCGTACACGGTGTCGGCGTCGAGCACCGCTTCGCCAGCCGTCATCAGCGTGCGGTCAGGCTGGATGGTCGTCTCATCGATCTTCGCGCAATTACTCCCGTTGACCGTCGCGATCCAGTGCTGATCTGATTCACTTAAAGTCCGGCTCTCGGCCTTGCCCCATCGGTTTTCCAGAACAATCAGTCGGTCACTCGCGTCACGAACGGGACGATTGTTGTGGTCATAGAGATAGAGCCCGAGGTCGCGCTGCGAGGCGCGATACATCTGGTCAACGTAGTCTTCGTTGAAGCGGACGCCGACGTCATAGCCTCGGTAGACAGGGCGCGGCAGCCGAGGATTTTCCCCGGGTCCCGGCACAGTTTCCGGAACGGTCTGCTTGACATAGGACACGAGGTCCCCAAGACCACTGTCGAAATTTTCGGTGTCGGGCGTGCCGAGAGGAAAGGTGAGCTTCACTAGCCCGGGCGGGCCTTGGGTCTGGAAGTATGCGTGCTCCGTCTGAGTCCGTGTGCCATTATAAGGGGTCGAACCCATCCAACTTTGCACTTCGATTTCCGTCACGACTACGAGACGGTAGATCGTGTTCGGCTCAAGCAGCTCTCCTGTCTGCGACCAACGCGCGAGTTCGGCGACCATGTGCTGGGTCATTGCCTCGTGGCGCAGTACGTCGGCGGCGTCAGGAGCCAGGGTCACACACACCTCAGCGATGCAGACGCCGGCGGACCCACTGACATCGGCAGCCGAGAGTGCCGGGTCGGTGACTATAAGCACCCTGGCACCAGCGGGGGCGTCCCCGCCGTTCGAGCTCCCCCCTCCCGTGCTGGTTCCCATAATCATGTGACCGCTTCCATGGGTGCCGGTAATCGTCACCGTGGGCAGGCAGGTATAACAGAGCTCAAGCAGACGCGCTTCACCATCCGCCGCCTCAACGATCACGCGGGCGATGCCGTGCTGGTCGATGACAAGTGGCTCTGGCACACCAGCGGCGGAACG
>JANPBY010000064.1:0-2029 GCA_031430645.1 Actinomycetes bacterium
GTCTCCACTCGGTCGGAATGCCTTTGTCAGCTGGCCAGGCCGATGTCGCTTGGCCCTGTTCGCCCGATCCGAAAGATAAGTATATCGTCCATTTCCCTGAGGAAAATTCGATCGTTTCATACGGTTCGGGCTACGGCGGAAACGCTTTGCTCGGAAAGAAGTCCTTCGCCCTTCGCATCGCTTCGGTAATGGCACGAGATGAGGGCTGGCTCGCCGAGCACATGCTCATCATCAAGGTCACGAACCCCGCGGGCAAGGTCTTCCACGTCGCCGCGGCATTCCCGAGTGCGTGCGGCAAGACCAACCTCGCAATGATGCAACCGACAGTCGACGGATGGTCGGTCGAAACGATCGGCGACGACATCGCGTGGCTCGGCCGCGGCGCAGACGGCAAGCTGCGCGCGATCAACCCGGAGGCGGGCTTCTTCGGAGTAGCCCCCGGAACCGGATACTCGACCAACGCGACCGCGATGGACACGATTTGGGGCAACACGATCTTCACGAACGTTGCACTTCGAGACGACGGGGATGTTTGGTGGGAGGGCATGAGCGACACACCCCCCGCGAGTCTTACGGACTGGGAGGGGAAGCCTTGGACACCGTCATCCGGTCGTCCCGCTGCACACCCCAACGCACGATTTACCGTTGCGGCCCGCCAGTGCCCGAGCATCTCGGACGACTGGGAAGACCCGCAAGGCGTCGTGATCGACGCGATAATCTTCGGCGGTCGCCGCGCGACCAACGTGCCGCTAGTGGTGGAGGCACGGGATTGGGAGCATGGCGTCTACCTGGGCGCCACGATCTCATCCGAGCGAACGGCGGCCGCCGAAGGCACTCTTGGCGAATTGCGCCGCGACCCGTTTGCGATGGCTCCGTTCTGCGGATACAACATGGCCGACCACTGGGCGCACTGGCTTTCGGTCGGACAAGAGCTTCGCGCGTCGGGCGGTGTGCCTCGCGTCTTCCAAGTTAATTGGTTCCGCAAGGGCAAAGACGGAAGCTTCTTGTGGCCAGGATTCGGTGAGAACTCACGCGTGCTTGAGTGGATTCTCAAGCGCGTCGATGGGCAAGTTCCCGCTCAAGAGAGCCCACTCGGGCTCATCCCGGTTGAGGGAGGCATCAACACCGATGGCCTTGGCGTAAGCGCGAAGGACATGACTGAGTTGTTCGCGATCGACCGCGATTCGTGGCTTGCCGAGGCGGACTCGACAGAAGAGTTCTTCGCGACGTTTGACGGCCGCGTGCCGGATGCCGTCACGAATCAACTCAAGGTTCTGCGCAAGAATCTGGGCTAGTTGAACCTCAGCCCAACGTTTGATCGGCTTTGCGCGTCTAAGTATGTGTGATCAGCACTACTTTTGAGACGACACTACCGAGGAGGCGCGGGTTGGCTGATGCTGCCGCTACGGCGAGCGAGCACTGGGAAGGTGTCGTAACGCGCCTCGTCGCTGAGCGAGGCGACGCCCTCACGCGCTATGCGTATCTCATCTCCGGAAGCCGCGACGATGCGTCCGACCTGGTTCAAGACGCACTCGTCAAGACCTTCGGCAGGCTACGCAACGGATTCTCGATCTCGAGCGCTGAAGCGTACGTGCGCCGCGCCATCCTCAACACTTACCTCGATTCGGGTCGGCGCACGAGTCGGTGGCGAAAGATTGCGCACTTACAAGTTGTGCCCAACCTCGATGAACCGAGAGACGAAGACACCGAATCGCGGCTCGATTTGCGCACCGAACTCATGAAACTCACTCCTCGCGAACGCGCGTGCCTCGTGTTGCGCTACTACGAAGATCTCAAGGTCGACGACATCGCGGATTGGCTCGGCATCAGCGCGGGTGCCGTCAAGCGCTACCTCAGTGACGGACTCGGCAAGATGGCGATTTCTCTCAAAGACGACTCGATGGGAGAAACCCATGCCAAGTGAACAGGACCTTCGCGACATGTTTGCCGACGTAAGCGCGCCGAACACCTTGAATGCCGGGAAGATCGTGGCGCGCAGCCGCCGGCGTCGATTGCCGCAACAGCTCGC
>JANPBY010000065.1:0-37756 GCA_031430645.1 Actinomycetes bacterium
GACGTACCCGCCCATCGACGTGCCACCAATGACTGCGCGATCGATCCCGCGCTCATCCAGGAGCCGAACCACGTCATCAGCGAGCACCTCCAACGAGGGGGCATCGGCGCCGAGCGGAGTGCTACCGAACCCGCGTAGGTCGGGCGCGAGGACGTCGGCGACGCCCTCGAGGCCGACGTGCTGCTCGGCATAGATATGCGAGGTCAACGGAAACGCGTGCAGGAGCACGAGCGTGGGGTTCATGTGGCCACCATTTCTCTTGGTCGGGCTCGGATGATCAGCCGGCCGTGAGGCCACCGTCGATGACGAGCTGCTGTCCGGTCATGAAGGCCGAAGCATCGCTCGCGAGGAACACCGCCGGGCCGGCGATCTCCTCCGGCGTAGCCCACCGTTGCATGGGTACGTCCCCGATGAGCAACTTCTCCATCCCTTCATCGGCCCGGGCGAAGTCTGTGAGGTCGGTCTCGACCCAGCCGGGGAGCAGCGCATTGACTCGAACGCCGGACCAGGCCCACTCCATGGCCAGGGTGCGCGTGAGTGACAACACAGCAGCCTTAGCCGCACCGTAGTGCGCCATGAAAGGAGTGCCGCGCAACCCGGCCACCGAAGCCACGTTGATGACGGAGCCGGTCTTGCGCTCGACCAGATGCGGGCCGACTGCCTGGCAGACGTACGCCGTGGACTGCACGTTCAGCCGCATGACCTTGTCGAACCCAGCCATCCGCATGCCGACGAATGGAGTCGCGAAGTTGTTGCCGCCCGCGTTGTTGACGACGATGTCGAGGTGACCTAACTCTGCAATGGCCGCAGCCACAACACCATGCACTGCCTCCTCGTCGGTGACGTCACACGTCAGCACCACAGCGCGCCGGCCGGAAGCACGAACGCCCCCGGCGACCTCTTCCAACCGCTGCGCATCGCGCGCCACGAGAACCACATCAGCCCCGGCCTCGGCATAGGCCAGCGCGATCGCCCGACCGATGCCGCGCGAAGCACCGGTAACCAGAGCGGTCTTGCCGGCGAGATCGATCGTCACGGAGTCTCCCGAGGTCATCAACCGAAAGGTACGGACACGCGTTCAGAGGTCGGAGTGCGTCGTGTAGGAACCCTGCCAGGTCGTGGGGAGCGGCACCGCAGCAGGTCCGACCACGCGGGACACGATCTCGTCAAGGATCCGGCGGACATAGGGCTCCCCGACCCACAAGTGCTTGGCTCCGTCGACACCGACGACCTCCGCCTGCCGGACCCGGGCGAAGCGTGCCCGCGCCTCGACGGGTCGTAGGTAGTCGTCGAATTCGGGCACCAGAGCCGTCAGTGGTCGCCCATCCGCCGACCATCGGTCGAGATCGGCATCCGTGGAGTGGCGCAGCGGCGGCGAGAGGAGGACGGCCCCGACAACCCCGGGGACGAGCCCGTGCCGCAGCACCACGTCGGTGCCGAAGGACCAGCCCAGCATCCAGACCCCGGGCAACCCTCGAAGCAATGCCTCGGAGACGGCCGCCTCGAGGTCGAGTCCTTCGCCGTCGGAGGCCTCGAAGGCCCCTTCACTCGTGCCAGCGGCACTGGTCGTCCCACGGGTGTTGAAGCGCAGCACCGCCATCCCCGCCAGAGCCGGCAGCCGCCACGACGCCTTGCGAAGCACGTGGCTGTCCATCATCCCGCCGTGGGTAGGCAAGGGATGCAGGCAGATGACGGTGGCTCTCGGCTCTGCGTCCAGCGGGAGCGCTAGCTCACCGACCAGCCGAAGGCCATCGCTCGTCCGGAGCATCAGCGGCTCTCGGCGGGCCGGCAGGACCGTGCTCGCGCGGATCTCGACCGTGGCGCCACCGGGGTGCTCTCGGTCTCGCGTCATCGGCGGGGGCGGCGGCGGTCGCGGGCCGACCAGCACGAGGTGTGCCAGTGCCGGCGGTCCTCGAGGCTTCCGACATCGGCTGGCCAGGCCACCACGTGTGGCGTCGCCGGGCGGATTTCCTGGTCGCAGCCTGGACAGCGATAGGCCTTGGTCGACGCCGAACCGGTGACCCGTCGGACGACCCAGTCGCCGTCGGGGTGCTCCTCGACGACCTCCGGACCACCGACTGGACGTACGTCGTCGGCGTTGTCTCGGCGACGGGAGTTCTTGCGCGCCATGGCTCCCCGCTCGCCGTACGACTCAGGAGTAGTCGCGGAAACCGCGGCCGGTCTTGCGGCCGAGGTAGCCCGCGGTGACCAGGTGCTCGAGCAGCGGGGTCGGCGCGAAGCCGGGTTCGCGGAACTCTCGGTAGAGCGTGCGTTCGATCGCCAGGGCAACGTCGAGACCGACGACGTCGAGCAGCTCGAAGGGCCCCATCGGGTAGCCACACCCGACGTTCATGGCCGCGTCGATGTCATCAGCGGAGGCGTAGTGGTCCTCCAGCATGCGTACGGCGTCATTGAGATACGGGAACAGCAACGTGTTGACGATGAAGCCGGCTCGGTCACCGCACAGCACCGGGTGTTTGCCGAGCACCCGGCACACCTCGCGAACCGCGGCGACGGTCTCGTCGGAGGTGGAAACGGTCCGGACCACCTCGACGAGCTTCATGACCGGAGCGGGGTTGAAGAAGTGCAGGCCGACCACGTCCCCGGGCCGTTTGGTCGCCGCGGCGAGCTCCACCACGGGCAGCGAAGAAGTCGTCGTGGCCAGGATCGCACCCGGCTTGCAGATCTCATCGAGGGTCTCAAACAGCGCGGTCTTGACGCTTTGCTCCTCGATGACGGCTTCCACGACCAGATCACAGTCGGCCAGATCGTCGAACCGGGGTGATCCAGTGATCTTCGTGAGGGCGACGGCCCGGTCAGCTTCTTCGAGCTTGCCGCGCAGGACCGCCTTCTCGAGAGACTTCTCGACCTCGGCCCGTACGGCCAGGACCTTCTCCTCGCCGCGGGTGACGTACAACACGTCGTAGCCAGCCTTGGCGAAGACCTCGATGATGCCGATGGCCATGGTGCCCGAGCCGACAACACCCACCGTGCGTATGTCGCGAGCGCCTGGAACCGGCCCTTCGACGAGGGCCGGGGTGATGGCATCTGCGACGACGACCGGACTGTCCGCGGTCTCATAGGTGTAGAAACCGCGGCCGGTCTTTCGGCCCTTGAGGCCGGCCGTGACCATCTGCTTGAGCATCGGCGCGGGCGCGTGCAGCCGGTCACGGGACTCTCGATACATCGTGTCGAGGATCTCGTAGGCCGTGTCGAGCCCAATGAGGTCCAGCAGCGCGAGCGGTCCCATCGGCAGGCCACACCCGAGTTTCATCGCTGCGTCGATGTCCTCACGCGTGGCATAGCGAGACTCGTAGAGCGCGACGGCGTGGTTCAGGTATCCGAAGAGCAGGGCGTTGGCGATGAAGCCGGCTTTGTCACCGACGACGACCGGTGTCTTACCGAGCTGCGCGGCAAGGTCCTTGACATCATCGATCACGCTCTGGTCGGTGATCACAGTCCGGATGACCTCGACGAGCTTCTGCACCGGAGCGGGATTGAAGAAGTGCATGCCCACGACATGGGCCGGACGGGTGGTCGCAACCGAGATCTCGGTCACTGACAGCGAGGACGTGTTGGTGGCCAGGATGGCCTCGGGAGCCACGATCTTGTCCAGCGTCGCCAGCGTCGCCTGCTTGAGGTCCAGGTGCTCGGGGATCGCCTCGACCACGAGCTCGGCGTCCGCCAGGTCGTCCAGCGACGTCGACCAGGTGATCCGCTCAAAGATCGACGCCTTGTCAGCCTCGGTGAGCTTGCCCCGCTTCACTGCACGGGAGGTCGACGACTCCAGGTGCCCACGCCCGCGCACCAGCGCCTCGTCGTCGATCTCGACCCCCACGACGGTCAGTCCGCTGCGCGCGAAGACCTCGACGATGCCCGCCCCCATGGTGCCCAGACCGACGACGCCGACCTTGGTGAACGTGCGCGACATGAGCTCCCCTGAACCAGCCGTGGCGGTGATGACGAATGGCCTGAAGTGTCGCAGACTGACCCCTGAACCTCCGAATGGCCGAACCTCTGTCCCACCCAACTTGCCACCCAACAGCCAGCCACCAGCCGACCCACAGCCAGGAGTGCCCGTGACCCAAGCCGATGCTCACGCGCTCGAGCGGTTCACCTCCTACGACCCGGCCACCGGCGAGCCGCTGGACAGCTGGCCGGTCGATGACCAAGCGAGCGTGGCCGAAGTCGTCGACCGAGCCAGGCTGGCTGCTTTGTGGTGGGCCGACCTGGGCTTCGACGGACGTCGGGATCGGCTGCTGGCGTGGAATGGCGTCCTCACCCGCCGGATGCGCGAGCTGGCCCAGCTCATCCACCGTGAGAACGGCAAGCCGATCGCCGACGCGACCCTTGAGATCATTGGCACGATCGACCACCTCGACTGGGCGGCCAAGCACGCCAAGAAGGAACTCGATCTGCGCTCGGTGCGACCGTCGCTCCTGTCGATCAATCAGCAGGCGCTGCTCGAATACCAACCGCTCGGCGTCGTCGGCGTCATCGGACCGTGGAACTACCCAGTGTTCACCCCGATGGGTTCCATCTCCTACGCCCTTGCTGCTGGCAACGCGGTCGTCTACAAGCCCTCAGAGCTCACCCCGGCGATCGGAGCCTTCCTGGTCCGGATGTTCGGTGAGGTGGTGCCCGAGCACCCAGTGCTCCAGCTGGTCACCGGCGACGGCCGTACGGGCGCTGCCCTGACCCGGGCCGGGGTCGACAAGATCTCGTTCACCGGCTCGGAGCGGACGGGCAAGCTAGTCATGGCCGCCTGCGCCGAAACACTCACCCCGGTCCTCATGGAGTGCGGGGGCAAGGACGCGATGATCGTCGACGCAGACGCCGACCTCGGCGCAGCCGCAGACGCCGCTGCCTGGGGAGGAGTTGCGAACGGCGGCCACACTTGCGCGGGCATCGAGCGGGTTTACGTCGTCGACTCCGTGCGCGACGCGTTCCTCGAGCTGCTCCAGCAGGAGTTGAGCGGCGTTCGGTCCGGGTCCGACGCCAACGCCTCGTACGGCCCGATCACCTTGCCGAGCCAGATCGATGTCATCCGCCGCCACGTCAACGACGCACTTGGTCGCGGTGCGAGCGCGGCGGTAGGTGGACCCTCGTCGATCGGTGAGCGCTACGTCACACCCGTCGTACTCACCGACGTTCCCGAGGACTCCACCGCCATGACCGAGGAGACCTTCGGACCGGTGATCATCGTCAACCGGGTGCGAGACGCCGACGAGGGCGTGGAGCGCGCCAATGCCTCCGGTTACGGCTTGGGGGGATCGGTGTTCGCCAAGAAGCGAGGGGTCGAGCTGGCTCGGAAGATGCGCAGTGGCATGACCGCGGTGAACTCGATGGCCGCCTTCGCCACCGTCCCCGCGCTGCCCTTCGGGGGCGTCGGATCATCAGGCTTCGGCCGGATCCACGGTGCCGATGGCCTGCGGGAGTTCACCCGGGCCAAAGCGATCACCCGGCAACGCTTCCCCCTGCCGGTCCCACTCCTCACCTTTCATCGCAAGCAGCGCGACCTCGACCTGGTCGTCAAGGTGATGACCGCCCTGCACGGACGCCGCGCCAAGCTCCACGACCGCCCGAGGGACGAGCCAGCCAACTAGCCTCCGCATGTGGACTATCTCGACTACGACACACGTGTCGCCGCCTACGCCGTGCTCGTCCAAGACGGCAAGATTCTGCTCGCGCTGTGGAACGAAGGCGTCGAGCCGCTCTGGACGATGCCGGGCGGGGGCGTAGAGCTCGACGAGACGGTGGAGCAAGCGGTCGTTCGCGAAGTGTTCGAAGAGTCCGGCTACTCCATCGACCTTGACCGGATCCTCGGGGTGCACTCGAACACGTTCCCAGGGGGCGGACGCCTGGACGGAGGCCTCCGACCTCTGAAAAGCATCCGCGTCGTGTTCGAGGGAAGAATCGTCGGTGGCGACCTACGCCACGAAGTGGATGGCACCACCGACGAAGCGCGATGGATCGACCTCGCGCAGGTCCCACTGTTGCCTCGGGTACCCCTGGTCGACAGTGCAATCACCTTTTGGAGGGATCGCGGCTAACAGGGGACTCGCGCCTCAAGCATGCGGGTCGTACGGCGCGAGCGGCGTACGCCCTCGGATCAGGTCGGCACCTCGCTCGGCGATCGCGATGGTCGGGGCGTTGGTGTTGCCGCGCGGCACCGTGGGCATGACCGAGGCGTCCACGACGCGCAGTCCGTCGATGCCGCGCACGCGGAGCTCCTCGTCGACCACGGAGCCGTCGCCCTTGCCCATGGCACACGTGCCCACCGGGTGATAGAGCGTTTGCGCATTCGCCCGGATCGCTTCGCGCAGATCGTCGTCAGCCACGATGCCTGCCCCGGGGAGAAACTCCTCGTCGAGCAACCGAGGGAGTGGTCCGTCCAAGGCGATCTCTCGCGCAAGCCGTACCCCGGCCATCAACGACTCGAGGTCTTCTTCCGCACTGAGATAGCCCGCGTCGATCGTCGGGTGCCAGCGCGGGTCTGGACCGGCAAGGAGCAAGGTGCCTCGGCTGGCGACCGACACCAAGGTCGCGCCTACCGTGAAACCTCGCCCGAACGGTTCACTACGAGCGTTGTCGAGAAACGCTGCTGCCGCAACGTGGAACTGGATGTCAGGGGCTGGGAGGTCGGGGCGGGTCCGGATGAACGCACAAGCCTCGGCCACGGACGAGGTGAGTGGTCCCCGCTTGCTCAATTGCCAACGCAGCAGCTGCCCGACCGTCTCGTAGTCGTGCAAGCTCGTCGTGCCTCGCGTGCGCCAGATCGCCCCCGCGGCCAAGTGGTCCTGCAGGTTGCTTCCGACCCCTGACAGGTCAGACTTCACGCCGATTCCGTGTTCGCGCAGGTGACCACCCGGGCCGACTCCAGAGAGCATGAGCAGCTGTGGGCTGTTCATGGTCCCGCCAGCGAGCAGCACCTCACCGTCACACCGAGCGGTTCGCGACTCCCCCGCCACGACATAGTCGACGCCGATGGCACGACCCCCTTCGATGACCACCCGCGAGACCAGCGCGCCAGTGATCAGCTGCAGGTTGGGCCGCTCGAGAGCCGGCCTCAGATAGGCGTCGGCGGCCGACCAACGACGGCCGCCTTTCTGGGTGACCTGGAACTGCCCGACACCGTCCTGCACGCCCCCGTTGACGTCGTCGTTGCGCTTGATTCCAGCTCCCACAGCCGACTCGATGAACGCGTGGCTCAACTCATGGACGCTGCGCAGATCCTCGACCCGTAGCGGCCCACCGACACCGTGATAGTCCGAGACGCCGCGGGCGTTGTCCTCGGCCTTGGTGAAGTAGGGCAGTAGATCCCCATAGCCCCAGCCGACGCAGCCGTACACATCACGCCAGGTGTCGTAGTCGAGCCGGTTGCCGCGGATGTAGAGCATCGCGTTGATCGATGATGATCCGCCAAGGACCTTGCCGCGGGGCCATTCCATCCGACGACCTTGGACATGTTTTTGCTCCACGGTCCGGAACGACCAGTCGTACTCGGAGCGGAAGAGGTTCGGAAACGCCGCAGGGATCCTGATCTCGTCGACGTTGTCGTCGCCGCCCGCTTCCAGCAGCAGGACTCGACGCTGCGGATCCTCGGAGAGCCGACCCGCAAGCACGCACCCAGCGCTGCCGGCACCCACCACGATGAAGTCGTACGCCGCTAGGTCCTCAGTCACCACGTAACCGTAAGGGGCGGGGCGAACCCGCGCCACGACAGGTCGGCTAGCGTGGCCGATCGTGCGTCTCGTGATCGCTTCCTGCTCGGTGGACTACGCCGGACGGCTGTCCGCCCACCTGCCCTTGGCCACTCGCCTGCTGCTCGTGAAGGCCGACGGATCAGTGCTTGTGCACTCCGACGGCGGCTCCTACAAGCCGCTCAACTGGATGAGCCCCCCGTGCTCGCTGAAAACCGCCGTGGATGATTCCGGGGCGGGCACCTGGACGGTGGAGAACAAGGCTGGCGAACGCCTCGTCGTCACGATCGAGGAGGTGCACTCCGACACGACGTACGACCTGGGCGTGGACCCAGGGCTCACCAAGGACGGCGTCGAGGCGCACCTTCAGGAACTGCTCGCCGAGCAGGTGGAGATCTTCGGGGCCGGCTGGCGGCTGGTACGGCGGGAGTTCCCGACCGCAATCGGACCGGTAGATCTGATGTGCCGGGACAGCGACGGGGTCGCAGTGGCCGTGGAGATCAAGCGGCGTGGTGAGATCGACGGGGTCGAGCAGCTCACGCGCTACCTCGAGCTGCTCAACCGGGACCCGTTGCTCGCGCCGGTGCGCGGGATCTTCGCCGCCCAGGAGATCAAGCCGCAGGCACGGGTGCTCGCCACCGACCGCGGGATCACCTGTGTGGTCGTGGACTACGACGCTCTGCGCGGCGTGGACGACCCCACCACCCGTCTCTTTTGAGGACCCGATCCGGCGCGCCTTGTGAGCGGCTGGGTCACGGGCAAAGGCGCAGCGACGGGGTGAGCCGGTGGCTTTGGCGTTCATGCAGCGTTCCGATGGGGCTCACTACGCCGACTCAAGAACTGTCCGAAACGGAGCCCAAAAAGGTCGCCAAACGGGCTCCCTTTCGGACAGTTCTCGAGGCGGCGGGGTGCAACAAGTCCAGCGCCGCTCGAGCAGCCCGCGACCGTCGAGAGCCGACCATTCCCACCTTTGCTGCGCTCTTGCTGCTCCTGTGACAGGGGCAGGTCGGACCAGGGCCTGCGGTCTCTGGCAGGGTCTGACACATGGAGAGCTTGGCGATCACCGTGCGGGGGCTCGTGCGAACGTACGGCTCCGCCAAGGACGGCACCGAGCACCGAGCCGTCGACGGGATCGACCTCGACGTAGCAACCGGTGAGGTGTTCGCCCTGCTCGGACCCAACGGAGCCGGCAAAACCACCACGGTGGAGATCCTTGAGGGCTTCCGTCGCCGTGACGCCGGAACCGTGTCGGTGCTCGGCAGCGACCCCTTCCACTCGACCCAGGCCTGGCGCACGCGCATCGGCATCGTGCTCCAGGACGCAGGCGACATCGAGATGCTCACTGTCGAGGAGGTCGTCCACCACTTCGCGACCTACTATCCCGACCACCGCGACCCTGATGAGGTCATCGAGGCCGTCGGCCTCACAGACAAGCGCCGGACCAGGGTCAGACTGCTCTCCGGTGGGCAGCGCCGCCGGCTCGACGTCGCGCTCGGCATTCTTGGCCGACCCGAACTGCTCTTCCTCGATGAGCCGACCACCGGCTTCGACCCCGAGGCAAGGCGGCACTTCTGGGAGTTGATTCGCACCCTCAACGCTGACGGCACGACCATCCTCCTGACGACGCACTACCTCGAGGAGGCGGAGCAGCTGGCTGACCGCGTGGCGGTGATCGCCGCCGGCCGCATCCTGGAAGTCTCCGACCCGCAGCGACTCGGCGGGCGCGCCGAAGCCCGCGCGACGGTGACGTGGACACAGGACGGCGAGCAGCGCGAGGAGGCGACCAACAGCCCGACGCGCGTCGTCGCAGACCTGTCCCGACACTTCGGCGGAGAGGTCCCCGGCCTGGCAGTGCGCCGCCCGAGCCTCGAGGACGCCTACCTCGCGATGATCGCGCCCTTCCACACCAGGGACGAGGACGACGCGTGACGACGATGAGCACCCGACCGGCCGTACGCCAGCCGAGCTGGGGCGCGGTCGGGGTTCAGCGTTGGACTATCGAACTCAAGCAGTTCATGCGACGTCGAGAGTCTGTCGTCTTCACGATCGCGTTCCCTGTCATCTTGTTGTTCATCTTCGGGTCAGTCTTCAACGAGGACATCGCCCCAGGTGTCACCTTCAGCCAGTACTTCGTCGCCGGGATGATCGCCAGCGGGTTCGTCAACAGCGGGTTCCAGGCGCTCGCGATCGGCATCTCTCTGGAGCGTGACAACGGCGCCCTCAAACGGCTGGCCGGAACGCCGATGCCGAAGGCTGCCTACTTCCTCGGCAAGCTCTTGCTCGTCATCAGCATCGCCATCATCCAGATCTTCCTGCTGCTCCTCGGTGGCGTGCTCGCCTTCGGGGTGCAACTCCCCGACGCCGCCGGCTGGGTGACTTTTCTGTGGGTAGGGGTGCTCGGGATCATCTCCTGCACGCTGTGTGGGATCGCGTTCTCCTCCGTGCCCCGGGACAGTGAATCAGCACCCGCAATCGTGACCCCGATCGTCTTGGTGCTGCAGTTCATCTCCGGTGTCTTCTTCGTCTATGCCGAACTGCCGCAGTGGATGCAGCAGGTGGCCGCGCTCTTCCCGTTGAAATGGCTCACCCAGGGGATGCGGTCGGTCTTCCTTCCGGACACCTTCCAGGCAGCAGAAGTTGCTGGATCCTGGGAGCTCCCGAAGGTCGCGGCCGTACTCGTCCTCTGGTGCATCCTGGGCCTGGTGCTCTGCCTGGCAACGTTCCGCTGGCAACGACGCGGCGAAGACTGACCGCACGAAGACAGGTAGCCTCCAGTCCATGACCATGAACAAAACGTTGCTCGACAAGGCGCGCGGCGCGGCATCGCAGGCCGTCGCCGGCGCCCAGGATGCACTGGCTACAGCACAAACCAAGCTCGATGACCTGTCCCGAGCCAGTCAGCTAGACGACGCGTTGGCCGCCTTGGGCGCAGCTGTCTATGGCCTCCAGCGGTCCGAGTCCAGCCAGGAGGACGTCGACGCAGCCATGGCTGCTGTCGACGCGCACGTAGAGCAGTACGGCTGGACACGGGATAGCGCCTGAACGAAGGACGAGCGGCCACACTTAGCCGAGCGGAGCGAGTCCCCGGGCTCGACGAATCTCCTCGACCAGTCGGCCCATGATCACGGTGATGCCGTAGTCCTTGGGCGTGAAAACCGCGGCCACCCCAGCTGCCTGCAGGGCCACCGCATCGGCTTCGGGGATGATCCCCCCGACCACCACGGGAACCTCGCCCGCCCCGGCGGCCCGAAGACCGGCGATCACCTCAGGGACGACGACCAGGTGCGACCCGGACAAGATCGACAGCCCAACGCAGTCGACGTCCTCTTCGACCGCAGCGGCGACGATCTCGGCCGGAGTCAAGCGGATGCCTTGATAGATGACCTCGAAGCCAGCATCGCGGGCCCGCACCGCGATCTGCTCAGCGCCGTTGCTGTGACCGTCCAGGCCCGGCTTGCCGACGAGCAACCGAAGTCGGTGGCCCAGCTCCTCGCCGGTTGTGCGGACGGCCGTACGGACTTCGGCCAACTCCGCGCCGCCGTCGGCAACGCCCACGGCTGCCGAGACGCCGGTCGGGGCGCGGTACTCACCGAAAACCTCCCGCAGGACCCCTGCCCACTCCCCTGTCGTCGCCCCCGCCCGCGCGCACTCCAAGGTCGCGGGCACCAGATTCGCCTCGGTGGCCGCTTCGGTCCGGAGTTTGCGCAGGGCAGCCGCGACCCGGCTCGGCTCACGCTGCTGGCGCCAGGTCTCAAGGGAGGCCAGGGCCGCCGACTCGACGCCAGGATCCACGGTCTGAGTCGCGGCATCGAGGTCCACAAGCAACGGATTCGGCTCACTCGTGGTGAAGACGTTCACACCGACGACGTGCTCCTCGCCAGACTCGATCCGGGCTCGGCGCGCAGAGTGAGAGGCCACCAACTGACTTTTCATGTAGCCGCTCTCGACAGCCGCGACCGCACCGCCCATGCCCTGGACCCGGTCGATCTCCGCACGCGCGCCAGCAACGAGGTCGGCAACCAACCGCTCCACGACGACTGACCCCGTGAACAGGTCTTCGTACTCGAGCAGGTCGGACTCGAAGGCCAGGACCTGCTGCATCCGCAAGGACCACTGCTGGTCCCAGGGCCGCGGTAGCCCCAACGCCTCGTTCCAGGCCGGCAGCTGAATCGCGCGGGCCCGCGCGTCCTTCGACAGAGTCACCGCCAGCATCTCCAAAACGATGCGCTGGACGTTGTTTTCGGGTTGAGCCTCGGTCAGACCAAGGGAGTTGACCTGGACCCCGTAGCGGAACCGGCGGTGGTCGGCGTCGGTCACGCCGTACCGCTCGAGGGTCAAGGAGTCCCAGAGCTCGACGAAGGCGCGCATCTTTGCCATCTCTTCGACGAACCTCACTCCGGCGTTGACGAAGAACGACATCCGGGCCACGACAGCGCCGAAGCGTTCGGGCGACACCTGCCCGGAATCACGCACCGCATCGAGCACCGCGATCGCGGTGCACAAGGAGTAGGCGAGCTCCTGGACCGGCGGCGCGCCAGCCTCGTGCAGGTGATAGCTGCAGATGTTGATCGGGTTCCAACGCGGCACCTCCGACACGGTGTAGGTCACCATGTCGGTGATCAAGCGAAGCGACGGCCTGGGCGGAAAGACATACGTCCCTCGGGAGAGGTATTCCTTGATGATGTCGTTCTGCGTCGTCCCGGTCAGCGACGCTGCCTCGGCACCCTGCTCCTCCGCCACCACCTCGTAAAGCGCGAACAGCCACATGGCCGTGGCGTTGATCGTCATCGAGGTGTTCATCGTCGCCAGCGGGATGTCGGCGAGCAGGGACCGCATGTCGCCGAGGTGCGCGATCGGGACGCCGACCTTGCCCACCTCACCTCGAGCGAGCGGGCTGTCCGCGTCATAGCCGGTCTGCGTGGGCAGGTCGAACGCTACCGAGAGTCCGGTCTGGCCCTTGGCTAGGTTGGTCCGGAAGAGCGCGTTGGACGCTTCTGCTGAGGAATGCCCGGCGTAGGTGCGCATGACCCAGGGCTTGTCGCGCGTACGGCGCCCGTCCATGGCCTGGATCCTACTGACCGGTAACGAAGGGCCTCAGGCCGGGAGGACGTCGCGCTCGAGGTGAAGGACCCGATGCAGCCGCGTGACCGCGAACAGTCGGAGCACCCGAGGCTGTGGGTCTGCCAGCACCAGGCGGCGACCCTCAGCGTGAGCCCGCCGATGGAGACCGACCAGGACGCCAAGCCCGATCGCGTCGACAGCCTCGACGGCGGAGCAGTCGACCACGAGGTCACCAGGCCCGGAGTCGAGTGCGGTGTGAAGCGTGAGACGGACCTCAGCCACCGTGGAGCCGTCGAGCCGCGGTGGGAGGGAGCAGTGGATATCAGGGCTGGCAGAGGAACGGGGTGGTGCCGTGAGCACGCTCATGAGACCTCCGTACGCGCACCGGGCGCTCGCCGCGGGTGCGCGGCGGGGGGAAGGCGCCTGGTGCGTCTGGCGGGCCGTGCCCGGGGACCGCCGAAGCGGGACCTGAACCGCGACCCGATCAGCACCGTAGGCCGCGCGACGCGTGGGGCGTGCGCGACACGCGGGACGCCTGGGACAAGCACGTGCGGCTCAGGCCGGGCGAGACTAGCTGTGGGAGTAGAAGCCTTGACCGGTCTTGCGCCCGAGGTCGCCGGCCTGCACCATCCGCTGGAGCAACTCGGGTGGGAAGAACTTCTCGTCCTGGGTCTCGGTGTAGATGTTTCGTGCGGCGTTGGTCATGATGTCGACGCCGGTGAGGTCGATGGTCTCCAACGGCCCCATTGCGTGCCCGAACCCCAGTCGGCAGGCCGTATCCAGGTCCTCCACGCTGACCACCCCGGACTCGACGAGCCGAACGGCTTCGACAGCCAGGGCGGAGATCAGCCGCGTGGTCACGAACCCGGCGATGTCGCGATTGACGACGATGCACGTCTTGCCCGTCGATTCTGCGAAAGCCCGCGCCGTAGCCAGCGTTGCGTCGGAAGTCTTGAAGCCCCGGACCAGTTCGCACAACCGCATCATCGGTACGGGCGAGAAGAAGTGCGTGCCGACCACCTGCTCCGGCCGCCCAGTCACCGCGGCAATGGCGGTCACCGGGATCGCCGAGGTGTTGGTGGCAAGCACGGCATCCGCGCGGCACACCCGGTCAAGGACCCGGAAGACCTCGTGCTTCACTTCGATGCTCTCGAAGACTGCTTCGACGACGAGATCGACGTCGGTGAAAGCCGCCAAGTCCGTCGTGGTCGAAATCCGCGCGAGGGCAGCGTCGGCGTCGGATTCCGTGAGCTTGTCCTTGGCCACGAATCGGCCGTACGACTGCCGGATGGCAGCGAGACCCCGTTCAAGCGGCTCAGCGGACACATCGCGCAGCAGGACCTCGTGTCCAGCCTGGGCCGCGACCTGTGCGATTCCCGAGCCCATCAGCCCCGCACCGACTACACCGATCTTGGACACCTTCACGCTCCCGCCAGGACATCGTTCGCGGCCGACATTGGCCCGGTCAGCGCACCCTAACGGCAACCATCAGGGCGGCAGCGTTCGCCATGGCGGAGCGGCCGATCCGCCCGCACACTAAGAACGTGACCGGCGTCGAGACCGTGCTGTTCCCAGGGATAGCCCTCCTGGTGGTCGGCTGCTTGGCCCTCCTCCTTCGCTGGACCTTCGGGCGTGGGGGGTCGGTCGTGACCCGACAGGCACGCCCCGGTCCGCCCGGTGACTACGGCCTGCTGATTCCGATCGCTATCCCGCGCTCAGCGGAGGAGGCCGTAGCCCTAGAGGCCCGTCTCGCGCGAATCGGGATCCGCGTGAATGTCGCCGAAACTGCCGATGGCACCCGGCTGATGGTGTTCCCTGCTGATTTCGACCGGGCCCGCGAGGAACTAGAGAAGCCGACCACCTGACCGGCGGCTCCAGAGGTCGGACTAGGGCTCGAGGATGGGAGACGGCTCCCGGCTTACGTCGGCTCCGAGCCGCACGATGTCATCCAAAAAACCCGGATAACCGCGGTCGACGTGGAAGGCGTGATCGACCAGCGTCACCCCATCGGCGCACAAGCCAGCGAGCACGAGTCCCGCGCCCGCGCGGATGTCGGTGGCCTGGACCGGCGCCGCGGACAGCCGCTCTCGTCCGCGGACGACGGCGTGGTGACCATCGGTGCGCAGGTCTGCCCCCAGCCGCACGAGTTCGTTGACGAACATGAAGCGAGCCTCATAGACGTTCTCGGTCACCATGGCGGCGCCGTCAGCGACTGCGTTGAGCGCGAGCATCATGGGCTGAAGGTCGGTCGGAAATCCCGGATAGGGCAACGTCACAACGTCGACCGCCTTCGGCCGACCGGCCATCACCACCCGAAACCCATCATCGAGACGGCGGACCTCCGCGCCGGCCATGGCCAGTTTGTCCAGCGGGAGGTCGAGGTGCTCAGCGCGGGCGTTGGTGATCGTGATGTCGCCGCGCGTCATCGCCGCGGCGACGGCCCAGGTGCCGGCAACCATCCGGTCCGGGACGGTTGTGTGGTCGGTCGGAGTCAGCCCCTCCACTCCGCGGATCTCCAGGGTGGAGCTACCCACCCCGTCGATGACCGCGCCCATGCCCTGGAGCATCCGACAGAGGTCGACGATCTCTGGCTCACGAGCCGCGTTGTCGATGACGCTGGAGCCGCGTGCGAGTACGGCGGCCGCCAGCAGATTCTCCGTGGCCCCAACGCTCGGGAAGTCCAGGTAGATCATCGCGCCCTGCAACCCATGAGGCGCTCTTGCCACGATGAAGCCATGCTCGCTCTCGACCGTCGCACCCATCTTGACCAGACCCGCGATGTGGAAGTCGAGAGGGCGTGAGCCGATGGCGTCACCGCCGGGCAGGGCGACCTCGGCGGCACCGCACCGGGCCACGAGTGGCCCCAAAACGTTGATCGAGGCACGCATCCGCCGAACGAGGTCATAGTCGGCGCGATGGTCGAGCACGTCCGGCACGTCGATAGTCAAGGAGCCGTTGAGACGATCGTGCTGCACCTCGCAACCCAGGCGCGCGAGCAGCTCGGCCATGATCTCGACGTCGAGGATGTCGGGGACGTCGCTCACGGTGGTCCGACCCGGAGCCAGCAGCGCGGCAGCCATCAGCTTCAGCACGCTGTTCTTTGCGCCAGCTACCCGCACCTCGCCCTCGAGGCGTGCGCCGCCGTGCACCCTGAACCGCTCCACCGCGGCATCGTACGACGCCTCGGCCTAGGCTCAGGACCATGGTCAACCTCACGCGCATCTACACCCGAACCGGCGACGACGGCACGACCTCCCTGGGAGACCTGAGTCGCACGGGCAAGGACGACCTTCGTTTGGCGGCCTATGCCGACGTCGATGAGGCCAACTCCGCGCTTGGTGTCGCCCTGGCCCTGGGCGGACTTCCTGAGGATCTGCAGGCCTTGCTCACCCGGGTGCAGAACGAACTGTTCGACGTCGGCGCGGACTTGTGCACGCCCGTGACCGACGCCCCCGAGTTCCCCCCGTTGCGCGTCACCCAGGCTTACATCGACGCCCTGGAGGTGGCCTGTGACGCCGAGAACGCCAAGGTCGACAAGCTCAAGTCCTTCGTGCTCCCCGGCGGCACGTCAGGGAGCGCACTCCTGCACGTGGCCAGAACCGTGGTCCGTCGCGCCGAACGCTCGACTTGGGCCGCGCTTGCTGTTCACGCACCGGTCATGAACCCGCTGACCGCGACCTATCTCAATCGACTCTCGGACCTGCTCTTCATCCTGGCGCGGGTCGCCAACACTCCTGCGGCCGGCGGCGACGGCGATGTGCTCTGGGCGCCGGGTGCAACCAGGCTCTGACGCCTGCCCTAACGGGTGGTGGCCACCTCGAGACGGACCTCAGCCCGGCGTAGAGCCGCCGCTGCCTCTGCCTCGTCTGCTTCATCGCCGGCCCCGCTCGAGGCCCGGCCGAGGGCTGCTTCGGCGCGGGCTACATCGATGTCCTCCGCGAGCTCGGCCGAGTCGGCAAGGATCGTGACCCGGTCGGCGTCGACGGAAAGGAACCCCCGGTGCACGGCGACGCGTAGCGTGCTGTCGTCGGTGAGCGTGATCCGAGCCTCGCCGTCGTCGAGCAGCGCGAGGACTGGTTCGTGGTGCGGCAGGATGCCGATCTCCCCGATCAGGGTCCGGGCGATCAGCGACGTGGCCTGACCCGACCAGATCATCCGGTCGGACGCAACCAGCCGAACCTCGAAGGAACTCATCGTCACTTCGCCAGCTTCGCAGCTGCCGCCTCGACGTCCTCGATGCCGCCGGCCATGAAGAAGGCCTGCTCTGGGATGTGGTCGTAATCGCCGGCACAGAGGGCCTTGAAGGACGCCACGGTCTCCTCGACCGGGACGAAGGAGCCGGCCTGACCGGTGAAGGCTTCGGCGACGAACATGTTCTGTGAGAGGAACCGCTGGATCCGGCGGGCCCGGTTGACCAGGAGCTTGTCCTCCTCGGAGAGCTCGTCGATTCCGAGGATGGCGATGATGTCTTGGAGGTCCTTGTAGCGCTGGAGGATCTCCTTGACCCGCTGGGCCACCTGGTAGTGCTCGTCACCGACGTAGCGCGCGTCGAGGATCCGCGAGGTCGAGGTCAAGGGATCAACAGCGGGGTAGATACCCAGCTCGGAAATGGGACGCGACAGCTCTGTGGTCGCGTCCAGGTGGGCGAAGGTCGTGGCCGGCGCCGGGTCTGTGTAGTCGTCGGCGGGGACATAAATCGCTTGAAGCGAGGTGATCGAGTGGCCGCGCGTGGAGGTGATCCGCTCCTGCAACTCACCCATCTCATCGGCCAGCGTCGGCTGGTAACCCACCGCGGACGGCATCCGGCCGAGCAGGGTCGAGACCTCGGAACCAGCCTGGGTGAACCGGAAGATGTTGTCGATGAACAGCAGCACGTCCTGCCTCTGCACGTCGCGGAAGTACTCCGCCATCGTCAACGCGGACAGGGCAACGCGAAGGCGTGTGCCCGGCGGCTCGTCCATCTGGCCGAAGACCAGTGCGGTCTTGGCAAGAACGCCGGATTCGGTCATCTCGAGGAACAGGTCGTTGCCCTCACGGGTCCGCTCACCGACACCGGCGAAAACCGAGACGCCGCTGAAGTTCTCGGCAACCCGGTAGATCATCTCCTGGATAAGGACCGTCTTGCCGACACCTGCACCACCGAACAGACCGATTTTGCCGCCCTTGACATAGGGGGTGAGCAGGTCGATGACCTTGATCCCCGTCCAGAACACCTCGGTCTTGCTCTCGAGCTGATCGAAGGGCGGGGCCTGGGCGTGGATGCCGCGACGCTCGGTGATGTTGAGTGAGGACTCCTCGACGTCCAGCGGCTTGCCGAGGGTGTTCCAGACGTGCCCGAGGGTCACGTCTCCGACCGGCACCGTGATCGCGTCGCCGCTGTCGGTCACCTCAGCGCCGCGCACCAAACCATCGGTCGGCTGCATGGAGATCGTGCGCACGAGGTTGTCGCCGATGTGCTGGGCGACCTCGAGGGTCAACACGTGGCCCACGCCGCCTTCGTCGCCAGCTGCAGGGGCGACCGGGACGGTTAACGCATTGAACAGCGCCGGCATCGACTCGAAGGGGAACTCCACGTCGACGATGGGGCCGGTGACGCGGGCAACCCGGCCGACGGGACGCTCGGTGGTTGGGGTGCCAACCTCGGCTGTGGCGGTCATCGCGGTCACTCGCTCCCTGCGTTGGCGGAGGCCAGCGCGTCGGCTCCGCCGACGATCTCGCTAATCTCCTGGGTGATCTCGGCCTGGCGAGCCTTGTTGGCCTGCCGGGTATAGGTCTTGATGAGTTCCTCAGCGTTGTCCGTGGCGGACTTCATGGCGCGGCGGCGGCTGGCCAGCTCCGAGGCAGCCGCGTTGAGGAGTGCGGTGTAGACGACGTTCTCGACATACCTCGGTAGCAGCGCGTCGAGCACCGCCTCGGCGTCTGGTTCGAAGTCATAGAGCGGGAAGATCACCGTCTCGCCCGACTCGGTCGTGCTGCCCACGACCTGCTCCACAACCTCGAGGGGCAGGACCTGAGTCGCCTTAGGGACCTGACTGCCCAAGTTGATGAAGCGGGTCCCGACGATGTGGATCTCATCGACGCCACCGTCCTCCGTGGGCGTCAAGAAGCGCTCGAGCAGGGCGTCGGCGATCTCGCGGGCGTGCTCAGGTGTCGGTGACTCGGTGAACCCGGTCCACGTGTTCGCGATCTCGCGGCCGCGGAACCGGTAGAAGCTCACACCCTTGCGCCCCACGATGTACGGGACGACAGCCATGCCGCGCTCTCGCAGGAGCGAAGTCAGCTGCTCGCCCTCCTTGATCGAGGCGGAGGAGTACGCCCCGGCCAGCCCACGGTCACTCGTGAGCAGCAGGACTGCCGCACGGACCTGCAGGCGCTCCGAGTCGGTCAACGGGTGCTTGACGGTTCCGGAGATCTGGGAGGCGGCAGCTGAGATCGCCCGCACGAGTTCACGTGTGTAGGGAACCGCTGCTGTCAGGCGCGCCTGCGCCTTCACGATGCGGCTCGCGGCGATGAGTTCCATCGCCTTGGTGATCTTCTTGGTCGACCGGACGGACTTGATCTTGCGCCGGAAGACCCGCTGCTGGGCCCCCACGTCAGCTCGAAGCTCTCACGACACGAGTGACCTTCTCGTGCCCTAGGTCCTGCTCGTCGAGAGCCTCAGCCGGCTCCTCTTTCCCGAGCAGGGGGTTGCCGTCGCTGGTCAGGAACTGGCCCTTGAACACGGCAATCGCCGCTTCTAGCTCGGCGACAGTGTCGTCGGACAGGTCCTTGGTCGAAGCGATGGACTCCCCGATGCTCGAGCGCTCGCGCCCGAGCCAGTCGAGGAACTGCTCCTCAAAACGCTGGATGTCTTCCACCGGGACGTCGTCGAGCTGACCGGTGGTTCCGGACCAGATCGACACGACCTCGTCCTCGACCGAGAACGGGCTGTACTGCGGCTGCTTGAGCAACTCCACCAGTCGTGCACCACGGCCGAGCTGAGCCTTGGAGGCTGCGTCAAGGTCGGACCCGAACGCGGCGAAGGCCTCGAGCTCACGGAACTGCGCGAGGTCGAGCCGAAGCCGTCCGGCGACCTTCTTCATCGCCTTGACCTGTGCCGAGCCACCGACTCTTGACACCGAGATCCCGACGTTGATGGCCGGCCGGACACCGGAGTTGAACAGGTCTGACTCAAGGAAGCACTGTCCGTCAGTGATCGAGATGACGTTGGTCGGAATGTAGGCCGACACATCATTGGCCTTGGTCTCGATGATCGGGAGGCCAGTCATCGAGCCGCCGCCCAGCTCGTCGGACAGCTTGGCGCAGCGCTCGAGCAGGCGGGAGTGCAGATAGAACACGTCGCCGGGGTACGCCTCGCGGCCCGGCGGACGGCGCAGCAGCAGCGAAACCGCGCGGTAGGCCTCCGCCTGCTTGCTCAGGTCGTCGAAGATGATCAAGACGTGCTGGCCTTGGTACATCCAGTGCTGGCCGATCGCTGAGCCGGTGTACGGAGCGAGGTACTTGAACCCTGCGGGATCCGACGCCGGAGCAGCGACGATGGTCGTGTAGGCAAGGGCCCCGGACTCCTCGAGAGCGCCCTTGACCGCGGCGATCGTCGAGCCCTTCTGGCCGATGGCGACATAGATGCACTTGACCTGGCGCTTGGGGTCGCCCGAGTCCCAGTTGTCCTTCTGGTTGATGATCGTGTCGACGGCTACGGCGGTCTTGCCCGTCTGCCGGTCACCGATGATCAGTTGACGCTGTCCACGGCCGATCGCCGTCATCGCATCGATCGCCTTGATGCCGGTCTGCATCGGCTCCTTCACGGGCTGGCGCTCGACGACCGAGGGGGCCTGCAGCTCGAGGGCGCGGCGGGACTCGGGAACGATCTCGCCGAGCCCGTCGATCGGCTCCCCGAGCGCATCGACGACCCGACCGAGGAACCCGTCGCCCACCGGAACGGAGAGGATCTCCCCAGTGCGTCGGACCGACTGGCCTTCCCCGATGTGCGAGCCGTCACCGAGAAGCACAGTCCCGATCTCGCGGAGCTCAAGGTTGAGTGCGACTCCCACCAGCCCGCCCTCGAACTGAAGGAGCTCGTTGGTCATGGCGGACTGGAGACCCTCAACGCGGGCGATGCCGTCACCGGTCTCGATGACCCGGCCGACCTCCTCGCGGGCGTTGTCCGCCTGGTAGGACTCGACGTAGGTCTCGATTGCGCTGCGGATCTCGTCGGGGCGGATCGTCAGCTCGGTCATCGGTTTCGCGTCCTTCGATTGGTTGGGCGTGTGCTGCGGATGGGGGCGCTCACGTCGTCATCCCGCGGGCGACCTGGTCCAGACGTCTGGAGACGCTGCCGTCGAAGACCTCGTCGCCGACCTGGACGACGATGCCGCCGATGACACTCGGGTCTACTTCGACCTGCAGGCGTACGTCGTGACCGAGAGCAGTGCCGAGGGCAGTCTCGAGGCGCTCGCGAAGTTCGGGGTCGAGCGGAACGGCCACTCTGGCGATCGCGATCTTGCGCCGCCGACGGGAGGCAGCCTCGGTGGCAAGGCCATCAAGCACCTCACTCGGGGAACGTCCGCGCAAGGAGGTGACCACGCTCGTGACGAGTTGGAGGGTCGTGGCATTGGCCTTGCCGGCGAGCAGTGCCGTGATGAGGCCAGCCTTGTTGGCGTTCGGCAGGCCAGGATCGGCAAGGGACGTCGTGAGATCGTTGGATCGTTCAACGATGCGGGCGAGGCGGAACAGCTCATCCTCGACCTCATCGAGCGCGCCCGATCGGGCCGAGGCCTCGAACGCAGCCTGCGCCCCGAGTCGCTCGACTCCGTCCACGACGTCGACTGAAGAGGACCAGCGCAGCCCGACCACATCTCGGAGCACGACCATGGATGCCGGAGCGACGCGCTCACCGAGCAGGGCGTCGGCCAGCGCGACCCGCGCCAAGGGGTCGGTGCCTGGGTCGGCCAGCGCTCGCGCCAAGGCGCGCTCGCGCCCGAGGAGGCCGGAGACCGCGAGGAGATCATCAGCCAGGGTCGCAACGCTCGCATCATCTGCCGCGTCCAACTGAGCATCGAGACGCTCACGCACCTCAGCCAGCGCCTGGCGGCTTGCCCCTCGCACTAACCGGCCACCACAGGCTCGGTGCCGGCTGCCCGGCTGCCGCCCTGGCTGGATTCGAGCTGGTTGGATTCGAGCTGGCCGGACTCGAGCTCGGCGATGAAACGCTCGACCATCCGACGCTGACGCGCCTCGTCGTCGAGGGACTCTCCGACGATCTTGCCAGCCAAGAGCACCGCGATCTCGCCGACCTCAGTACGTAACTGCGTGACGATCTGCTGACGTTCGGCCTCGAGCCGCCCCTGCTCACGAACCGAGATCCGGTCGGCTTCCTCCTGCGCCCGCTGTCGCAGTTCCTCGATGATCGACTGACCCTCAGCGCGTGCCTCGTCGCGAATTCGTGCGGCGTCAGCCTTGCTGTCGACGAGCGCCTGCTTGAATTCCGCCTCGGCCGCCTCAGCCCGAGCCTTGCTGTCCCGACTCTCATCGAGCTGCTTGCGGATCGTCTCCTGGCGCGCAGTCATAGCCTTGGAAATTGGCGGCACGACGAAGCGCTTGAGGATGTAGAGGACGAGGAAGAACGCGAACAACTCGAAGAAGAAGGTCGCGTTCGGCAACAAGAAGTTTGGTGCTTCTTCGGTTGCCTCGCTCGATATCAGGGTGACTGACATCGTGAACTACTTGCCGAGGACGAAGACGAACAACGCCATGAAGGCCAAGTTGATGAAGTATGCCGCCTCGACCAGACCAACCGTCAGGAAGAAGATCGTCTGCAGCCGGGGCTGCGCCTCCGGCTGGCGGGCTACGCCAGTGATCAAGGCGCTGCCGGCGAGGCCATCACCGATCGCGGCACCGATCGCGCCGCCGCCCAGCGCGAGTCCACCGGCGATCAACCCGCCCGCGGTCTTGATCGCGGATACGAGTTCTGGATCGGTAGCCATGTCTCCCCTTTGGGATCGAGTCTGGTTTGTCTCTGAAGATTGGTGCGAGCCCAACAATATCCATGGTCAAGGTTGCAACGCACACCGGTCGCGGCCGAGGTGGTCCTGCTGTCAGTGATCTTCCCTTTGGCCGATCGCCATGCTGAAGTACAAGATCGTGAGGAGCGCGAAGATGAAGGCCTGAATCAACCCGATGAACAGGTCGAAAAGCTTCCAGACCGTGGTGGGCATCCACAGCAAAAAGGGCGGCAACAGCGTGAAGATCAAGAGCATCACCACGCCCGCGAAGATGTTGCCGAAGAGCCGCAGGGCCAGGGTGAACGGCTTGATCAGCTCCTCGATGATGTTGATCGGGAGCAGGGCGATGAATGGCTCTTTGAGGTGGCGGAAATAGGACTTCGCTCCACGGATCCGGATGCCAGCGCCCAGGGACCAGAAGAACACGATGAAGCCCAGGGCGTAGGTCAGATTGACGTCCGCAGTCGGAGGCTTGAATAGTTCTGGGCCGTAGCCAGCCGGGATGACGCCCATGAAGTTGCACGCCAGGATGAAGACGAACAGCGTGATAGCCAGCGGGATCACGAACGGCGCACGGCCCTTGAGATCTCCGCCGACCTGGTCCTCGACCTGCCCGACCACTGCCTCCCAGAACACCTGGAGCTTGCCTGGGACCTCCGAGCTCGCACTGCGGGCCACGAGGAGACCGAGGACGACGACGACGGTGCCTGCAACCACGGTCGCGACCATGGTGTCGATGTTGAACGTCAGTCCCAACACGGTCGCTGTCAAGTGCTCCCCGACAACGATCTCGCCGTCCCCGCCCGAGAAGATCATGTGCGCGCCACCTTGAGCATGGATGCCCCCGCCAAGACGAGCATCGTGATCTGGAAGATGATCATCCCGACGATCATGCCGAGCCCGAGAGGCTGCACGAGGACCACTGCGAGCAAGGTCACGCCGGTCAGCACGCCGAGTCGGACGGCCCCGCCGGACAGGAAGTGCGTCTTGGTCCCAGGAGTCTCGACGAGAGTCTCAAAGCGCCGCTGAACCGACGTGCGAAGCATCCGCGCGTTGGCCATGCCCAGCCCCAGCCCGATGCATAGCCCGACCGCTGCCAGCAGTTCCCCGGTTATCACGCCCACGATGAGCCCGACGACGCCGATCACGATCGAGGGAACGACAGCCCGCCGGGTCTGCAGGATCACCTCAGCCATGGCAGCGGTGGGATCAACCTCGACCGTCGGATCCACGTCTTCATTGGCTCCGATGGCCGGATCTGGCGGGAGCGACGCAGACACATCGGTGCTCACAGCCTGCTCCCCAAGGTCGTCGTGGCTCACTCGCCCAAGTACCTGCGCACTTCCTTGTAGGTGGCGGCGACGCCGAGAGCCGCGCCGGCCACAAGACCCAACAACATGAAGAGAGGGATCGTTTGCAGGTGACTGTCGATCCACCACCCGAGCGCGATCCCCACGAGCCAGCAGGTCGCATTGAGCCCACCGATACCAGCGAGGACGAAGGGATTTGAGCCTGTCCCCATGCGTTGTCCTCGACGACTATTGAGGGGTGTCGACCGACCAGAATCTCGTAGCCGGACGCTATCACAGGGCTTCCACGGAACCCACTCAGCCAACAGCGCGAGCAGCCACCCATCGAGGCCAGAAGACCACCACTGCAAGGGCCACCGCCCCAAGAGTCAAGAAGAGCAGCGCCCAGGACACGGGCACCAGCGCCAAGGCCACAGAACCGAAGGCCAGCAGGGCCGTGCCGGCGTACATCACGAGCACGGCGCGGCGTTGGGAGTGGCCCATTTCGAGCAACCGGTGATGGAGATGCTGCTTGTCCGGGGCAAAGGGTGATCGGCCGGCGCGCGTTCTGCGAATGACGGCAAGCAGGAGATCGAGGAAGGGCACGGCGATGACCGCGAGCGGGATGAGAAACGGCAAGAAGGCTGGAACAACGCCGAGCCCGCTCACGAGCTCGGGGTCCACGTTCCCCGTGAGCAGGATCAGCCCGGCCGCCAGGAGCAGCCCGATGAGCATCGAACCGCTGTCACCCATGAAGATCCGGGCCGGGTTGAAGTTGTGCGGCAGGAAGCCCAGACACATCCCGGTGAGCACGGCCGTCACCAGCGCTGCGGGGGTCGCCCGGTCAAGGTCGTTCTGCACGGAGAGCAGATAGGCAAAGAGGAAGAACGCCGCCGAGGCGATACCGACGATCCCCGCCGCGAGGCCATCCAGTCCATCGACGAAGTTGACGGCGTTGACCGTCACGACGACGACCAACACGGTAAGGAGGGTGCCTTCGGCCGGCCCGAGGACAATGGTCTGGCCGGGCCAGGGCAAGAACAACAGCTGGACGCCCTGTACGGCCATCAGACCGGCCGCCAAGCTCTGCCCCGCGAGCTTGGTCATCGCGTCCAGGCCCCAACGATCGTCGATGGCCCCTAGCGCGCAAATGATCACGGACCCGGTCACCAGTCCACCCCAGGTGCTCGTCGAGCCGCCGAAGACCGAAGACAGCAGCGGCAGCTCACTGGCCACAATCAGCGCGGCCAGGAAACCGAAGAGCATCGCGACTCCCCCGAGCCGAGGGATGGGTACGTCGTGAACGTCGCGGTCGCGCACCTCCGCCATAACGCCGTAGCGGATCGCGAATTCACGGACCAGGCCAGTGGTCAGGTAGGTGACCGCTGCGGCGACGAACAGCGTCAGTAAGTATTCGCGCACGACAGGCGCGCTACCTCAGGCGTGGGGGTAGGCGGGGAATTTGGCCGTGAGAGCAGAGACGGCTTCGGCGACCTCCGCCGTGGCACTTCCGTCGCTGTCCTTCACCGCTCGGGCGATGAGCGAGGCGACCTCCGGCATTTGCTCTGGGCCCATGCCTTGCGTCGAGAGCGCCGCGGTCCCGACCCGGATCCCGCTCGCCACCATCGGCGGCTGCGGGTCGTAGGGGATGGCGTTCTTGTTCAAGGTGATTCGCGCGGCGTCACAGCGCTGCTCGGCGTCGGTGCCCGTGACGTCGACTCCACGCAGGTCGATGAGGGCGAGGTGGGTGTCGGTGCCCCCGGACACCGGGCGCATGCCTTCTGCGTCCAGTGCGGCAGCCAGGGCCTGTGCGTTCGCTACGACGTCGCGTGCGTAGGCCTGATAAGCCGGGGTCGAGCACTCCTTGAGCACGACGGCCTTGGCCGCGACGGCATGCATGAGAGGCCCACCTTGCAAGAACGGGAAGACCGCCTTGTCGATCTTGGCGGCGTGCTCTTCACGGCACACGATCATGCCGCCGCGCGGCCCGCGCAAGACCTTGTGGGTGGTGAAGCAGACCACGTCGGCGTACGGCACCGGGCTGGGGATCGCGCCGCCGGCGACCAGCCCGATGAAGTGGGCAGCATCGACCATCAGGACCGCTCCGACCTCGTCGGCGATCTCGCGGAACGCCGCGAAGTCGATGAGCCGGGGGTAGGCCGTTGCTCCACAGATGATCATCTTCGGCTGGTGCTCGCGAGCCATGTCGCGCACCTGGTCATAGTCGATCAATTCGGTCTCGGCGGAGACGCCGTAGGACACAGGGTTGAACCATCGCCCGGAGAAGTTCACCCGCGAGCCGTGGGTGAGGTGTCCACCTTGCTTGAGGTCCATCGCGAGGACCGTGTCGCCGGGCGAGAGGAAGGCCGCATAAGCGGCCAAGTTCGCGCTCGCGCCCGAATGCGGCTGAAGGTTGGCGTGCTCAGCGCCGAACAGCTCCTTGGCCCGGGCGATGCCGATGGTTTCAGCCTGGTCGACGACGCCACAGCCACCGTAGTAGCGCTTGTCCGGAAACCCCTCGGCGTACTTGTTCGACAAGGTCGACCCAAGCGCAGCCAGCACCGCGGGTGAGGTGAAATTCTCACTCGCGATCAGCTGCAGACCCGTGCGGAGGCGGTCGAGTTCCTCGAGAACGATCCCGGCGATCTCTGGATCCTGGTCCTGAAGGGCTGCAAAGTCAGGACCCCAGTAGGGGACGGCGCTCATGAAGTTCTCCTCGGCGGTCGGCGGCGGGCCGATTCTAGCCCTCGGTGGTTGGAGCCCCAACGACCGAACGCACGGCACCACGGATCTGCATCGCGGTGGCCCGGTACACATCCATCGGTTGACCGTACGGATCCTCGATGTCGGCCTCGCGCCCCGGGAGCGCCGGATGGTCCGGGGCGAGGTCGCGAAGAATGGCCAGCCGGTGGGCAGGGTCTTTGCTCGGCTCGAGTCCCGCCGCATCAAGTACCGAGGCAACCGCAGCGAACTGGCGCAGGGTGAAGGCGCGCCCACTGACCGACGGGACCCTGGCCAGGACCTGGAGCACATGGTCATGCGTGGCGCACAGCACCAGGTCGGCGCGCTCGATGGCCAGCCGAGACAGCGCCTGGGCGCGAAACTCCGAAGCGTCGACGCCCAGGTCAGCGAGCACCTGGCCGGCGGGTGGGTTGATGCCGGCCCCGGCATGCCCGGAGTAGGTTCCTGCTCCATCCAGGACCACGTTGGCGGCTGCGGCGCCATACGTCGTGTCAAGCCGGCGACGCATTAGGAGCTCCGCCATCGGTGAGCGGCAGATGTTGCCCGTGCAGACGTGGAGGACCAGGAAGGGGTTCACAGCGATCATTCGGACTCGACCAAGCCTGGCACCACGGTGCGAATCACGTCTGCCTCCAAGGCCCCGGCGCGAAGCAGCACCGGCACCGGACCGCTGACATCGACGATGGAGGAGGGTAGTGAAGAGGCGCAGGTCCCCCCGTCGAGATAGACATCGACGGCGTCCCCGAGCTGCTCCACCGCGTTGTCCAAGGTCGTCGCCGGCAGTTGTCCGGAACGGTTCGCGGAGGACACAGCCATCGGACCAACGGACCGCAGCAGCTCAATCGCCACCGGATGCAGCGGCATCCGCACCGCGACGGTGCCACCAGTGTCACCCAGATCCCACGCCAAGGAGGGCGCCTGCCGACAGACCACGGTCAGTGGTCCCGGCCAGAAGGCCTCCACGAGATCACGCACCTGCTGGGTCAGGGTGGCAGCGAGGCCATCGAGGGTCTGCGGACTTCCGACGAGCACGGGAACAGGCATGTCCCTGCCGCGACCCTTCGCCGCCAGCAGCGAGCGAACCCCCGCCGAAGAGAAGGCGTCGCAACCAAGGCCGTACACCGTGTCGGTCGGGAGCACCACGAGCTGCCCCCGCTGCACGGTGGAAGTGGCCTGGTTGAGGCCCCTCTCGCGCTCGGCGGGCACCGCACAGTCGAAGAATCGGCTCACGACGCGGATCCTGCCCCAGTGCGTCGCCCGGTTGTGAATCGGTCGCGGCCGGCAAGGTCAGGGTGATCCGTCACGTCGAAGAAGCACCCGGTGCCTTCGAGGAGCGCGACGACCGCCTCCCCCTGGACGTCTGCGTGCTCCACCACGACCAGGCCACCAGGAGTGAGCAGTTCAGCAGCGCGAGCGATGACCCCCCGCATGACCTCCAATCCGTCCTCGCCTCCCCCCCACAGCGCGAGTCCCGGATCGTGCTCGAGGACCTCAGGGTCGCGGATGACTGCCCCGTGAGGAATGTAGGGCGGGTTGGAGATCACGACATCGACGGTCCCGTCCAGATCGGGGAACGCTGTCGCTGCATCGCCCACCCGCAAGTCCACACCCAGGCCACGGAGGTTGCGTTGCGCCCAGCCGTGAGCCTCCGCCGAGAGCTCGACCGCCGACACCCGGGCCTGAGGTGCCTCAACAGCGATCGCCGCGGCGATCGCCCCCGAGCCGGTGCAGAGGTCTACGACGACGGGACCAGCGACCCCGCGAACGACCAACGCGCGCAACTCGTCCAGGGCCGCCTCAACGACCACTTCGGTCTCCGGGCGAGGAATGAACACGCCAGGGCCGACCGTCAACGACAGGTGGCGGAAGTGGGCCCGCCCGGTGAGGTGCTGAAGCGGAATCCTCGCGCACCGCTGCTCCACCAGTGCTCCGAACTCTGCTGCCTCATCAGCCGTGCACGAGTCGTGCAGGACGAGCTCTCGGGGCTCGATTCCGAGCACATGGGTGGCGAGGATCCCGGCGTCATACCAGTCGCTCTCGATACCAGCAGCGGCCAGTCTCACGGCGGCATCGCGCACGAGCTGCCGCAGGTCGGTCGAGTGCCCCGCGGCTTCGTCATCGAGCGGGACACCCGAGGTCATGCGCCGGACAGCCGCTCAGCCATATCGGCGTCGACGCAGGCTTGCACCACGTCGTCGAGATCTCCGTCGAGCACCTGGTCAAGGTTGTAGGACTTGTAGCCCACTCGGTGATCGCTGATCCGGTTCTCCGCGAAGTTGTAGGTGCGAATGCGCTCGGAGCGGTCGACGGTGCGCACCTGCGAACGTCGTACGTCCGATGCGGCATCGTCAGCCTCCCGCTGCGCGGCCGCCAGGAGCCGCGCCCGCAGGATTCGCATCGCCTGCTCTTTGTTCTGTAGCTGAGACTTCTCGTTCTGGCAGGACACGACGATCCCCGTCGGCAGGTGGGTGATGCGTACGGCGGAGTCCGTGGTGTTGACGCTCTGACCACCGGGTCCGGACGAGCGGAACACGTCGACGCGAAGGTCGTTGGCGTCGATGATCACCTCGACATCCTCGGCCTCGGGGAGGACGAGGACCCCGGCTGCGGAGGTGTGGATCCGTCCTTGCGATTCAGTCGCAGGGACCCGCTGGACGCGATGCACGCCGCCCTCGAACTTCAGACGTGCCCAAGGAGCATCGCCATGCTCGACGTTACCGCGCGCCTTCACAGCAACCGACACGTCCTTGAAGCCGCCAAGGTCAGACTCCTGGCTGTCGAGCACCTCGGTCTTCCAGCCTCTGCGCTCGGCATAGCGGAGGTACATCCGAAGCAGGTCCCCTGCAAAGAGCGCCGACTCGTCACCGCCCTCACCAGCCTTCACCTCGAGGATGACATCGCGGTCGTCATCGGGGTCGCGCGGAACCAGCAGCACGCGGAGCTGGCCGGCGAGCTCGTCGCGGCGGAGGATCAAGGCGGCAGCCTCCTCGGCGAAGGATGAGTCCTCATCCGCGAGCTCCTCGGCCGCCCCGAGATCCTCGCCGGCCTGGCGCCACTCTCGGTAGACGCTCACCACCGGGCCTAGTTGGGCGTAGCGCCGGCCCAGGCGTCGGGCCGCTCCCTGATCGGCGTGGATCGCCGGGTTCGCCAGCTGTGCTTCGAGATCGGCGTACTCCTCGACCATGGCCTCGACGTTCTCAAACATCGTGGACTCCGGTCGATGGCAGGTTGGTGGTCAGCTTGGTGAGCGCTCTCGAGCGACGAGAGATAGCGAACGGCGCCGCACCCGGGGTCGGGTACGGCGCCGTCGGCGAAGCTACTTGGCGTCGGCGGGTGTGGCGGCCTCGGCAGCGAGCTTGGCGCCAAAACGCTTCTCGAACCGGGCGACGCGACCGCCGGTGTCAAGGATCTTCTGCTTGCCGGTGTAGAAGGGGTGACAGTCCGAGCAGACATCGGCATGGATGACGCCGTTCGCTGCGGTGCTGCGCGTCACGAAGGTGTTGCCACAGGTGCACGTGACCTGGGTCTCGACGTAGACAGGGTGGATGTCGGGCTTCACTGAATGCTCCTCGGGGGTCGTCGGCGCCGGGTCGTGCGGCGGACATCGCGCGCACGTGAACCGGACCGCTCTCTAGTGTGCCAGGAGCGGCACGCTGTCCCAAACGCGGCAACGGCCGAAGGTGTTCCCGGTCGTCGTAGCTCTGCGATCCGGTCAGTCCTCGCCGCTGAGGATCCCACCGCTCTTCGGCGTGGTCTTTTGCACCTGCAACAGGAATTCGTAGTTGCTCTTGGTCTCGCGAAGTTTCGACAGAAGCAACTCGATGCCCTGCTGGGAATCGAGGGCGTGGAGCACCCGACGGAGGTTCCAGGTGATCTTGAGCTCGTCGCTGGCCAGGAGGATCTCCTCCTTGCGGGTGCCCGAGGTGATCACGTCGACCGCCGGAAAGATGCGCTTGTCCGCGAGCCGCCGGTCGAGCTTGAGTTCCATGTTTCCGGTGCCCTTGAACTCTTCGAAGATCACCTCGTCCATCTTCGAACCGGTCTCGACCAAGGCGGTGGCCAGGATGGTCAACGAGCCGCCATGCTCGATGTTGCGAGCGGCACCGAAAAAGCGCTTGGGAGGATAGAGGGCGCTGGAGTCGACACCACCGGACAGGATCCGGCCGGAGGCCGGGGCAGCCAGGTTGTAGGCCCGACCCAGCCGAGTGATCGAGTCCAGCAGAACGACAACATCGTGGCCCAGCTCGACGAGCCGCTTGGCACGTTCGATGGCGAGCTCGGCAACAGTCGTGTGGTCCTCAGCGGGCCGGTCGAAGGTCGAGGCGATGACCTCGCCCTTGACCGTCCGGGTCATGTCAGTGACCTCTTCAGGGCGCTCGTCAACGAGTACGACCATGAGGTGGACCTCGGGGTTGTTCGTGGTGATCGCATTGGCGATCGCTTGCAGCACCATGGTCTTGCCGGCCTTCGGCGGACTCACGATCAGCCCTCGCTGACCCTTGCCGATCGGTGCAACGAGGTCGATGACGCGGGTCGTGAGATTTCCCGGCTCGGTCTCGAGCCGCAGTCGTTCCTGCGGGTACAACGGGGTCAGCTTCTGGAAGTCGACGCGGACGAGGGCTTCGTCGGGAGCGGCGCCATTGACCGTGTCGAGCCGGACGAGCGCGTTGAACTTGTCGCGGCGGTTGCCCGCAGCCGGCTCGCCGGGGTCTCGCTGAGCCTTGACTGCTCCGGTGATCGCGTCGCCTTTGCGGAGGCCGGCCTTGCGCACCTGGTTGAGCGAGACATAGACGTCGTTGGGGCCTGGGAGATAGCCCGAGGTGCGAACGAAACCGTAGTTCTCGCGGATGTCCAGGATGCCGGCAACGGGTACGAGCACATCATCTTCGGTGAAGGTCGGGTCGACCTCGCCTCCTCCGGGCGTTGCGGTGAAGCGATCGCGGCCGCCCGGGCGGTTGCGCTCTCGATTGCGCCCACGCCGGCGGCGGTTGCCCTGCCGGTCATACTCCTCGAAGTCGCGGTTGCCCTGAGTTTGGGCGCCCTGACGGTCGACTTGGTTCTGAGTCCCTTGGTTCTGGCTGCCTTGGCGGTCGTTCTGGATCTGATTGTCTGAGCGCTGATTCTCTGAGCGCTGATTGTCGCGGGCTGGGCGTGGCTCGCGTGCGGGACGCTCGCGGCGTGGACGCTCATTGCCCTGCACGCGGTCCTGGTCGCCGCCTCCTGAGTGATCCTCGTTGGGCTCGCTGCTTGGCGATCCACTCGTCGGAACCTCGGCGTTTGGCGCAACGGCGTCGGCCGACGTCGAGCGTCGTGACGGTGCCTTGGTGGTGTCGGCTCCCGCTGCGCCACCTTGGCGCGCTGCGGTGATGGCTTCGACCAACTGGGCTTTGCGCATCTTGCCGGCTCCGCTGATTCCGAGGCCGCCCGCAAGTTGTTGGAGCTCCGGCAGGACCATGGCAGAAAGGCCGCCCCCGGTGGATCGGCGGGCCTTGGTGGTGGCGCTGACGGTGTCCGCGGAGGAGTCGGCGGAGACTTCCGAGATGGTGTCGCTCACTCAGGTTCCTTTGTAGAGCGGGGAAATGGACGCACCGACGAACGTGGAACATGAGCCCCGTCGGGATGGACGACCACGCAGTTCGAGCAGACATCGTGCGATCCATGAAGAAGCACGAAGAGGTGGTGAGGAGCACCGGCCGGGGGGCTTCTGGTGCGCTTTCAGCCTAACACCAGGCACGGGCGATTCGTTCCCCCTCGTGGGTGAACCGTGGCCGTGTCGTGACCATGTGCGGACCACGAGTCCGACGTCGCACCACCGCCGTCAAGGCCGATACGGCTCCGAAAGAACGCCACCGTCAACCTCGAGCACGTGGACCGCAAAGCTCGTCGGTGCCATCGCCACCACCCGTTCGACCTCAGACGGACGGGTGAGGGCGAGCACGCTCGGACCCGCGCCGGAGATCGTTGCGGCTGCGCCGGCGGCCCGGAGCTTGGCGACCAACGTCGCCGACCGAGGCATGGCGGGTGCGCGATAGCTCTGATGGAGTCGGTCCTCGGTCGCGTCAAAGAGCAACGACGGGTCCACCGTCAAGGCGGTGACGAGCAGGGCAGACCGGCCGGCATTCAGCGCGGCGTCGGCGTGCGGGACCGTTGCCGGCAGCAGCCGACGTGCCTTGGCGGTCGCAACCTGTGTCTGTGGAACGAAGATCACCGGGACGATCCCCGGAACAACCGGCAGAGACAAGGCGCGCACCGAACCCGTGGAGCCGGTCCAAGCGAGTGAGAACCGTCCGCCGAGAGCAGCGGCGACATTGTCGGGGTGCCCTTCGATCGACGTGGCCAAAGCGAGCATCGCAGCATCGGGCAGCCGGTCTTCTCCACCGACTGTCAGCCATCGAGCCGCTGACAGACCAGACACGATGGCTGCAGCAGATGAGCCCAGCCCCCGACCGTGCGGGATGTGGTTGGCGCACACGACAGCCAGCCCTCGTGGTTGCCCACCGAGCACCTTGAAGGCAGCACGCATGGCGCGGACGACGAGGTTCTTCTCGTCGGTGCGGACGACACCAGCACCCTCACCCGCCACGTCCACGACCAGCCCAGGCTCGTCAGTGACTTGGACGATCAAGTCATCGCGCAAGGACAGGGCCAAAGCGAAGGCGTCAAATCCGGGACCAAGATTCGCCGACGTGGCCGGGGTCGTGACGTGAACGGCTTGGGCGCGAAACATGGGAGCACTCATTCGTCTGCCACCTCAGCCGACGAGGCCGAGCTCGGCAGCCGCGACGGCTGCGTCGGCAGGCACGGTCACGGGAGGTGGCGCCCCAGCGATAGCCCACTCAGGATCCTTCAGACCATGACCGGTCACTGTGCAAACGACGGTCTGACCACTGTCGAGCAGGCCGGCCATGTGGCACTGGATCAGCCCGGCCACCGAGGCCGCTGACGCCGGCTCGACGAAGACACCTTCCTGAGAAGCCAGCAGACGGTAGGCCTTCAAAATGTCGCGGTCGGTCACGGCGTCGATCCGGCCACCAGACTCGTCCCGGGCATCGACCGCCTGCTGCCAGGACGCGGGATTCCCGATCCGGATGGCCGTGGCGATGGTCGACGGCTTGGCGACTGGAACCCCACTCACGATCGGCGCAGCGCCAGCCGCCTGGAATCCCCACATGCGCGGCCGAGACGAGGCGCTCGCATCGGCGGCGTACTCGACATAGCCCTTCCAATAGGCGGTGATGTTCCCCGCGTTCCCCACCGGGAGGACGTGGATGTCGGGCGCATCCCCCAACACGTCCACGACCTCGAAGGCCGCAGTCTTCTGGCCTTCGATGCGGAAGGGGTTGACACTGTTGACGAGGGCCACCGGGTAGTGCTCGGAGAGATCGCGGGCGAGGGTCAGGCAGTCGTCGAAGTTGCCTTCGACCTGAAGCAGCCGGGCGCCGTGCGCAAGCGCCTGGGACAACTTCCCTAGCGCGATCTTCCCGTCGGGCACCAGGACTGCGCACAGCATGCCGGCCCGCACGGCATAGGCGGCGGCCGAGGCGCTCGTGTTGCCGGTGGACGCACAGATGACCGCCTTGGCGCCGTCTTGGGCAGCTTTGGAGATCGCCATCGTCATGCCGCGGTCCTTGAAAGACCCGGTGGGGTTGGCTCCCTCGACCTTGAGGTGCACGGTGCAGCCGGTGAGCGCGGAGAGCACAGGAGCCGGAACCAGAGGAGTTCCACCCTCCCGCAAGGTCACCACAGGAGTGGCGTCGTCCACCGGCAGCCGGTCTCGGTATTCCTCGATCACGCCGCGCCACTGATGGGTGCGTAGGGCGCTGGCCACACTTGATTCGGTCATGACTGCTCCCCTTCGACCCGCAGCACACTCGTGACGGCCCGAACCACGTCGAGTCCGCGCAGCTCCTCCACTACACCCGCCAACTGGGCATCTCCAGCGCGGTGCGTGACGATCACGAGGGTGGCCTCGGCTCCGTGGCCGTCCTGCCGCAAGGTCTCGATGCTGACGTCGTGGGAAGCAAAAGTCTGAGCGACCGTCGCCAGGACACCCGCCTTGTCTGCCACGTCGAGGGCGAGGTAGTAGCGCGTGATCGCTTCACCGATCGGACGTACGACGAGTCCGGCGTAGGCACTCTCACCTGGGCCTCTCCCGCCCGACAATCGGTTGCGTCCGACGGCGACGAGATCACCGAGGACAGCACTCGCAGTCGGGGCCCCGCCGGCGCCGCGGCCATAGAACATCAGCTGACCCGCAGCCTCACTCTCGACGAACACGGCGTTGTAGGCATCACGGACCCCGGCGAGTGGATGGGTCCGGGGCACCATCGCCGGATGGACGCGCACCGCAACACCCTTGCCGTCCGGGCTGCGCTCGCAAATGGCGAGCAGCTTGATGACATGGTCCATGGCACGCGCGGTGGCGACGTCGGCAGCCGTGATCGACGTGATGCCCTCGCAATGGACGTCGTCGAGGGTCACCCGCGAGTGGAAGGCGAGTGCCGCCAGAATCGCGGCCTTCGCTGCCGCGTCGTGACCCTCGACGTCAGCCGTGGGGTCCGCCTCCGCATAGCCGAGCGTCTGTGCCTCGGCCAGCGCGTCGGCGAAGGTGGCTCCGGTCTCGTCCATCTTGGTCAGGATGAAGTTCGTCGTACCGTTGACGATTCCCAGGACGCGGTGGACATTGTCACCGACCAGGCTCTCGCGGAGCGGACGCAGCAGCGGAATCGCCCCAGCCACGCTGGCTTCGTAGTAGAGATCCACGCCCGCCGCATCCGCGGCTTCGTAGAGCGCGGCGCCGTCGACGGCAAGGAGTGCCTTGTTGGCCGTCACCACGGAGGCCCCGCCACTCATCGCAGACAACAACAGCGAGCGAGCTGGCTCGATCCCGCCCATGAGTTCGACGACGACGTCGACATCAGGCCGGGCGACCAGACCAGCGAGATCGGTGGTCAGCAGGGAAGCGTCAACTCCGGGGCGATCCACCTCGAGCGAACGGACGCCGATGCCGACCAGTTCAACCTCGGCGCCGACCCGGGCTGCCAGGTCCGCTGCCTGGGACGTCAACCGCCGGGCGACCTCGCTGCCGACCACGCCGCAGCCCAGCAGCGCCACCCTTAGCGGCTGCGCACCCATCGATCCTCCAGGCCTCGGCCGCGGGTCATGGCTGTCGTGGCAGCAACGTTGTCGCCCGCGGTGCCCTCATCCTTCCACGCGGGAAGGCCCTACAAGTTCAGCCGGGGTCGAGGGCCAGCAGGTCCTCCTCGGTCTCGCGACGCAGGAGAACGTGTGTGGACCCGTCCGGCCTCACTCCGACCACGGGAGGGCGAGGCAGATGGTTGTAGGTGGAGGCCATCGAGCGGCAGTAGGCGCCGGTCGCCGCGATGGCAAGAAGATCGCCCGGTGCCAAGTCGGACGGGAGCCAGGTGTCCTTGACGACGACATCACCACTCTCACAGTGCTTGCCCACGACGCGCACCAGCATCGGGGGCGCCATCGAGGCTCGGGAGGCGAGCGTGCAGGTGTAGTCCGCGTCGTAGAGAGCGGTCCGGATGTTGTCGCTCATGCCCCCATCGACCGAGACGTAGGTCCGTCGCCGTCCGCCTGTGTCGATCTCCAGGGGCTTAACGGTGCCCACTTCGTAGATCGTGATGGTGCTTCGGCCGACGATCGCCCGGCCTGGCTCCACCGACAGTCGGGGGATCGCCAGCCCAGCCGCCGCGCACTCCCGTTCGACGATCGCCCGGAGCCGCGCCGCGATCTCGATCGGGGGCATTGGGTCATCGCCGGACACATAGGCGATGCCGAGGCCGCCTCCCAGATTCAGCTCCACCAGTTCGACGCCGTGCTCGTCTCTGATGGCAGCGGCCAGCTCCACGACTCGATGAGCGCTAACTTCGAACCCTGAGGTGTCGAAGATCTGCGAGCCGATGTGGCTGTGCAGCCCGACGAGTTCAAGAGCAGGGAGCTTCAGGGCACGGCGAGCAGCCTCCGCAGCAGCGCCGCTGGCCAAGGAGAAACCGAACTTCTGGTCCTCATGGGCGGTAGCGATGAACTCGTGGGTGTGCGCCTCGACGCCGACGGTGACCCGGAGCAGCACAGCGGCCCTGATCCCTCGCTCGTCTGCGTAGAAGGCCACTCGGGCCAGCTCCTCGAAGGAGTCGATGACGATGCGCCCGACCCCGGCCTCCAACGCACGAATGATCTCGGCGGCGGACTTGTTGTTGCCGTGGAGAGCAATACGGTCAGGAGGGAATCCCGCCCGGAGGGCGACAGCCAGTTCGCCACCTGTGCACACGTCCAGCCCCAGCCCCTCCTCGGCAGCCCACCGGGCGATCGCCGAGCAGAGGAAGGCCTTGCCGGCGTAGTAGACATCGGCTTCGTCGCCGAAGGCCGAGCGCCACTCGCGCATGCGGCCGCGGACGTCGGCTTCATCAAGGACGAACGCCGGGGTGCCGTGCTCGCCGACGAGGTCCCGAACATCCACCCCATGAACAAGGAGCGCACCGCTGGTGACGTCACGGCTCACCCCCTCGGCCCAGAGGTCTGCCTCGAGCTGATTCAGGTCCTCAGGCGCTGCGCCAAGAACTGAGTCATGGACAACCTCGCCGTGCCTTGGTCCAGCCGGATGAGCGCGCATGGGGGCCATCCTTTCGCATCTGCCAGTGCGCCGACACCGGTCGAGTCCCTGAGAGTTCGGCTGTGAGCGAAATCGTTGGGGTGATTGAAGATTCGTTCCACAAACCCCTTGCGTTCTGTCGGTGCCATGCCCTAGAATCAGTCACATGTTCGCATCGCGCTTCGACCTCCGGGACCCGTGCCCCGAGGCGAGCACGGGCGACCTCACTGACCTGGACTGGGAGGCGTCCTGGGACTGCGCCCTGACCTCCACCATCGACGACGGCTACGGCACCCCTGTCGGGTACTACCCCTTCGCCGACGCCGACCTTGATGCCGAGCT